>BQIX01000446.1 GCA_021604145.1 Nitrospirales bacterium
TTCGGTATACCCAAGGATTGCTGTCAGGATATTATTGAAATCGTGCGCAATGCCTCCGGCGAGAGTCCCGATGGCTTCCATTTTGCTTGATTGACGATAGGTTCGCTCAGTCTTTTGAAGCGCTTCCTCAACCCGCCTTCGGTCTGTAATGTCTTCTTCTATACCAGCGATTCGATAGATGTCGCCTTCCTCATTTTTGATAGGAAAGGCACGAGATTCGATCCATCGAATCGACCCATCCGGTCGAATGACGCGGTAGGACTCATGGTACGTACCTTGAATTTGCGTTGGAATGGCTAGTTGAATTCGTTCACGGTCTTCTGGATGAACGGCGTCAAGAAAGCTGGCCGGATTCTCGCATAAGCTGGCACACGTCCTGCCCCAAATGGCCTCGTAGGCCGGGCTGACATAAAACATTTGAGTTTTGTCGGCGGACGACAACCAAAACACTTCATGGATGTGTTCGGCTAGCTGCCGAAAACGCTCTTCTCGCTCTTGAAGCGTGGCCGTTCGTTCGGCGACCGATTCTTCTAATTCTCTTGCATACTGATCAAGTTGACTGCGCATGGCCCGATCGACTTGACGGAGGAGTTCGCCGGAACGTTGTCCCTTTTCAATATAGGCGAAGGCCCCTAAGTTGACGGCATCCTTTGCCGAGTCCAATGAACTGTGTTCGGTGTAAATGATTACACGTATACCTATCGTCGCAGTCCGTAGTTCTTCTAGGAGCTGAATGCCGTTGTGATCGGGCAGATGTAACTCAATGATGGCCACCCCAAAGTTGTCTTGTCTGGCTTGTTCGAGCGCCTCGCGAGCGGTTCCCACTCCGATGACGTCATACCCTTCATCCTTTAACTGGTCCATGAGGGTTTCTCTTTGAACCGGTTCTTGTTCAACAATAAGGATGCGGGATAGACGTATACGCTTTGTCATGGAATAGTCCCTTCCATTTATCTCAAGTCGTGACCTGTGTCGTACCTGTTTCCACTGGTGACAATCTTAGAATCATACCAGCCTTATCTTGATGAGTCACTCTTTTTTCTTTTCAACGCGAATTGGGGAAATTGGATAACCAGTTCAGGAGAAAACGAATCTCAAGTCGAGGAGAGGTCCGGAGAGAACGATTACGGTGTATGAAGAGCAATAACTGGATCAATCGATGCGGCATGTCGAGCTGGGATGACTCCGGAACAGATGCCAGTCATGGTGCTGACAAACAGTGCGGCAAGGACGTACAGAAGGTGGGGATGAACAGGAATTCCTGGAATGAATGTGGGGAGGATTTGGACACAACTCAAACCGAGTGCTAACCCTACGGTGCCTCCGATGGTGGCCAGGGTTATCGATTCACAGAGGAACAGTTGATAGATCTGTCCTGAAGTCGCTCCGGTGGCTTTCAGGAGTCCGATTTCTCCTGTCCGCTCGCGCACGACCATCCACATAACCGTCATGATGCCGATTGCACCGACAATGATTGATATTCCGGCAATGACGGCGACCGCGACGGTAATGACGTTCATGATGTTGTCCATCGTCTCGAGCATGGCCGCCTGAGTCACGATCGTGAAATCTTCTTCCCCCCGATGTCGATCTATCAGCCGATCTCGAATCTGTTGCGTGATCGTCTCCAATTGACGACCGAATCCAAAGGCCACTTGTATTTCCATCAGTTCGTCCATATTAAACATCGTCATGGCGGAAGCGACAGGCACATAGATCGCATCATCAATATCGAATCCCAGGAGATTGCCTTTAGGAGCCATGACGCCGATGACACGAAAACGATATCCTGCAATGCGAACGAAACTTCCTAAGGGCGGGGCGTCGCCAAACAGTTCGGTTTTCAGCTTTGGTCCAAGGACGGCGACAGCTTGTCGGCGAAATGGATCTCCCTGTGGAAGAAAGCGGCCGGATCGTACGGAGAATTTCCAATGCTCAGGCATTTCTGCGGTCACTCCAAAAACGGAAACGCTCCGCCCTCGGCCTTCGGTTTCAACTCTGGCATTGCCTACCGACACTGGAACTACTCGAATGATTCCATCAAGCTGTCGAATGGCTTGGGCGTCTTGGATGGTCAATTTATGAGTCGTGCCACCGAGAACGCCTGGGATGCCAACGGTTTGAGTTTTCCCTCTGGTAATGGTCAGGAGGTTGGTGCCGAACTGAGTAAATTGAGTAAGGACATAGCGGCGTGTGCCCTCACCAATCGATGTGAGTAAAATCACCGTCATGACACCGATCGCAATGCCAAGCAAGGAGAGACCGGTACGAGTTGGTCGGGCCGTAATCGCGCTAAACGAAAGGAACAAGAGATCTTTCAATCTCATGATGTATGCTGCTCCAGTGCGTGAATGGGGTCAAGCCTTCCCGCACGACGTGCAGGAAGCAGTCCGAACACGACACCGACGACGACTGAGACCAGCACCGCGGAAACGGAAGCCCAAAGGGGAGTGGAGGCGGGAATGGCTGGATAGAGTGTAATCAGGCCTTGTACGATCACCCATCCGAGGGCGAGCCCGATCATGCCACCAGCGAAAGAAAGGATGATGGCTTCGATCAAAAATATTAGTAGAATTTGACCGCTTCTCGCCCCCAACGCTTTTAAGAGTCCAATTTCTTCCGTACGATCCGACACGGCGACGAGCATGACATTCATCACTCCAATTCCGGCGACGGTCAGCGAAATCAATCCAATGGCTGCTAAGCTGAGTGTCAAGGCATTGAGGATGGATGAGAAGGTGCTGACAACTGCATCTTGAGTGATGCACGTGGTGTCATCTTCTCCATGACGTTGAGCCAGTACTGCGACAATGTGGTCACAGGTCGTCTCTAATTCGGATACGTTTCGGACTCGAAGAAGAATGCGGTACAGCGAATGGCGGTTCAGGAGCTGCATACCTGTCGCCACTGGGACAATCACTAAATCATCCATGTCCATGCTTAATTGCGTGCCGCGTGGTGCAAGGGTGCCGATCACGCGCATTCGCCAGTCTGCGACACGAATCAGCTGACCCAATGGGGAGGTGTCAGGAAAGAGTTCTTGTGCGACACGATGGCCTAGGACGACAAGAGGGGCACCTCGCTGTGGATCTCCCGTTGGAAGAAACTGTCCAAGTGCCATTCGAAGATGTCGTACTTCTAAAAAGTCAGACGTCGTGCCGACAATCGGAACCTGCCGTCGCCGTTCACCATAGTGAACCGTTTCCGTGCCCATCGAGATTGGAGCGAGTAATTGAATCGAACGAATGTTTCGACGGAGTACCTGGCTGTCCATAATGGTCAAGTCATGCGGGGCTCCTGCGAAACCGGGAATGGCTCCGGTGGTCTCTGTTTTTCCGGGTATCACAATCAGCAAATTGCTTCCGATCGACATGAATTGGTTCACCACATAGCGACGTGCCCCTTCTCCTAATGCCGTTAGAACGACGATGGCCATGATGCCAATCGCAATACCAGTCAAACACAGACCGATTCGGACCGGATGACCTTTGAGTGCGGCCCATGCGAAGCCTACGAGATCTCTAGCGGTCATGGTTAATCCGGGTTACGATGAAGATGGGGCCGTCACTGAAATCCTGCTCTTGAGGTTGTTTGAACTGGTTCGTTGCACGATGTGCCCATCACTGATGATCAGAACGCGTTCTGCACGATGGGCGACATCGATGTCGTGTGTGACGACAATAAGGGTATGTCCCTGAAAGTGGAGTCGATCAAGAAGGCCAAGGATTTGTTTCCCTGACTCACTATCTAAATTCCCTGTCGGTTCATCGGCTAAAATGAGGCGGGGGTTCATCACGGTAGCCCGTGCAATAACCACCCGTTGGCGTTGACCGACAGATAATTGGTCAGGGCGATGGTGTGACCGTGGCGTCAGTCCGACTGCCTCCAGAGCTGT
>BQIX01000447.1 GCA_021604145.1 Nitrospirales bacterium
GCCTTTATGCATATGCTCGCTGATGCCTGGGTCTCACTTGGCGTCGTAGCCTGTGGCATTGGCATTCTCTATACTGGCTGGACAGCACTTGATCCACTCATTAGTCTTCTCATTGTGATCGTCATAGCCAGAGGTGCTTGGCCGATCTTTCGCGAGTCGCTCGACGTTTTGTTAGAATCCACACCACCCAGCATCAATCCCACCAATGTCGTGAAAGCGATCGAACAAATTGGCGGCGTTCAGAATGTGCACGACCTCCATATTTGGGCCGTCGAACCACGCCTCATTATGTTGACCTGTCATGTCTTAATCGATTCGGAGCACGGACAAAAAAAAGATGTGCTCCTGAACAGTATTCAATCAATGATTATCGCCGACTTTGGCATCCACCATCATACCATTCAGCTCGAAACTCACTGCACGGAACCTGAGACCGTTCATTGCGACTTGAATCGACTCACGAATGGAGAAATGAATACCAGCTTTACCCATTCGCATTCTTCTCATTCTTCGTAGCAACACGGACTTTACGTCGCGGAGACAACTGACGGCTTCTTTTCTCGGCCAAACCATGAAGATTTGGCGACAAGAAAACCGATACTCGCCCCGAGCACGAGACCTAACGTCCATCCGGCGAACACATCGGTGACATAATGCGCACCCAGATAGACACGTGACAGACCAATAAGCCCAACCAACGGCCAAGTAATCCATGCCGTGCGTGGATACAGCACGTGAAGAAAAGCGGCTGCCGTGGCAGAATTGACGGCATGATTTGAAGGCATGCTCATCGTTCCTCCACATCCAACCAGTTCATGGACACTCGCCAAAACATGACAGGGACGGGCTCGGGCAATAGCAATCTTCAATTGACCGCCGATGAGATCACTGAACCCAATCAACAGCGCCAATGTCGGCCCTGCAATCCTGGCCTCTCGCCAGTTCGTCCATCCCCAATAGATAACGAGGAGAACACATGGAAAGAGCAAATTCCCCTCTTGCGAAAATTCAAACATCATCCAGTCCAATATTCCAGACGTCCCAGCCCGGCTATTAATGCTTCTGAATATTTGCTCATCCCAACTCATGACAGACACCTATACACTCGCATCACATTCCAATCTAAGTCCGTTCGACTCCGGACTTCTTTGTTCTCATAAAATATGGTACATTCACGAAACTTTTTACTTATTGAGGTGGTATGCTTGTCGATAGCCACGTTCATTTAGATGATGAACGATACAATCCCGACCGTGCTGAAATATTTGAACGTGCTGAGGAAGCCGGAGTCGAAGCCTTTGTCACGATTGGCTGTGATTTGGAGACAAGTCGCGCAGCAGTTGAATTGGCTGACCGACATGCCAATGTTTATGCCACGATTGGCGTTCATCCACACGAAGTCAAACATATCCAAGACTCGTGGTATCGAGAATTAAAGGAATTGGCAAAACATCCTAAAGTCGTTGGATATGGGGAAATTGGATTGGATTTTCATTACGACCATTCCCCTCGTGACACCCAACGACAACGGTTTCGCGAACAAATTCAACTGGCCCATGAACTCCAGCTTCCCGTGGTCATTCATACTCGTGAAGCTCAGGATGACACTATCACGATTTTACGTGAAGAGCACGCGTCGCAAATTGGAGGAGTCATCCACTGTTTTTCAGGAGATGCATCATTAGCGAACAATGCGTTAGACCTTGGATTTTACATCTCGTTTTCTGGAATTATTACGTTTCGCAATGCTTCTGAACTTCGAGAAATTGTGAGAACGGTCCCTGATGACCGCCTGCTCATTGAAACCGATGCTCCCTATTTGACTCCGGTTCCATATCGTGGGAAACGAAATGAGTCGGCCTACATTAAACAGGTGGCAGAGAAAGTTGCAGAAGTAAAGGAAGGAGCTAATCCTGAGGCGTTCGAACGAATTGCAAAGATGACGGCCACCAATGCTAAGAGACTATTCAACCTTCGTTGAAGATTAAAATTTCTTCAATTTCCTTAGACGCTGCCGTACCGCTTTGGAAAGTTTTCGTGGATTCCCTTTTTTGTCACGTCGACGCATCTCATTCATGTCAGGATCATCCTGTAACATCGTAGATTCTGAAAGATGTGAAGGCACGGTCTGTTCTCGGAGTTTTGCTAAGAACACTTGGGATCGAAGCGCCATCGCTCCATGTGCATGAGCAGTAGCCATAATTTCATGATCAGAAGAAACCACAACACAGTTCTGGCTCTGGGCTCGTACCATACGCTGAATCACCTGATCAGCTTGTTCACCTTGTTTTGTGAAAATCACCGTCACCCCGGTTCGGTGCTCATGATGTTGAGTTCCACCATGCTGCCGCCATGCATCAAAGACCACCGTAATCGTATGTCCAACACGATGTTGATATCTTGCCAGATCGTGCAAAAGACCCTCACGAGAGGCCTCTCCATTTTTTTCGCTCATGCGAGAACTACGATCTGAAGCGCCTAAAAGGTTATACCCATCAATGATGACATGCGTTGCCATATGAATCACAGGCTATCGAACGATTGCTGCTCAGTCAAGATTTCTGGAATCCCATCTTTCAGGAAGCTTGACAAGACTGCAAACATCTGAGAAATAGTTATATAGAGACTATGCCACGACTGCCACGAATTCTTATTATCTGGACCCTCTTTATCGTCTTTGGTCCAATTCCACTTTCAAGCTCTTTTGGGGTGCCCCAACCCGTCTTCCCTCCAGCAAGTCTTACTGAACAAAAAATACAACCCTTCGTCCATCCTGTTGCAACAAAGAAGTCATCTCGTTCTCAGAAAGCTCGAAAATCGTCGTCGTCGATGATCCAAAACGTTCGCTTCCACAAGTATCCAGACCACACCAGGCTGGTGATTGACCTCAAAGGCCACATCCATTTCAAAAAGCGAAGCACGATAAAACCAGAACAAGTGGTGTTTGAATTAGACAATACCCGTCTCAGTACACAAGCCTATAAAAAGACTCAAAAAAAAGGGTTCCCACAAGCGGTTCAACTCGCTCGACAATGGAATAAACCCGTCACGATCACGGTCGATCTCTCGACGCTCGATAAATATCAAGTCTTGACCTTGAAAAACCCGAATCGCCTGGTCTTAGACCTTTTTCCTTCTTCTGCGCCTCCTCCACCTCAAACTAAACCGGCACCGCCTCAGGTGGTCAAAAAACCTGCACCAAAACCCAAACGTCTCACACCGGTCAAGGTGGTCCCAACTGCAAAGCCACGCAACCCACTGCTCATTGTGATTGATCCAGGACATGGCGGAAAAGACCCGGGAGCACTAGGCCGAAAAGGGACAAGAGAAAAAGACATTGTGCTGAAAGTTTCTAGACAACTCAAATCCATGATTACCGAACAGCTCAACGCAAAAGTCCTCATGACTCGAGAAAAAGATGTTTTCATTGAACTGGAGGATCGAGCCAAATTTGCTAACAGCAAAAAAGCCGACCTCTTCGTCTCGATTCACGTGAACTCGCATCCCAAGCAATCAGTCAAAGGCTTGGAAATCTATCATTTTGGAAAGGCCAGTGATCCTCGAGCCCTCGAAGTGTCGGCACGAGAAAATGGTACACCCTTGATAGATAATGGTCCTGCTTGGCAATTTATACTTGCCGATGTCTTGGCAGACAAAAAAATAGATGAATCCAGAGATTTAGCGTGGATTGCACGAAAGGCCTTAGTAGGAAAATTACGAAAGCATTACAAGGTCAAAGACCACGGAGTGAAGACGGCTCCATTCTTCGTTCTCCGTATGACCACGATGCCAAGTATTCTGGCCGAAATAGCATTTGTTTCCAACCCAACAGAAGAAAAACTTATCACAGGCAAGACCTACCAAAAGCGCGTTGCTGAAGGAATTTTTCAAGGC
>BQIX01000448.1 GCA_021604145.1 Nitrospirales bacterium
TCTTCTCAAGAACACGCCTGCAACAACAGACGTCGCCAAGGCCGTCTTTGAGTTAGCGCTCATGGAAAGCATGTCTGGACAAATCTGGAATCTTGATAGCCGAGTTTGGTAACCAATTCAATAATAACCAAAAAGAATTTAGCCCTCACTATAGAAATATCCTCGAAACTATGGGCATCGGAATCTTCATAACAGGAACAGACACCGGTGTTGGAAAAACCGCCATGACTGCCGCACTCGCTCGATGCATTCACGCTCAGGGGTTACGCGTCGGTCTCATGAAACCAATTGAGACCGGCATGAATTTCGCTGACGCTGCCTGCTCCGATGCTCATCGGCTTCGCACGACCATCGAACCAAATCAAATGTTTGCGTCAGTATGTCAGTATCACTTTCCCGATCCTCTTGCGCCACTTGCTGCTGCAAATCGACAAGCACGCACTATAGACTTTCAGTCTATACAAGCAGCCTATGGAAAATTAGTTGAACACTATGAGTACATATTGATGGAAGGTGTCGGCGGGGTCATGGTTCCTCTCACGAAGAACCGACAAGTGCGTGACCTTATAAAATTGCTGCAAATCCCCTGTATTGTCGTGGGACGGGCAACGTTAGGAGCCGTGAATCATCTCCTTCTGACGCTTGAGGCATTACAGGCTCGAGAGATTCCCGTATTAGCCATTGTCTTAAATCATGATCAATCGCCAGATCAGTCAGGTGTCAAGGCATTGCAAATTCAATCGACAGTCGAGGTCATTCGAACGTTAAGTAGTGTTCCGGTGTATGGACCTATCGTATTTGAAAAGACCTTTAGCGCAGGATGGCAGAAAGGAATCAACAGTCTACAGCAAGAAACATCGATTCAAAAGCTGGCTCAATTTATCACTCAAAAGCAGCGATAAACGGTTGAACGGCGGACTCGACATCTATTGCTTTGACTATGGCTGAGGCTACCGCGACACCGTCAGCTCCTGAAGCGATCAGGTCCGGCACGACTTGCGACGTGATCCCTCCAATGGCAAAGATGGGAAGTGTCGTGCATGACCTCACACGTTGAAGCCCCTCAAGTCCCACAAGTGGTTCATGATCTATTTTCGTAGTCGTTCCGTAAATTGGGCCAAACCCGAGATAATCAGCACCCCCCTCTGTGGCTCTCTTCACCTCTTCTTCTTGATGGGTTGAGATGCCAATCAAACAATCGGAGCCCATCAACTCCCGAGCCGCCTCTACTGGCAAATCCGACTGCCCCAAATGCACACCATCAGCCTCAACAGATTTCGCCAAATCACATCGGTCATTCACAATAAACGTCATGCCCATGTTACCGGCAAGATCACGCAATATTATCGCCTGCTGATACGTCTCGCTCAGCGGTCCTTGCTTGTCTCGATATTGGACGAGGAGAACCCCAGCCTCACCAGCCTGCTTCAGCACGTCAGCCAACGAACGTGTCGACGACAAACTTTGGTCTAAAATAAGATAGAGTCCTCTCAGGGGAGTGCGGATTGGAAAAGTCGGCATAGAGGCGAGTCTAGGAAACAGGACGTGAGGTCATCAGTCGATCTAAAAACCGCGTTGACACCTGTCCTTTTTGGAAGTCTGGATGGTCAAGCACCCGTCGATGTAGAGGGATGGTCGTCTTGACACCTTCAATAATGAATTCATCAAGCGCGCGTCTCGTTCTTGCCAGAGCTTCGTCACGATCACGCCCATGTCCAATCAATTTTGCGACAAGTGAATCATAATACGGGTGAATGATCCCGAGGGTCTCCATGGCAGAGTCAACTCGAATTCCCGGTCCTCCGGGCGCATGATACCGAGAAACTGTTCCAGGACTTGGGGTAAACCGATCGGGACATTCCGCATTTACACGACATTCAATGGCATGTCCGGTCACACGAATGTCTCGCTGAGTACATGACAATTGAAGACCGGCGGCAATTCGAATCTGCTCTTTGATGAGATCAATGCCGGTAATCATTTCCGTTACTGGATGTTCGACTTGAATACGTGTGTTGACTTCCATAAAGTAGAATTTCCCATCACGATCAAGTAAAAATTCTACGGTCCCTGCATTATGATAGTTAACGGATTTCATGACCTGGATCGCGACACGCCCCATGTCTTTCCGCAACTGATCATCCATACCCGGGGACGGAGACTCTTCAATTAACTTTTGATAGCGACGTTGGACAGAACAGTCTCGTTCATTCAAATGGACAATATGACCATGATGGTCAGCTAACACTTGAATTTCAATATGACGCGGATCTTGGAAGAATCGTTCAAGATAGACACCTCCATGACCAAATGACGATTCGGCTTCGCCTTGCGCCGCCATCACCGCTGGCAATAAATCCTCTTCTTTCGTCACCACGCGCATCCCACGTCCTCCACCGCCTGAAGACGCCTTCACAATCACTGGATATCCAATCTTTTTGGCAATCTTCTGACAATCCTGATCAGGATCAATTTCCCCATCACTTCCTGGAAGAACAGGAATGCCAGCCTGCTTCAGTTGTTGACGAGCTTTGGACTTATCACCGAGTAGCGCAATATGTTCTGAAGAGGGTCCAATGAAGGTCAAGCCAATTGATTCGCATACTTCGGCAAAGTGCGCATTCTCGGCTAAAAAACCATAGCCGGGATGAATGGCATCCACGCCCGTAACTTCTGCCGCACTTAATACATTGGGAATATTTCGATAACTCAGGGTCCCATCGGCCGGACCAATGCAAATATGCTCATCGGCTTGTCGCACAGGTAATGAATCGACATCGACATCCGAATAGACCACAACGGTTCGAATCCCAAGCTCACGACAGGCCCGAATGATACGAAGGGCAATTTCCCCACGATTCGCCACGAGAATTTTTTTAAACACGATTTATCACCTATCCTTCGATAGTACGCGTAGATGTGACGGGAGATTTCAAACTGTAGATTCCCGCATCCTCACAGCACCGTGTGACATTCCGCATCCGAGCATACCGTAACATATCCAAGTCACTTCGATCGACTCAAGAGAGAATTGCTATCTGTCCCCTACCCAGAGTTCAGGACATGATCAAGTATGTAACTCATGGGCAATGAGGTACGAGGTAATGCGGAAAGTGAGAGGATGATTGAACTAAGGACATGCGGGCTGGATTCGCTATTCGTCAACAGAACCAAAGCGCAGCATGCGAACATTTCCTACAGCTAAAACGATCAAACCGCAATCGGGTCAATGAGAAACAAGGTTTGCCCGTACTCAACAGGCGTAGTGCTTTCAACTAACACTTTCACGATCTTTCCATCCGTTTCAGCTTCAATTTCATTCATGAGTTTCATTGCTTCAACAATACAGAGCACTTGACCTTTTTTCACAAAATCTCCTTCTTCGACATAGGCGTCGGCATCAGGAGACGGGGAACGATAAAATGTTCCCACAATTGGTGATGTCACCGCCATAAATTTTCCCTGATCTGCAGCTTTGACCTGATGGGAAAATGGCTCAGAAACCGCAACGTCAACGGCCGGACCGACCGGCTCGGCAGAAGCCATGGAGGCAAGCGGAGTCGGCTCTCGTCTCACACGAATCCGTACACCTTTTTTTTCAATTTCTAATTC
This sequence comes from Nitrospirales bacterium, assembly GCA_021604145.1. Taxonomy (GTDB): domain Bacteria; phylum Nitrospirota; class Nitrospiria; order Nitrospirales; family UBA8639; genus JAGQKC01. Next base: position 3,613 of record BQIX01000448.1, read on the forward strand.
AGTCAGTTGGTGCTGATTCAGAAGGTCAATGAGCGATTCAATTTCTTCTCGCTGCGTGTCACTCATACGTCAAGGCCACCATTGTTAAGGATACAACAACCCCGATCATTTCATGCCAAAACGAGAAAGAGGAACTTCGTGCCGATCCTGGCATTACCGTACACGTTCCACATATTCCCGTGTTCGTGTATCAACTTTAATAACTTCGCCGGCTTCGAGATAGAGTGGGACTTTAATCACAGCTCCGGTTTCAACAACAGCGGGTTTGGTTCC
>BQIX01000449.1 GCA_021604145.1 Nitrospirales bacterium
GGAAGGCCAAGAGTCAACTAAGACCTACCTGGAAGAAAAACTTCGGGGAGCTCAATGGATCATTCGAAGTATTGATCAACGAAATAAAACTATTGTGAAAGTTGTCACGAGTCTCGTGAAGTTTCAAGAAGCCTTTTTGGAAAAAGGTATTCAACATCTACGCCCTCTTGTACTCAAACAGGTTGCTGAGGATGTGGGAATGCATGAGTCGACAATTAGCCGTGTGACTACGAATAAGTATATGCATTGTCCTCAAGGCATTCTCGAATTAAAGTATTTCTTTAATGCCGGTATTCAGCGGACTGATATGCATGGCGAAGAAATGTCTTCTGTGACGGTACGGGAAATGATTCGGGAGATGGTGGCTCAAGAAGATGCTACCCGTCCATTGAAAGATCAGGAGATTGTCTCGCGTTTGCGAACAAAAGATATTATTATTGCCCGACGTACCGTGGCAAAATATCGAGCTGAATTACACATTGCTTCGGCGAGTCAACGTAAACGGATCCCGTCATAAATCTCCCGCGAGACACCACCTGCATGCATTGTGAGGCATCGTGTGGCGCTTGAAGCAAAGGAGAGAAACTGTGAATTTCTGCAAAGCGATATCCTCATGATTTCCCCACAGCAACGGATGAATCTGAGAGCTTATTCACTCGACGCATAGCGAATTATTTTATGTCGAACGACGATAAACCTGATGGTTATTCTGAAGCGTTAGCAGCCCTTCGACTCGTGATCGTGACGGGATCATCTGGTTCCGGAAAAACCCAAGCGTTGAAATGTCTTGAGGATATTGGATTTTTTTGTGTTGATAATCTTCCGCCTGCCTTGTTTCAAAAATTTATTGAACTGTGTGCTGAACGAGGGGGAGAAGTGAAAAATATTGGATTAGGGATTGATATCCGAGAACGAGGATTTTTTTCAGATTTTTCAAGTAATCTGGAGCGTCTGAGAAGTCATGGATATCAAATTGAGCTGTTGTTCCTTGAAGCTCAAAACGAAATCCTTGTCCGTCGATTTTCAGAGTCTCGAAGACCACACCCCCTACTTCCTCAACAGCCAGTTATGGAAGGCATTCTTCTTGAACGGGAACGTCTTCAAACATTACGCCAGCAGGCCGATCGAATCGTCGATACATCAGAATTCTCAATACACGATTTGAAGCAATGGATTGGGCGTCAATATCAAGAGCGAAGCCAAACAGAAAAAATGAAGGTGACGCTGCAAACCTTCGGCTATAAACATGGTGTTCCCTATAATGTGGATATGGTCTTTGATGTTCGTTTTTTACGAAATCCGTACTTTGTTCCAAGTCTTCAAGCTCTTACCGGAGAGGAAAAAGAGGTTCAAACGTATGTGTTAGAGACCGTAGAAGCACAGTCGTTTTTACAGCATCTGCAGGGGTTATTTTCATTTTTACTCCCGCTCTTTGAGCGTGAACAACGGAGTTATTTAACGATTGCCATTGGCTGCACGGGAGGCCGGCATCGGTCGGTCGTGATGGCGATTCAGTTAGGTGAGATGCTGGAGAAATTGGGTTATAAGGCTTTATTGCGCCATCGAGAAATCGTGAGTACCTCGACCGAAACAGAAAAAGTTTGATGTTTCTCTATCATGACATCTCAGCGCCTTCTTTCGTATTCTTGAAGAAATCGTGAAGATTTTCCCTTCTTCTTTTCGTTTTTGAGATTACCTTTCCTGTTCTCTCCTCCTGCGCGTTTCCTGCCTCTCAGTCTGGCTTGACTCTCAAACTCATTTCTGGCTATTTCTGAATCTCATACAGCGTCAAGCATTCGAGTCAGGCTGTCCGCCTTCATTGCTGATTTATGGCATTTCACTTCAGGAGTCTAGAAAGTGTAAGTAATTGTGGACGTTCTTTTTTTGACTGTTTGAAAAGTAGGAACCTTTAGTTTTCAGCGAGTGTGCTGAGGGCGAAGACTCTCGTATGTTCTGACGTTGAGAGCACGACACATTATCCAACAATAAGTATTTTGTACTGGAACACAGAATGACACGTTTTTTTACAAAGAAGTACGACAAGTCCATTCAGCCGTTTTGGGCAATGCTATACAGGAAATTTCGACCCTCTTCGCACTACTTAGGGTTGGATATCGGATCTCGTCTGATCAAAATCGTACAACTGAAATATCACGCAGGAGAGTGGCACCTATCTGATGTTCGAGTAAAGGATGTCTCGATCGAAACGGATACCCCGATCGACAACAGTAAAGAATATGGAGTTGTGGAGGTGCTGAGATGTCTGATTATGGATATGGGAATTGAAGGGGAAAATGTCGCAATTTCTCTCTCAGGGCCTTCGGTCATCATGAAGCCGATAGAGATGCCTTGGATGTCCGAAGAAGAACTTAAGGGGCATCTTGAGTGGGAGGTGGAACGATATTTACCCTATGAACGTGAAGATGTGTATTGGGATTATTATGTGCCTCAGAGGTCTCAACAGCACCACAAATCGTCAATGCTGGTCTACCTCGTGGCAGCCAAAAAGAACATTGTTGATCAACGGGTTGCATTGGTCAGGCAAGCAGGCTTGTGCCCAGTCGTCGTCGATATTGATTGTGTGGCTTTAGCGAATATGTATACGTTGCATGACCACGTAAGTGAGAAATCTCCAGGGCTATTAATAAATGTGAGTCCCAGTGGTCTGAACATGATCACGGTAGGAAAGCCAGAGCACTTTTCAATGCGAGATGCGGCTCTTGGAGGAGAATGGGATCATGACCTTTTCGGGGAAGAAGGTTCTCAAGGTGTGAGAGTCGATGAGACGGATGATAATGAACAGGTTGAAGCGAAAGCAGACTTTGATGAACTTTTGAATGAGGTCTATAGAGAAATCCTTTATGAAGTACGAAGAGCTATGGATGATTGTCATTTGTACGAGAATGGTCAGGCGGTTCAACAGATATGGTTGTGTGGAGGATATGCTCACCTTCCCGGGCTTGTCGCCCGCCTGTCTTCGCAATTACACGTGCCTGTCAATATCATTAATTCTTTTCATCATCTCAACAAGACTGACATGGCTGATCGAGAGAAAATATTAGACTCTCTCCCTTCTGTCGCAGCGGTGGCGGTTGGATTAGCCTTACGGTGTAGCAAAGATCAATGATTGCGATTAATTTACTGCCTCGGTGTCCCTTGCCAATGCGTCGAGAGTCCGTAGACTTACACAGGCCATTGATTGTAGGGATTATGGCCGTGCTGTTGAGTGGAATTGTATGTTGGAGCTGGGGCAGCTCGTTGCTTGAACGGAGGGACGCGGTGCGACAAGAGAAAAACTCCAAGGAGCAAATGCTCTCAAGCATGACCGTGAATACGCAAAATGGAGAGAAGCTTTTGGAGGCGAAAGGTCGCCAAGATCGATTGATGGCTCACGCTCAATTATTAGTGAAGAATAGTAACCAGCGGAATTTCCCGATATTCATTTTAGATGAGATTAGTCGAGGTCTGGAACCGTTAGGTCTATGGCTTCTTGCCTTATCGATAGAAGGCGATGATGTATCCATTGAAGGGAACGCCTTGTCACACAAAGCCGTCGGAGAATTTATCCAAAGACTTGAAGAGTCAACAATGTTTGGACGTCTGGTCCGAATGGAAACTCAACCTCATACAATTCATGAAGACCATGTTATGCAGAAATTTTCTCTTCAATTTACCACGCCAGGTTCAAAGCTATGATTACGAATTGGTTCAACGCAGTACCTCCTGCCCAACGTCTTATGTTGTGCCTTGTGGTAATTGGATTCATCTGGGCTGGGTTTTATGCCATTGTGTGGCAGCCGACGACAAATGAGATTGAGGCGTTACAGGCTAGTGTCACTTATCTGGAACAGGAAATTGAACGTCGGAAGGATCGCGTCTC
>BQIX01000450.1 GCA_021604145.1 Nitrospirales bacterium
TGGATCAACAATACATCCTTTGTCACGAAGTCCCGAGATGGCTTGATCAATCTCATCAACCTCTCCCGTAAACTCGACGTCGAGCCACCCGGTTGTTTCACGAACGTCAGCTCGGCGAATGCTGGTCATGACTTTAAACTCGTGTCCAATCTCATAGAGAATAGGGTCAGGAATTTTCTCTTCTGGGTATCGAATATGGAATCGTAATTTGGCCATTATGTCCCCCCTGCGATGGCGGGAATAATCGAGACTTCATCCGTGTCTTTCAGCGGTGTATTCTTCCCTTCAAGAAAACGTATGTCTTCTTCATTTAAATAAATGTTCAAAAACCGACGAATTTCTCCGGTTTCATCACAGAGCCGTTCTTTAATGCCTGGATACGACGTTTCTAAACTTTCAATCATCTCAGAAATGTTCGATGCTTGAACTTCTACCTCGCTCTTTCCTCCAGTTTTTGGTCGAAGCGGGGTGGGAATGCGAACTTTGGTCATGCCGGCTCCTCTAATTCAAATTTCTTCGTAAAGTGAGACAAGCTCGGTTGGATACGAATTGGACGTCCCACGGAGTCGATTACCGCTTCCTGTGTCTTTAATCCATTGCCTGTGATATAGGCCACAGTGACATCATGTTTCTTGATGAGTCCTTGTTTGGCGAGCTTGCGAAGCACGCCAATGGTTACTCCTCCTGCGGTTTCAGCAAAAATTCCTTCCGTTTGAGCCAGAAGCTTAATACCTTCGACAACTTCATCGTCAGTCACGGAATCCATGGCGCCATGGCTTTCTGCGACAGTTTTTAACGCATAATAGCCGTCAGCAGGATTTCCAATTGCCAGAGATTTGGCAATCGTATTTGGCTTCACGGGCTTAAAGAAGTCTCGTCCGTTTTTATAGGCTGTGGCAATTGGGGAACATCCTTCGGCCTGTGCTCCATTGACTTTTGTGGAGACTTGATCAATCAATCCAAGTTTTTCAAACTCTTTGAGGCCCTTCCAGATTTTTGTCAAAAGGGAACCGGAAGCCATGGGGACCACGACTTGATCCGGCGCGCGCCATCCCAGTTGCTCTGCGGTCTCAAATGCCAGAGTTTTTGACCCTTCAGCATAGTACGGACGAACATTGATGTTGACGAAGGCCCATCGTCGTTCTCCGGCAATTTCACTGCAAAGCCGATTTACGTCGTCGTAGGTCCCTTCAATCTCGATGACATTGGGTCGGTAAATTAAATTTCCAAGAACTTTAGCGGCTTCTAGGTCGCCAGGTATGAAGACGTAACATTTCATGCCGGCAGATGAGGCATGGGCCGCAACCGAATTGGCTAAATTGCCCGTCGAGGCGCAAGCGACTGTTTCAAATCCCAACTCACGTGCACGGGTTAAGGCAATGGCCACCACTCGGTCCTTAAAGGAAAGCGTGGGGTGATTTACACAATCATTCTTGATGTAGAGTTCGTCAATGCCAAGATAGGCGCCTAGGTTATGCGCTCGGACTAATGGCGTGAGTCCGGCGTATTTTCCAACCGTGGGCTGTCCTTCGACGGGCAGTAAGTCAATGTAACGCCAAAGGCTTTGGGGCCCGGCTTCAATTTTTTCACGTGATATGGAAGACTTGATTTCATCATAGTCGTATTTGACTTCCAAGGGACCAAAGCAGAGTTCACATACATGAATGTCTTTCGTTGGATATTCTTTTCCGCATTCGCGACAAACGAGTGATTTCATTTTAGCCATAACACGATCCTCCCACTTTCAAGAGCTGTGGGTAAATATTACGAGACGCTGATGCCAGCACGGGGTTGCAGTTGACAGGCTTCTTGCTCGTAGTCAATTAATTCTGTGATTGTCGGTTGTGGTCCACAGAGCTGGCACTTCGGATTTTGTTTGGTACGAATTTCCCTAAAGTGGGTCGTCTGTGCATTAAAGTCTAATATTCGATTGGTCAACGGCTCTCCAATGCCCAAGATGAGTTTCAGGGCTTCAGTCGCCTGGGTCATGCCGATGATTCCGGCAACGACACCGATGATGCCAGCCTCTTGACAGGTGGCCACAAGGCCAGGTGCCGGTGGTTCTTTGAATATACAACGAAAACAGGCAGATTGCCCAGGGATAATCGTGAATACTCGTCCGTCAAATCGAAGAATACCGCCGTGAATCAGGGGTTTTTTCGCAAAAAAACAGGCATCGTTCATCAGGAATTTTGCAGGGAAATTATCGACCCCATCGATGATGACATCATATTGACTGATGAGTTCCAAGGCATTACGAGAAGTCAGTCTGTCCTCATAAACTTCGACATTGACGTCTGGGTTCAATGCCAGGATTTTTTCTTTGGCGGATGTGACCTTGGGACGATTCACATCAGATGTGTGATGCAAAATTTGACGTTGCAGGTTTGATAAGTCGACGACATCGCTGTCAATTAATCCTATCGTGCCAACGCCGGCGGCTGCGAGGTATAATGCGGCAGGTGAGCCAAGTCCACCGGCTCCGACAAGGAAAATCCTGGCTTTGGCAAGTTTTTTCTGTCCTTTGCCACCGACCTCCGGCAGAAGGATGTGGCGGCTGTATCGATTGATTTGATCTTCAGAAAAATCCATGTCTATGCCCGGTGATATTTTGCGACGTGCTCCTGATATTTTTTTTCGTACTGCAGGAGTTCAGATTTGTGTCAGTTAAATATTAAAGTATTTTTCCATGCTCAGATAGCGTTCACCCGTATCGCATAAAACGGTGACCACATGTTGATCCGGTTGCATTTGAGCCGCAACTTTTTGTGCCGCAAAGACGTTGGCCCCTGCTGAAATGCCGACCAAGAGCCCTTCCTTTTTGGCCAATTGTTTGGTGTATTGATAGGCCTCTTCATCTGACACCGTCATAATCTCATCCAAAATCGTACGATTCAGCACTGTTGGAATAAAACCGGCCCCAATGCCTTGGATTCGATGCGGTCCCGGTTCTCCTCCTGACAGAACTGGAGAGCCGGTGGGTTCTATGGCAATTATCTTGGCTGCCGGATTGTGTTCTTTGAAGTATTCTCCGCACCCGGTAATGGTTCCACCGGTTCCAACAGCGGCAACAAATGCGTCGACCTTTCCATTGAGTGCTTCCCAAATTTCTGGAGCCGTCGTCTTTTTGTGTACGGCGGGATTTGCCTGATTGGAAAATTGGTCAGGCATAAAATATTCTGGGTTTTGACTTAAAATACTTTCAGCCTCTTTGATTGAGCCCCGCATACCTTCGCGGGCTGGTGTCAGTACCAGTTGTGCTCCATAGGAGGACAAGAGACTCGCTCGCTCCAGACTCATACCTTCCGGCATGACAAGGATCAATTTATAGCCGCGGACTGCCGAGACTAACGCTAACCCGATTCCTGTGTTTCCGCTGGTTGGCTCAACAATCGTTCCGCCTGGTTTGAGACGACCTTGACTCTCTGCCTCATCAATCATATTGAGGCAGATGCGGTCTTTGACACTTCCACCGGGATTGTAAAATTCAGCTTTTCCATAAATCGTAGCTCCACCAGGAGGTGAGAGACGATTCAATCGAACCAACGGAGTCGAGCCAATACCTTCTGTAATGTGTGTCAACCGGGATGCGTTCACTGACCGCCACCCATATAAAACAGGAACTCCAACTTATCGCCATCTTTGACTGTGGTGGTCGTCATGTGTTCTCGCTCAATCACTTCAGTATTTAACTCGACTGCAACAAGTTGTGGGTCAATTTCCTTCACTTTGAGTACATCAGAAACCGTACTAGCTTCAATGGTTTCCGGTTTGCCGTTTATGCTGATTTGCATTGAAAACTCCATGCTTTTTGGCGATAGAACCTAAACAAAAAAACGTAACAGACTTCCGCATAACCAGTCAAGAAAATG
>BQIX01000451.1 GCA_021604145.1 Nitrospirales bacterium
AAGCTTTCAGAGTTGTAGTCATGGAGCTGGCCGTGCCATGTCACGAACTGAAGCCAAACGACGATTCACCATTGCTGATCATGAAAGGGCGACCGTGGGAGTCGAATGTCGAAAGGATAAGGATGTCATCGACGAAACCCCCCAAGCCTACAAGCCTATCCACGATGTGATGAATGCTCAACGAGATCTTGTCGAAATTGCCTATACCCTTCGCCAGGTGGTGTGTGTGAAGGGGTAGATCCATATCCTTCACTTGCGCGGCTAATAGATGGTCAAGACACCGACATTCCAATTTGCGGCTCTCAAATAGGGTACACCCTAAATGAGAGTGCCGAAAAATGGGGATAAAAAACCGAAAAGGCTGATGAACAATGATGATTAATTTTTTCTGGAGAACCCTATTTGAGAGTACTAAACGAGGGAAGCCGTATCTTTTGATAGGCAGGTATGAAGAGAATTATATTTTCGCTTTGGCAAAAAGCGGAAATTCAAATTAATTTCTCCTCACTCATCCCATTCCTTGCTTTTTAAGCTTTACTTGTTAACATAACCCGCCGTTAGTGGTTTCTTATCTTCCAAAATTTTTCTGTGCATAGCAGTAAATTAATCATCGATTTATACCAAAAGGAGGGGAAGAAGATGGAAGAAAAGTATGCAGTTTTAAAAGTCAAAAGTCCTCGTGAAGCAATCAAACTCGAAGGTGAATGTGATGGGTATCAAAGGACAGAACTTATGGAAGTAGTTAATGATACAGATGTTAGAATAAAAATCTGCTTTTTTCAGGCTCTTTGTAGGTATAATTTATCCGAGCCTTACATAAAAAATACAGGCGTTTTCGTTGGTGGTATCAATATGGGGAATGGAGAAGATTGCTTTGCTGATCCCTGTGATGCAGGTGGAGTACATAAGCCAATCGCAGCTACTTCTGCACGGTGCAGTGTCAAAGTAGAATTTGGTGGAGACGAAAAGGATATAAGTTTTCCTGATTATCCGGAAGCAGAAGAAGGGAAGTTTTATCCAAGGCCTGGCTGGAGATTATATTATGACTTCGCAATAAGTGAAGAAGGAAAATCTGTCAAAATTATCAAAGCAGAAACCTTACATTCGATTGCATCGATTAATACCGCAAATAATGCCTCAAGTTAAGAGGCTAGATTATCGCAGTTTTTTTATATCCTATTTAATATTTCCCTCATAAAGTCGCGGCTCGTTTAAACGCAGTGACCAGCCGCGACTTTCAAAAAAATATAAATATATATGGTTAGCTAGCATTCAATTCTCGCTTTTGTGAAAAGCGAAAATAGAGACTGACATAAAATCAATGGTTTACACCACCCATCCCCTATGTTACTTTCGCTTTTAATGACGAAACGACCAAAAGCGCCAATTCAAAAGGGACCGTGGAACAAAGGGAAAGCCGTGGGGCAAAAGGCTCCGTTCACACCCGATCAGGTGCAAATCATCCGGTCCTTATTAGTGACTGAAGAGAAGGTCCGAGACTTGGCCCTCTTTAATGTGGGCATTGATACGATGCTTCGCGCCTCAGATGTCTTGCCGCTCACCGTGGCTGATGTGACGGATCATCAGGGCGGGGTCGTCAGTGAAATTCAGGTACGCCAACAGAAAACCAATCAAGGCCATCTGGTCGCCCTCTCTCCCGCAACACAAGATAGTTTGGCCGACTGGTTATTACAGAGCAGCAAACGCGGCGCGGATTTTTTATGGACTAGCCTCGGCAATCGTAAAACGCACTCGCACCTAAGCCGTGCCCAATATGCTAATCTGGTGAAGCAGTGGGCGGAGTTAGCGCGGCTTAACCCGAAGCGACATAGTACCCATTCGATGCGCCGCACGAAATCAGCGGTGATCTATGACCAGACCCAAAACCTTGCGGCGTGTCAGCAACTGCTCGGGCATAAAAGTATTGGTAGCACCGCCGTCTATCTCGGGGTAGATCAGCGGAAAGCCCTTGATCTCGCCAAGCGGATTAAACTTTAAGCCCATCTCAGCCGCAGATTTTTTGATCGAATATGTAACATTTCCCCTAAAGGAACGGTTACATTTTCAGCACTGCCAAGTTTTGAAATGTTGAGAAACCTGCGGGTTATGGGGATGTGGATTCTACGGCCGGGTCCATAAATGTTAAAGAATTAGGTCAAAGTGTCACATGAACGGGAGGGGGACAGATTAACCAATTCTGTTACCTAATTGGCCAAACCCATTATGGGGCCTTAGCTTTCTTAAGCTTAGTTAGCAAACGCATGCAGTTGAAATTTGTCTTATTGACTTCCCGCGACTCCCCTGGCCGAAGATCGGGATTACCACCCGAGAGCCGAATACAATTTGTGACATCTATCATTGCGCTATCGTAGTCACCAAGTAACATTTTAAACTTTCCACGGTTTAAATAATAATCAGGCTCGTTTGGTGCGAGCTGAATAGCATGCGTGATATCACTAATCGCATTTTTGTAGCCCTTATTTTCACCATAGGCTGTCCCACGATTGTTGTAAACAGCAGCGCTGTTCGGATCAAGTTCCAGCAATTTGTTATAGTCTCTGATTGCTTCTTCATAATAGCCGTTTGTCGCTTTTACATCAGCCCGCAGCCGGTAGGAACTTGCACTTGGATCGAGTGCGATCATCTTGTCTAAGTCAAAAATCCCATCTCTAAAATGTCCCATTATGACGTGTAATTGACCACGGAATGCGTAAGCTTCGGCGAAATCTGGCTCTAATTCAATTGCTCTAGAGTAGGCTTCCAACGCTTTTTCGTCATCGCCTATCTTCATAAAATGGTGCCCCAAGCGAAAAGCTTCTTGTGATTGTGCAATGCTATCTATTAATGCACTTGCACTTCTTGAAGACGGTGATTCATCATTGCACCCTATTAATGCAGCCATCATCGAAGTATACACTAAGCAACTTATGATTTGGCGTAGCAAAGGCATTTTCATATGGTACCTCATTCATACAAGCTGCAATAATAATGTGACGTGTAGCGCCCAATGTAACAGAACCGAGAAAAGTGTCACATGACCGGGAGAGGTGACGGACACAGTGTAGTGTTACATCAGAATGGGTACACCCTATTTGAGAGCATGTCACCTAGACGAGAAACCCACTAAATATGCGGGTTTTGAAAAGCCGATTTTCTGGGGGACCCTATTTGAGAGGGTTTTGGTGATAGAAATATGTATTTTTATACATACATTTGTATGGTATAATGTATTGATATGTGCTAAGCCTTCTCTATGACGCACCAGAGTTTTGAATGGGATCAAGAGAAGAATGCCGCCAATCAAAAGGACCACGGTGTTGCGTTTGAAGAAGCCCAATATGCCTTTTTCGATGAAAACCGCATTATTGCGCATGATGAGAAACATAGCCGTGAGGAAGAACGCTGGTTCTGTATTGGGAAAGTTGGTCACCGCATTTTAACCGTACGGTTTACGTATAGAAGAAATACCATCCGAATATTCGGGGCCGGATGCTGGAGAAAATGGAGCAAATATTATGAAGAAGAAAACCGTGAACACGGATAAGCCAATTGGTAATTTAACCCGCGTTAAAGATTTTTTACCGCCGCCGTCTGAACTTGTTGCCCGTGATGATACGGTGAAAGTGACACTTGCGTTGAGCAAGGAAAGTGTAGCGTTTTTCAAGGATAAGGCTAAAAAAAACAGTGTCCCATATCAACGGATGATCCGCAGCCTTGTTGACCAATATGTTGGACAGCATACTTCTTAGGCGCTACCTGATAAAAAATCCATACGTACATTATCCCAAAATGTAACTAACTACGGCATTCTGTTACATGGAGGGGATTACTTCATCCATTTGGGCTTG
>BQIX01000452.1 GCA_021604145.1 Nitrospirales bacterium
CCGGGCAGTTATGGCCCGATGGACATTTTTCGGAAGATGCATCACTGTACGCAACACACCATCTAAACGAAATCGGACACGAACAAAAGCCGCATACGGTTCGATATGAATGTCACTGGCTTCCGCTTCTCCTGCTTGCTCGATCAGTCGATTCACAAGATGAATGATTGGGGCACGTTCTTCGGCAACATCGACTCCACCTTCGATCTCTTCACCTGATGGCAAGGCAGACGTCACATCTTTTAAGCAAGCTTGAAGATCCGCAAACATCGAGAAAGAACCTCCGGCATCACCCGCATATCCTTGGGTTGAGCTGTGTAGTGATACAGCATGTTGGTTCGGGGCCGTGATCGACTTATTTGAGGGTATTTCTTGTCGGTTTGCACCATAATCCTCAAAATATTCATTCGGCCGATATAGTCGACGAATGGCTGCTTGAATATCTGATTCCATCGCCACAATCGGAACAACGTGGATGCCAACAAGAAACTTAATTTCATCAAGCACACTGGTATTGGAAGGGTCGACCATCGCTAACATTAGCCGCGAGCCAGTCTTGCGAACCGGAACCACCGTATATTTTTTCGCCATGTCTGCGGGAATCAGTGCAAGAAGATCACGGTCAACCTGACAGGACGACAAATCGATCGTAGCAACACCATACTGCTGACTGAGAAACTGCAATAATGTCGCTTCTGAGACCGCGCCCATCTCAACAAGAATACTCCCCAATCGGCTGCCACTCAGCTCTTGAACTTGTAAAGCCGTGCGAACTTGTTCCTGAGAAATTAACTGTGCTTCCAACAAGAGTTGTCCCATCCGCTCACGTATCATCACTTGCGCCTATCCTCGAGTTACCCTTGGCTATTGAGACTCATGACTCCTCGATAAAGATAATGAGCACCCGAAGCAACAGTTAATGTAGCCATGACTCCTAATACCGGTTGAATCGTGTAGTCAGGCACATGACCGGTCATCATGAGGACAACCATCGTAATGTAGATCAATTGAAACAAGGTCGTGCCTTTTCCAAGCACGGTCGGGTCAATATTGACGGGCGATTCAGTCACACGTGCCAACAATGTCCCGGCCAAAAGGATGACATCACGACTTACCACCATGATCACGGCCCAGACCGGCACTAGATGTAAGACCGATAACGTTAAGAAGGCCGACATTAAGAGAATTTTATCGGCAAGAGGATCGAGATAGGCCCCGATTCGGGTTTGTTGATTGGCCATTCTCGCGATCGCCCCATCCAAACCATCGGTTATCGCAGCAATGATCAGCGTTAGAAGAGCGTGGTTGTAGTGCTCATAGATTAAAAAACCGACAAAAACGGGTACCAAAATGATCCGAAGTACGGTGAGGCAGTTTGGAATATTGAGCGGAATTCCATCAGAAAGTGACACACGGTCCATTTGGCCATCCCAACATAACGTGAAAAACTTTGGCAGGCTTACGTACCCTGCAGAAAGAGTAAGTGTTGCCTCTTTTGGAAGTCAACCGGGGACCTGTTGGCGATGAAACGGTTTCACGACTTGCGAGTCGCCACGTTCAAACCTATAATCACGATCAAGTTCAATCCTGAAGTCATTCGATATCCGGTTGATGCATATGGAGTTTTCATCATGAGCACCCTTCCCTTATCATTCCGAGTACGAAATGCCGTCGTCGAAAAACATCAATTAGAAGGCACAGATCCAAGCGATCGCTATTTTAATCGCTTAATGCCAGTAAAGCGTGTCGACCGGGGATATACCACAAGCATCATGTACGAGGCCTTGAATGTTGAGAGTGACAATCATCGAACAGTGCAAGCCGCCATCACCGAAGTCGTGAATAAACTGCAAGAGCATGGATTCACGAAAATCCGAACCAGGATCAATTTCAAAGGACAGCGATACCTGGCCGAAAAAGAAACGTGGATCGATTATCCAGACGCCTAACATCTACCTGATTATTACGATCCGCACCACAACCTTTTCTTTCTCAACCTACACACCCTACCCCGGCAACACATAAGGGAACGTATTTGAGGAGAGCCCCCTATCATCCATCGATTCACGTTCATGACGTCAGGGTTCCGTATTTGAAAATTTATTCGAGGAGTCAGCGAAGATGAAAACACTTACCCTGTATTATATCTTATGGTTCTGCCTCTTCGTCCTCGGCTTTTCATTGACGACAGCCGGGGGAAGTTTGGCAGACAATGCTCTACAGAAGTATGAAAATCACGGATTATCGTTCCGCTATCCCTCGAACCTCAAACCCATGGGCCCAGACAGTACCAAGAAAATTCAAGGCATGCTCAATCAACAACTCCATGGCATGGGAAATACTCAAGTTTCCGTAATCGCCCTGGATGTGTTGTTAGACCTCCCTGCCTTTCGTGTGATGATTGCGAAAGAACGATTCGACACAAAGCCAACGCCCCGCTTCCTTATCGAGGAACGGCAACACTTTCTCACAGAGGCTCAGAAACGAGGAATCGTCACCAGCTATGGCAAAATCTCAGAAACCACAATTGCCGGTCATTCCGCAATTAAATTTCTCGATCTTGATAAAGGCACTCAAGGCTATGGAAGTCGCGTAAGAATTCTCTGTGGGAAAGACACGTGGAATATCACATTCACGGGGCAAAACCGTGATGCCTACCAACAATATCAGAATCGTGTAGACCAAATGTTAAGCTCGGTGGTCATCTCAGAAACTTGTTCATAAATGAAAGGAAAGCCCATGCCTACTTTAATTGAAAAAAACTCAGTTGTTCGTATGCACTATACACTCAAAGACAATGACGGCAATGTTATTGATCGTTCAGAAAAATCGAAACCCCTGTCATATTTACATGGTGCCGGAAATATCATACCCGGGCTGGAAAAAGCACTGACTGGAAAAGGAGAGGGAGACTCGGTGAAAGTAAAAATTGAACCCACCGACGGCTATGGCGAGGTGGATCCTGAACTGATCAAGGTCATCGAAAAAGCGGCATTCGAAGGAGTCGAAACGCTTGAAGCCGGCATGACCTTTGAGGCCAAAGCCCCGGACGGCACCTCACAGCAGATCATCATCAAGAAAGTCGAAGGGAACAATGTCACCATTGACACCAATCATCCCTTAGCCGGGATCATCCTTAATTTTGATATAGACATTGTGGGTGTACGAGAAGCGACAAAAGAAGAACTCGACCATGGGCATACACATGACGGCCATAGCCATTAGATTTCCACGGACGCAACATGATTGACGTTACTTAGTCAAATAAAGAGTGGCCCTCGATTCGCTAAACTTTGATAGAAACGTTCCTGGCATATCGCGAATTGAAAACCATCCAGTGAGTCAGGAAGTGAGCCATGTTCAAAACCATCGTAGGGACGAGAGGAGCGAGTCGCATCCCGGAGTTTGCTGGCCCCACCTGGGTTTGGCTTCAGTATTTGCTTGGGTTACGAAAACTCGGTATCGAGAGTGTTTGGGTCGACTTCTTAAATTCCACCGATCTAGTTAATCATCACCACAGCTTGGATTATCTCCTTGAAAAACATGCCCAGACTGCGCGGAATTTTGGGCTTCAAGATCATTACTGCATCATCTACAACAATGGAGAACGCTACTTTGGAATGACGGAAACGCATTTGCTGCAGATCGTGGCAGATGCGGAGCTTCTCATGAACATCAGTGGCCACCTCCCACCTCAATGTCCTCTCATGCGCATTCCCCGTCGAGCGTATATTGATGTCGATCCTGGATTTGTGCAAATTTGGGCACAGACGACTGATATGGCTCTGGATCGTCATAATTTTTTCTTTACTGTGGGACAGAATGTGGGACATCCAAG
>BQIX01000453.1 GCA_021604145.1 Nitrospirales bacterium
TTTCGGCATTTTCTGGCCCGCTTCCGTCGGAAAACAAAATGTTACAGCAAAAGCGAAAGGATGTTGCGGTATTCGGTCAGGCTCTTGATGGCCAAATGGAACGGTGAACTAGAATATATCTTAAATTAACAATGCCAAAAATATAACTCAGCCGAAGAAATTGTAAAAAGCGCTCTTATAGAATTTGCATCTAAAATATTTCCTGACAACTTGAGTGGTTTGCCCGTTGCAGACGCGAGAAAACTTATAAATGGTTTTGATCCCAATCCAAGTTACGGTGACAGCTTTTTTAATGAATTAATAGATGAAGGGGTGTTATCGGAAGATATTTCTTATGATAAGCAGGGTAAAGGAAATCCTGTTGTTAGATTTACCTACGAGAGATTTAGTGACCATTTCGTATCTCAGCAAATTATTAACCAATATGATGAACAAACTATCAAAGAAATATTTTCAAAAGATCAACCGCTTAGAAAAATTATTGAAGAGAATGGTTATTATCGTTTTGAAGGTATTTTTGAAGCCCTTTCTATAATTATAGCTGAGAAGTACAGCATAGAGCTGACGGACTTGATCCCAGAAGAGCTCGCTAACCGGATTGATGAGTGGGTTCTTTCCAGAATGTTTTCTGAAACGGTTATCTGGAGATCAGCCGCTTCTTTTACTGATAGAACTTTAGAGATTTTAAATAACCTTACGAGCTACGAATATGACTCTCCTGCTCTTGACGTTCTATTAAAGCTATCCACAGAACCCGATCATCCCTGGAACGCAAACCTAATACATAAAAACCTTATTGATAAATCAATGGCCGAACGTGACCATTTTTGGTCTATTCATATAGCACTTGGAGATCAAATCGAAGAAGATGGAGAAGCTGAGTCAATAATTAGGACCCTCATTGAATGGTCTTGTTTCGGAGAGATAGAAGACATTGAAGAAGAACGAGCTAGGCTATGTGCAATCACGTTAATTTGGTTTCTGACAACATCTAATAGAAAAGTTAGAGATCAGTCTACAAAATCTCTTGTACGATTATTATGTAGCCAGCCTAAATTGTTGCCAGAATTGCTCAGTAAATTTCACCAGGTAAATGACCTATATTTAGTCGAGCGCTTGTATGCAGTGGCGTATGGAATTGTTTGTAATATTGATGATAGATCATTGATTTCTGAGATTGCAGGAGTGGTTAACGATCTGGTTTTTAAGGATGGCGAGCCCATACCGCATATTCTTTTGCGTGACTATGCAAGGGGCATTTTAGAATACGCTTTGCAACTAGAGCTAATCCCACACGGTATTGACCCTAATACATTCAGGCCTCCATACAGGAGCGATTGGCCAATCGAAAACCCTTCTAAAGAAGAAATAGATACGATCTACGGAGACGAGTATTCTTCTCATATTAAGAGCTCTTTAATGGGATTTCCCGGAGATTTTGGAAATTACACAATGAGTTGCATTCATGATTGGTCGCCTACTTTTCTGTCTGATCCCGAACTGAAAACGGGGTACGATTACAAAAAACAATTTGCAGAGGATTTCTTAGAAGGAGGAATAAAAACCCAATATTTAGAAAAAATAGAGCCAGTTGAGAAAATTCCTAGCGACACGATTGATATGGATGCGTTCAAAATACGCTTGGGAATCCATAGTGATCAGGAATTAATGGATCTTGTTCGGAAAGAGCGAGAAAAAGAACAGAAAAAAGAGCAGTCTCTTAGAGAAAAAATAGAAGAAAAACTCAATGAGGAGCAGAAGGAATATTTTAGGTGGCTTTCGGGGCTAACCAATAATCGTCCAGCTGAATTTAGCAGAAAATGGGCCCAAAGATGGGTTTGTAAACGCGCCTATAATCTTGGTTGGGAAAAAAAGCTTTTTGAAGGGTTTGAAAAACGATGTTCCTTTGGAAGGACAGGTGGCTACGGTTCCAGCTACATGGAGAGGATAGGCAAGAAGTATCAGTGGATAGCCTTGCATGAACTACTGGCGCGATTATCAGATAATGTTCATTGGATTGATCGGGGATACAGTGACATTGAAGACAAAAAGTATTATGGCCCTTGGCAAATGCATAAGCGTAATATAGACCCCACCATCTGGATCAGAAAGAATGCCGAGGGGCACTCATTTTATAACAGAGAAACTACTTGGTGGCAGAGTTATAGATTTCCACTAGAAGGGATTATTAGTCTAGATGACCAACTTGAATTTATGTGGTCTGAACAGACTATTCCCAATTTTCCAAAACTTCTTGAAATATCTGATCCGCAGAATGTCGGAAAATGGCTAGTGCTCAAAGGTTTTTGGATGCAAAAACAAGAAGATGAGTCTGAGAAAAACCCACCTCGGCTCGATGCGTGGTTCAGAATAAATTCAATAATCACAAAGAAAAGTGATTTTGAAAAAATTAAAAATGAGATTGGGGACAAAAACTTAGTCGACCCACATACAGTATACGTTCCTTCAACGCAGCATCAAGGTTTCTTGGGCGAGTATCCATGGCACCCTTCTTGCCGTTTCATGACGAACTGGGTTGAAAAAGACGATGGCTGGAATAGCCCTATTCCCACCAGATACTTAGTGCCTGTTTCTCAATACGAATGGGAGAGTGGAAGTGTGGATCATTCCTTAGATAGCTCTCTTTCTTTCTATATGCCTGCTGGCGAACTAATAAGTGACATGAAGTTATCTCGCATGAAAGGGAGCTTTGGTGCATGGCACAATGAGAAAGGGGAAGTAATTTTTCTTGACCCCAGTGTCGCAGAGAAAGGTCCCTCTTTTGCATTGATAAATAAGGTTTTATTTAAGGAATGGTTAGATAAAAAAGATTTGGAAATTCTTTGGTTGATTGGTGGAGAGAAACAATTATTTGCATCTCACAGCACTTTTTATGGGCGTCTGGTTTACAACGTTCTCTGCAGGAATGCTAAAAGTGGAATTAACGCAAATTTGTGGTATGAAAGGCAAGAACAAAGAACATAGTTTGAACTATAGCGAAGTTTTCACTTCGACTTGTACGCCTTTTTCTAAAACGCCCCTGTGTTAAAAGTGTTGATTTTCAGTTTGCTATTTACAGAAAATCTTTGAAGCAAGAAATTCCAATCCTCAAGAATTCTAAATAATTGGTTCGAAGTTTCTCTATTGGCCTGCGCCACGATTTCTAAGCGGTTGAGATTGAAAGATAATTTTCTATTTGTCATCTGTATGCCCAATCATACTTTTGTGTATTGAAATCTACTGAAAGCATGACTGGCAGCGGTGTTTGGGTAGTTCGAAAATATCTTCAAATTTTTTAAGTAGATCGCAATGATTTCTGTTACGCAAAGACCACCTCTTGCGGTTTTTCGCCTCTGCGTCGCGGACTAACTTTGATGGTCACTTTCTGATCAAGTTTATTCAAAAAGCTCATCAGCCGTCCTTCAGAAAATCGGTGAAACCGTGCGTTCAAGAGTTTGGACACTTCTGCCTGTCCAATATCTAAGACCTCTTGCACGTCTTTCTGTTTGCTCAAGCCACGGTCTTGCAGGATGTGGAGGATTTGCGCTCCCAGCCGTGCCCGGAGAAACAATTCATCGGCATCTTTTCGGCCCAAGTCAGCAAACACATTGCCGGAGCTTTCCTCAAATTCGATCTGACCTTTTTTCTTCATGTCTCATACTCCTTTTCAATATCACATGCGTCTCGGTAACGTTTGGCAATAAGATCGACATCCTTCTTTGATGTAGCAATGCCTGTCTTGCTCTTTTTCTGAAACGCATGCAGGACATATAGCCGTTTCCCAATTTGGACCGCATAGACCAGCCGATAGGTCTCACCCGCATGATCATCCTTG
>BQIX01000454.1 GCA_021604145.1 Nitrospirales bacterium
ACAAAACACGGCAGTTTCTCTTCTCGCATTTGCTCTGGCTTTTGTGATTGCCACAAAAGAGTTGTTGGATTGCCTCATCGGTTCAATATTTCGAACGGCGTCACGAGCATATTCTATAGGAGCGCGTATAGAAATCAATGGTATCCGAGGCAATGTTGTGGATCATAATTTTTTGACGACAACCTTGCTGGAAATTGGACCCGGTCAAACGTCTCACCAATACACCGGGCGGGCAATGGTCCTTCCGAACAGTTTGTTTCTGAGGTACCCGCTGACGAATGAAACGTATATCAAGGATTATCGGCTTCACATTATCACCGTTCCATTAAGTATTAAGGATGACTGGAAGTTAGCGGAGACGATTCTGTTGGAAGCGGCACACGAGGAATGCCAGGCGTACCTTCAGGATGCCAAGAAAAAAATGAAAGCTTTGGAGGGGAAGGTGTGGCTGGATTCGCCTTCAGTGGAGCCACGAGTGACGGTCCAACTTCCCGAGCCAGGACAAATCACGTTGTTATTGCGTATTCCCTGCCCCACCTCATTTCCTTCACGTCTTGAACAGGCGATTCTCAAAAAATTTCTTACCAAATTTCATTTTGGTCAACAATTTAATGTTCCCAATGCTATCGAGAGTACAATTGAACCTGCCTTTCAGAATCAAATCGAAACGGTCTTTGCGGAACCATGAGTCTATAGCCTTCAGTGGGTGTCAATTTGTCATACTGTCCCGTCGAGGTCTGTGACATAGGAGAGCGAGAAGGATATTGTATCCATGTGAGTGAGGTCTGGTTTACCTGATGCGATGAGTTTTGATATTCTCCAGATATGATACTGGGGCATCAACTCTAAGAAAAGGTTAATTCATGCAAAATGTTCAGACCGATAAATTCGTCCCATGTCAGGTGTTGTTAGGAAATGCGACCAACATATGACGAGACCATTGGGACTTATTCAAGTTTTGATTGTGTTTATCGTTTCGCTGGTTCATTTCTCTCCATCGTGGGCTACTCATCCCAAATTTCCTGATCGACTCGCATTTTCTCAGGTTCCTGGAGTTCAGGTTGAAATGCTTGCCTATGAGAATATGGACGAGGTTTCCTTGAAGCCAGAAGAGATTAAGGCGCATGTGGCCAAGCAACTTAGGAAGGCCGGGATTCCCGTCGATGAGGGGAGCCAATTACGCCAAGAAATACACTCTCCTAAAAAGCAACAACCGTCCAAGTCAGACGATATGGCGATTCTGGGAATACGAGTCGCTAGAACTGAAGACTCCGCCATGTTTGTGGCCAAAATCGGAAGTGTTACGGTCACGCTCCATCTTTTTCAGCGAGTGAAGGTTGAACACAATCAGCATTCGACTCAAGCGATTACCTGGAGTGAGAGTCGAAGCATACTTGGCGGTTCCAAACGGCCTAAGAAAATTTTCGAAGCCCTGGATGCCCTTGTTAAGGTGTTCGTTCGTGATTTTCAAGTTGTCCCCTTAAAACCGCAATAAAAGGTGGACTCTAGTTTCGACATCAAGCTTCTGAGAAGCCATGTTTCATGTAGGTGTTTGAAACAGGCTGCAAGCTAACCGTCATTTTTTTATTCCCCACGCTTACACATTGACCATTACCAACTCTCTGACATTCAAGGTGGCCTTCAAGTTCTCTCTCATCCGTCAGGAGAAGATCGTCGCTCTACTTCTCTTCGTGGGTGTGTATCGGATGACCGCTTTGTTCCAACTCACCCTATCAGCGTTTACGAGACTATTGAGGGAATATCGTAGATGCGGGATTCTCTCACTTCAGCGTATCTAAATTTATGGATATTTTTATTAAGACGTTTCTCCTATTTTTTGTGTTACTCAATCCGTTCACGCTGAGCATTTACTTGCTGGAGGTCATCAAAGCCTTTGATCTACGTCGATTCTCACGCCTGCTCACTTGGGCCTCGTTCCTCAGTCTTGTTGCCTTCGTCTTCTTTGCCCTAGCCGGTGACGCCTTGTTTGCGCAAGTTCTGCAGGTTCAATTTTCCTCATTTCAAATCTTTGGTGGAATTACCTTTTTAATTATTGGTATTCGCCTGATTCTGGGAATGGGACCACCAATGGAAGCCCTTCGTCCGGAGTCCTCCCAATTATCGGGTGCGATTGCCATGCCGCTGATTGTTGGACCTGGTACAATCAGTGCGAGCGTGTTTGCCGGTAGCCGCCTGGAACCAGCCCTGGCTTGCCTGTGTATTGCGCTGGCACTGTTTGTGGCGGTTTTGTCGATTATTCTTTTTAAAATTATCCATGACCATGTTTTAAGGCACTATGAAATCTACTTGCAGCGGTACACCGATATCGCCGGACGCGTGACGGCTCTGTTTACGGGATCGTACGCCGTTGAAATGATTTTTAAAGGCATTGGAGGCTGGTTGCCAGTTCTGACGTCCACGTCTCTATAATGTTTTCGAGTGTAAAAGGTCCGCTGGCATGGTGACAGGTGCAGTTTATTGTTGGGTTTCTTGAATGGTTCTCTCAATCATCAGGGTGTGAATGGAATACGATTCAGATAAGAATTCGTCGGTGGTTCGACGTTCTTCGTTCGGCTCTTGGTTGCACCGTTGGCTGGATGCCAATATTTTTGAATTAGGGCGAGAGATCCGTCTTTCGTATCTCCCACCTTTGATGATCTATCTTGCTGCAGGAATTTCTGGTCTGACGGGAATTGTCAGTACATTTTTCGTGAAAGACTATTTAGGGCTTTCAGCTGAATTTCTGGCCATGTTGGGGTTCTGGGCCGGGTTGGTCTGGGCGGTGAAGATGCCGCTTGGTCATTTGGTTGACTTATTGTGGCGCTGGAAAACGGGATTTGTTTTTTTAGGGGCCGGATTGATCAGCGTGAGTCTCGGAATTATGTTAGGGCTTTTGGGGTCGCCAGAAGCCATGCAACAAGTGATGCCTCTGGAAAGCTGGTACGTGATCAGTGTGTTGCTGACTCCAGTCGGATATGTACTGCAGGATGTAGTGGCCGATGCGATGACTGTTGAGGCTGTCCCTCTGTTAGACGATGATGGTCAGGCGTTTGACGGTCAGCATATCCGCTTAATGCACACGACGATGCAGACTCTTGGGCGTGTGGCAATTATCGGAGGTCTGATCGCCGTCTCTTTAGTGAATCTGATTCAATTTGCAGATATTCGTAACATGGGAGAGGCCGAAAAGGTTGAAGCCTATCTGAATATTTACCAAATGGCACTTTTAATTCCTGTGGTATCGGTACTGGGTGTGGTGCTTGCCGGTGTTCTCAGGCGACGTCAAGTGAAGCAATGGTTGAGCAAAGGTGTCGAATCGCATCGCATTGAGCGGATACTGTCTTCTCAGGTACCGCCTCCTGAACCCAACTGGTGGATTCTTGGCGGAAGTGCGGTGTATGTCCTCTTCACTATGGTGATGGGAATTGGAGAGATTCCCTATGGCCAGGAATTGGTGCTCATTGGGTCGTTGTCGATTATTGGGTTTATGATTTCCCGTCTTGTTGCGGTATTGACGCCCCATGCTCGTCAGACCTTAGTTGGGACGGCAGTGATCATTTTTATCTATAGAGCCATCCCGGGCCCTGGGGAAGGCGCGGCTTGGTTTCAAATTGACGAGCTGGGCTTTGATCAGCGATTTCTTTCGTTGCTGGCGTTGATTGCGAACTGTTTAACCTTGTTTGGCATGTTTATCTTTCGCCGATTTATGGCTGAGCGTTCGATCGCCTATGTCATTGTGTTCCTGACCATTGCTGGTACCGTTCTCAGCCTGCCGATGGTTGGTCTCTATTACGGAATCCAGGATTGGACTGCGCCACTCACAAAT
>BQIX01000455.1 GCA_021604145.1 Nitrospirales bacterium
GAAAGTGATGAATGAATGGAGTACTAAATTCTCCTCTTGCCACTTCTGCCACCGGTCCTTTCATGGTGATGTTATATTGAGGGTCAACGGCCACTTCGAGGTTCCCGCCTGGCGCTTTGACGGTAACAGGGCTTTTGACTAATCCTAAGCGGATGGCTGCACTGGCTGCAGCACAGGCAGACGAGCCCGAAGCTTGCGTTTCACCCGCCCCCCGTTCCCAAATGAGAATCGAAATGGATTTTGGTCCGAGCGGTACGGCCAGTTGAACGTTTGTGCGTTTTGGGAAAATAGTATGGTTTTCGAGTTCGGGGCCAATCTCTAGCAAGTCTTCACGCGTCCATATGCTACCTTTGTCTTTAAAGACGACACAGTGGGGATTCCCGACGCTGACACCCATGAATCGTAACGATTGCCCGGCCGCTTTGACGGGTTGTTGAATAAGTTCGGGTACCCGGAGAGAGCAGGGGAGCGTAATTGGTTGGAACGAGGCTCGTCCCATCTCAACCGTGGCTTCATTCACATACCCATCTCCATTCACGCCGAGATGAATCTCGACGAGCCCGCCTTTGGTGAGGACGCTAAATTTCCGTTTCCGGGTTTTACGGGTGGCATAGAGATAGCATCCAAAAATTCTCAGACCGTTCCCGGATTTCTCAGCTTCTGATCCATCAGGGTTGTAGATGCGTAACCCAAAGTTCGCCTTCTTCGTGGGGTGAAGGGCTAAAATTCCATCGCTTCCGATCCCCCAATTTCGATCGCAGATCGTCCGAATGATACGAGGAGTAAGTTTGAAGCTAAGGCTAGAAGGATCAACGGCAATGTAATCATTTCCTAACCCATGCCCTTTAAAAAATTGGTTGTTCATGAAGTCTCCATCATTTTCAGAATTTCATTGCGGACATAATCAGATTTACTCTCTATAGCGAATCGAAATACGTTTCAACTAAACCTGAGGACTTTCAACGCGATATTCAACGTGTCAAGAGAGCGAAGGATCATTGAATCGGCTATAACTGACGATGAGTGACGTTTTCTATCACGTATTGAATATCAACATTGTACAAGTTGAGGCTTTATTGTTTCGGCATAAATGAACCGGCTATAGCATCAGAATGTTCCATGCTTCGGAGTCGAGAGATCGAGTATGCGTGTTCTGTGTTTGCTTACTGGAATCTTGCTCAGATCACTTGATGAACTGAATAAATCTCTAAGTGGTTAGCGAATTCGTCGTAAGTAAAAGAGATGATGGAATTATAAAATCGAAGAGAAATTCTGTCAAAAAATTGCTCTTTCCCATTCTTCTTGTGAAATTTTCGTATGACGAACCGTGAAAGGGTGAAAGAATATGATCGCGTTATTGACAGAACAGGAAAAATTATTCATGTACATCCAAGTTTTACAGTTAACGTGGCGAATATCCAAGAAACCGTGGACTGATAACGGCTCCCTGTTGAAGCTTTAGGTCGGATGGGGTCCTGAAGATTTATGTTTCACATAGTCGAGGATTTGTTGCTCATCGCTTCCTGTTTTCCACACGATCTGAAGAAACTCAGCTGGGTCAATACCTAGCTTTCTAAGAAATGGTCGATCTCCTCCGCATCCATACATCAGTTCTGGAGGCATTTCTCCTCGAAGTTTGGCCTTGGCTTTTTCAATGATTCGTGGCAGCCAGCGGTATCCTCCTAACGTGGCACTCATCGATGGGAGATCGTTTATCGAAACTTTCTTGTCAGAAGGGTTTCCGTGCTGTTCGCGAAAAAAATAATCTCTTCGTATCGTTGTGATACGTAACACCGTTGGGAAGTCCGGTTCGCCAGCATCATGCCAGTCTTCGACAAAATCATATATTTCTTGTGGCGTCGCTCCAATTGAAGCTAACTGCTTAGTGTCTTCATCGGAGAAAACACCTTCCGCTCCTCTCACGCCATTGGCAAAGGTTTGAACTGCAGTTTCGTACAGACGCGTAAATTCTTCAATCCAGGGTTGTGGTTCTTTTGTGCTAGGATTGTTTTTCATGTCGTTGTCCGTTCTGTTCGGAAGTCTGGGCAAAGTTCATGTGCAGTTATGGGAAAATTAGTATGTCGAGCGCACGAATTTTCCAGTTGTCTAGGTTCAGACTGGGCACTTTCACTTTGCTCAGAAGATGACCGGGTTTGAAGACTGGCTTGGGAATGTCAGCCAGCTCAACCTTCGCATCTAGGTCACAGCTTTGTACGACATAGGCATACAGGCTACTCCTTCGATTGGATAGACATCGACGAGATGGAGGTTTTTTCTTAGACTGCTGTCAAAATTGTATCGAGTGTATCAGTGAGCACCTTCTTGGGCACAGCACCAACAACGGTTTCGACGACCTTTCCCGCCTGAAAGACCAAGAGAGCAGGGATTGACTGAATGCCAAATTGCTCCGAAAGAGTAGGCTGCTCATCGACATTGACTTTTCCTACTACAACCTTTCCTGAATATTCGTTCGCCAGTTCTTGAATAGTCGGGTTCATGGCTTGGCAGGGTCCACACCAGGGTGCCCAAAAATCCACAAGGACCGGCTGTGGATTCTCGGTCACATTTTGTTGGAAATTTTCGTCTGTTAGCGTGATGTAGGGTGGTGTTGCTGTCGTGCTCATAAGAATTTCTCCTCCATTGAAACATTGGAAATATGTAACCAACTAGTAGGTAGATAATGAGGTAAAATGAAAAGTCAAGTCCTTATGTTGTTTTGAGCATGGCCTTTATTTGACGGACTACAGTTGTGAATTGTTTCGGTCCATGGGCTCGTGCTTGTTGAAGGGCACCTTGAAGGGCCGCCTGAATCAACGAGGCTTGGTCTTCAGGGGAGCCTGGAAATGTCATTACGTGCTGATTCTTTCCTTCAGCTAGCAGCCGGGAAATCCACGTATGGACAAATGAGCAGACATTTGCGAGTTCTTGTCTCGTTCCGTTTGCGATAATTTCGTACTCGGATTGGAGTGAGCCTGTAAGGCAAATTTTATGGCCGGACTGCATCACTTGCGAAACGAGTAATGTATAAGCCTCGAGTTGTTTCCATGGTGTTGCGTGTTCTTGGGTAATCTTTTCCAATGTCGAGATGAGTGATGTACGATACCGAATCACTAACGCCAAGATGAGAGCGTCTTTACTTGGAAAGTGGTGATGGATCGTGGCCTTACTGATACCGATGCGATCAGACACATCTTGATAGCTAAATGCACTAAAGCTTCGAGTTTGGAGGAGTTCCTCCGCAATGTCTAAAATCTGTTCTTTTCGGTCAGGCATACATGGGGTCCATAAAATGATATTAATGGTTTTCATTGTAAACCAACTAGTTGGTAGGGTAAAGGGCGTGGTAGATAATGATGTTGAAAATTTGTCCGACCTATGGATTTTCAGAAAACAAATTTAATACTTCGTACAGACAGAAATAAAGATTGTTGAATGAGTTCTTACGGTAAATCGGACAGTGATGGTAAGGCTGTATTTTTGTCTATTGTATGGGGACGTTATTGGACTAAAGTTTTGATGGAGGGAAGTGAATTTCCCGTACGATTTGTTCTTTATAATGATGGGATGCCTGGGAGAGGCTAGAGGTCTCTATCGTCAGCAGCTAATTTGTCAAGTCAGTCATTATTGAGCTTCCCACTTCGCAAAAGTTTTTGTATCTTTTTCTGAAACGCTATGCTACGCTAAAAGTACCGTGTCACATGGGACCTAATGATGACGGGATAGTGAATCAGGTCCAATAACCGATGTTGTTTTGCCAGGGAGTCTACTAGGAAGCCTGACCAGAGTCGCCTCAATTGTCGCGTCCGCGGCCTACCCCTTC
>BQIX01000456.1 GCA_021604145.1 Nitrospirales bacterium
CAGTTTTCTAATGCAGTCACAGGTGAAGTGACCGTGTGGGTATTTTTGGCAACTTGCGTTCTTGCTTTTTCTGTTTGGAGGCCGTCTTTTCTTAGTGAATTATATTCCACTAAAATGAATCTTCTTGTGGTATTTGGAATGCTCGCAGCTTTTTCATCCATTTACTCTCCTTCTCCATTGTATTCTTTTAGCTGGGCTTTTAAGTTACTTCTCATTATCTCCATTCTCGGTATATGGTCTGCTGGAATAACAGATCTCGAAACGATAAAAAAAACCTTAGTAGTGATTTGGGGCACTTTTCTTATTCTCTCATTGATACCGTTTGTTCAAGTTTTAAGTGCACAAACTGATCTTTTTTCTAAAGGACGATTTGGGGGAGCTTACGCACCAACTGGTATTTCAAGAAATGGTGCATCTCTTTTCTTGTTATCTGTACTTGTGCTAATTGGAAAAACAGAATCAAAAGTCAAGTATTTAGCTAGTGGCGTCTTTGGTATTATTGTTCTCCTTTTAGGGGTAGGAAAGGCTGCTATTGTGGCCTGTTTTATTTCTGGAAGTATGTTTTTTATTCTCATAGGAAAAGTACGTTATTTTATCGGAATGGCCGCTGCCTTGGTATGCTTTATCGTTTTGGGCGTTTTGCTTAAGGTTCCGATGGTGCAGTATTTATTCTCGTATCAAGAAAACGATTCTGCGCTTCATCTCACTGGCCGTGTTGATCTCTGGAAGGAAAGCTTGCCAGTAATTCGACAAAACTTCTTGATAGGAAAAGGGTATGTCTCCTCAAAATTTTCATCCATAACTCTAGATGATGTTGGTTGGGATGCTGGGCATATGCACAATGTCGTGCTCGAAGTTCTATACAATAATGGCATCATAGGATTGATCTTAATCTTAGCAGTGAATGCTGTAATGATAAGTAGTGTGATTAGGATTATTAAAAATCCAGTTTCATCAAACTTTTATCAATTAGCAGTGGGATTTCTCTCCCTTCATATGTTTTTAATTATTAATTCTATTAGTACGATATCATTCGGCGGACGTCCTCATAATCAATTTATTTTATTTCTCACACTATTCATGTTAATTCAAAATTTGTCGAGACTTCATAGCAAGCAATCGCTTAAATCTAATGTTGCTGATTTTGGCAGTTAGCACTTGGGCACATTCCATGTATTCTGATGGGTCCAAAATATTCCATTTCGAATTCTTGAGTGGTCGTTAATATGAACAGCTGGAGTTTCATATCGAAAGATTGCTTGATGTTAAAGGACTCACGACGCTCCAGGTATTTTATTATCCTTTCCGCCAACACCTTCACTTTCATTTGGAGTATCTCTTGAGAATCTTGCTTATTCACAATTTCTATCAAGAATCTGGAGGAGAAGATCAAGTTTTTTATGCGGAACGAAGTCTTCTAGAAGAAAATGGACATTCAGTCTATTCCTATACAGTTCATAACGACCAAATTCCTAACTTGAATAAATTCTCACTTGCTTTATCGACTCTATGGAATAAAAACGCGTATCAAAAGATGTTTGAATTAACAAAAGAGGTTCGACCGGATGTCGTGCATTTTCATAATACTTTCCCTCTCTTGTCGCCTTCTGTTTTCCATGCATTCAAAAAGTTAAAAATTCCAATAGTGTTAACTTTACATAACTTCCGTCTCTTATGTCCTAATGGGTTTTTTTTTCGAGACCAAAAGGTATGCGAGGACTGCTTAGGTAAAATTTTTGCTTGGCCTGCTGTCCTTCACTCTTGTTACCGTTCAAATCAAGCCTTCACTTTGGGTGTCTCATCTATGTTGGGGTTACATAAAGCTTTGGGAACTTGGACGCAGTGTGTGGATATATTCGTTTCTTTAACGGATTTCACAAAACAGAAATTTATTGAGGGAGGTATTCCTGAAAACAAAGTGGTTGAAAAACCAAATTTTATTTCCTCTGATCCTGGAATTGGATCTAATGAAGGGACTTATGCAATTTTTGTTGGACGTCTTTCTCACGAAAAGGGTGTCGTGACTATGCTTGAAGCCTGGAAAGAGTTGGGTCACCTTATCCCTTTGAAAGTAGTTGGAGTTGGACCTCTACATAATAGTGTAATAGAAACTTATTCCGGATTGCCTGGAATCGAGTTTTTAGGGCGACGCTCTCGAGATGAAGTTTTTCAATTGATGAAATCTGCTTCAGTACTAATTTTCCCCTCTGAATGCTATGAAAACTTACCCATGACAATTCTTGAAGCTTATGCTGTTGGACTTCCGGTGATTGCCAGTGACTTAGGCAGTATGAAATCTTTAGTTCTTGAAGGTCAAACAGGGATTCATTTTATGCCTGGAAATATAAAAGATCTTTCAGAAAAATTAATATGGTTATTGAATCACCCAAAAGATTTATCTCAAATGAGACTATTGGCTAGAAATGAATATGAGAACAAATATACGGCTACAAGAAATCATCAACAACTTATGGAAATTTACTCTATGGCCCGTACTACACTATCCTCTAATAAGTCCTCTATAATTTAGCGCAGTGAATAGTATTTCATATTTCTATTACTTACAACCCTGAAAGTCCTATAATTCATATTCTAATAATTTATATATTTATGCGTAAAATACTTCAAAGAATGTTTCCACATAACAATAGGAAGACAGTCGCACCACCAGGGATTTTGTGCAAACAGATTGGTAAACCCATACTAGTCTCTTCATTAATGCGGTCTGGTACGCATTTACTTATTGATCTTGTGTTAAATAATTTCTCTGAATATCGAAATACTCCGTTATATATCGATCTTGATCAATATTTAAAAAAAGGATTGTCGGTTAACGAGCTGTTTGGTTGTGGTAATTATGTAATTAAAACCCACTTCCCTCAAGTTATGCATTCAGCTAAAGATATTATTGTGATTCGGAAATTAGCCAGTGAATCCTATATTATCCAACCCCAAAGAGACATTGCGTCGATTTCTAAATCGCTGAAAAAATTTTCATACTTGGGAAATTTTGAAGATCTTCTATTAGAAAAAAATACATTTGAGGAATTTTGGAAGGACTATACAACACTTCAAGTTAACTTTCGTGATCTACTTAGTAAAGAAAATGGAGAATCTATTTTAGCAGACATAGAAGCATTCATTAGTCAACCACACCGAACTCCCCCTATTTTGCCACCACTAAATACATCAATTCCCTATATTTATATTATAAAACTTCTGACTCGACTGTTTGGGGAAAAAGCACCTATTATAAATACTACGATTCAATTTTCGAGATGACGATGTGCAGTGGTAAGTCTCAAAAATTTCAACCTGATCTTTCCATGGTATATCGAACACAGAGTTAAGAATTATATAATAATTAGAATCGAGGTGTTGAATGAAGCGAACACGCCAGCATTACAGTCGAGAATTTAAATGTAAACTTCCTCGTCACTGGGAAGGTTGTAATGTAGAGTTTTCCAGTTTGGGTTTGTGATGTATAAGCTTACAGTAGACCAAGAAAAAGTGGAAGAATGTGCTACGCTGCACAGCCCTTCAACCTGAGAGGAGAATCTTAGAAGGCCTCTTTGCTTCTACTAAAGTTAGCTCTGTTGAACGTCATATAAAAAAGATTTATACACTTGATTTGCCTGGGAAAGTAAAGAATTTATTTCAGGAGAGTTAAGCCGATGTTGAATTTGAGCAGCTAAGGATTTACGAACAATTGATGGTCTACTAATTTCCGTTTCCTTAACTTCTCGTTTGATATTTTTCATAGAGTTTCTTCGCTCTATTTCTTGAAAAACTTTTTCTACATTATCCGTTGAATG
>BQIX01000457.1 GCA_021604145.1 Nitrospirales bacterium
CTTGCCAATCTTTAATCTCGCGGGCGCCATTTAAGTGTCGAATCCGCAGAGAGCTCATTAGAGAACAGAAATGCCCACACCGCTCAAACGTGTTGCGCTTGAAGACATTTTCATTAAGCGTGGTCTCATACCTGACACGCAAATGGAACAACTCGTCTCTCAAGCACTTGAGACCCATCGTCCGTTAAAGGCCATCTTACTGGAGGAGGGCATTGTCTCCGAGGAACACATCGTCCAGGCATTAGCCGAACAGTATGGATTACCGTATGAACCACTCAGTGAATTTCGCGTCAATCCTGAATTTTTTGAAACGATTCCAGTTGAATGGATGCATCGATACCCATTTGTCCCGCTCTCAGAAGAGGATGGAGTGCTCACCATTGCCATTCCCAATCCTCAAAATGTCCGAGTCCTTGATGAGTTAGAACTATTCCTAGGATGTGAATTACGGTTGGTGGTCTCAACCGACACCGCCATTCAGGACGCCTTAGCCGCCAGTGAAGGCAACAAACAGGTTCTTTCTCGGATTCAGGCAGAACTGGACCCTGTGCTCATTAAGGAAGATGAGAAAGGGGAAGAAATCCTTTCCGTTGAACAAATCACAAAAGATCAAAGTCCAGTCGTCAAACTCGTCAACACCATTATTCTGAGTGCACTGCAAAAACAAGCAAGCGACATTCACATTGAAGCCAGTGAACAAGTGGTCCAAGTGAAGTTTCGTATTGATGGGGTGCTTTATAATGCTATGGAACCGCTCTCCAGCTCATTCCATGCCTCACTCATTTCAAGACTCAAAATTATGGCTGAGTTGGATATCGCCGAACGACGGATTCCACAGGATGGACGATTTAAACTTCACGTTGAAAAGCGTACGGTGGATTTTCGTGTATCCATTCTTCCCAGTGTGTTTGGAGAATCCGTTGTCATTCGAATTCTTGACAAACAACATATTGCCACTGGTGCTAAGGGGTTAAATCTCGACGTCATGGGATTTAATCCTGAAGATTTACGTCGATTACGACGTGCCATTACACGCCCCTACGGCATGGTCCTGGTCACAGGACCCACTGGCAGTGGGAAAACGACCACGCTTTATGGTGCACTCAACGAAGTTCACACAGTGGAAGATAAAATCATCACGATCGAAGATCCAGTTGAATATCAATTAAAAGGGATTGTGCAAATTCCTGTCAATGAAAAAAAAGGGTTAACCTTTGCACGTGGGTTACGCTCGATTTTACGTCATGATCCGGACAAGATTATGGTCGGAGAAATCCGTGACGTCGAAACCGCCCAGATTGCGATTCAATCTGCCTTAACGGGACATTTGGTCTTCACCACTGTCCATGCCAATAATGCGTTTGACGTCATTAGCCGTTTCGTGAATATGGGGATCGAACCGTACAATTTTGTCGCCTCACTGAGTTGCATACTTGCTCAGCGATTAGTCCGCGCAATCTGTCCTTTTTGCAAAGTCCCGATCGAAGTCGACCAGAAACTCTGCGAAGAATCAGGACTCGATTATGAGAAAGTGAAAGTCAACACACTCTATGAAGGAACCGGTTGTCATGAATGTCACGGGCTAGGCTATCGCGGGCGAAAAGGCATTACCGAATTCCTTGACATGACGGACTCGATGAAGGAAATGATCCTCGCCGGCAAGTCGTCGTCAGAAGTTCGCATTGCAGCCATGGCACAAGGCTTAACGACCCTGAGACAAGCCGCTGTCCAAAAAGTTTTTCGGGGCGAAACCACACTGAAGGAGATCAACCGGGTCACCCCGGTTGATGATGCCATATGATCACCTATCTCCCAATGAGCAAAGCCAGCGTCGGGTTATCCATTACCCGTGACTCACTCTGTCTGGTTGAAGTTCGCCGAAGCTGGCATCGCGTCACCTGTCGACACATTGCCGAAACACTTCTTCCTCCAGGCTGCTTACGCTTATCCCCTGCCCGACCCAATATTGATAACATGAAAGAATTTGTCAACAGTCTCAGCACTCTAGTGAAACGCGCTAAACTTCCGCAATCTGTGGCACTTTCACTACCCGATATCTGCGGACGAACAACCATTTTAACGTTTCCTTCATTTCCGGCTAAACAATCCGAACAAGATTCAGTGGTACGATGGCGATTCCAACAGGATATGAATATTGCCACTGACAAAACCCGCTTTGCCTATCGCACCTTTTCCGGGGCAAAAAACCAGACGAGTCCAAGACAAGTTCTCGCCACCGCTGTACAGCATGACATCATTGAACAATATGAAGAAGCCTGTCTTGCAGTCGGACTCTTGCCAAATTCAGTAGGACTATCGGGTTTAGATGTCTGTGATTTCTATCAATCAACAATGCCTGAATTCAGTCGACCGACCAAACGACCA
The DNA here is from genome assembly GCA_021604145.1 of Nitrospirales bacterium. Taxonomy (GTDB): domain Bacteria; phylum Nitrospirota; class Nitrospiria; order Nitrospirales; family UBA8639; genus JAGQKC01. The sequence continues at coordinate 2,386 of BQIX01000457.1, forward strand.
AGCGAAACAACCAATCAGGAATATCTTTTCTTGTACTTGGCCAACTGGGGGTTTTTGTTTATGGCTTTTCGTCATTCCGACCCGATATTTCTTCGAGTCAAAGCGTTGCCCATTCCGCGATTCATACAAGAAGATGAACACACGGATCAAACAGAAACCTTGCAAACCGCCGATCCAACCGCCAGACATGAAACACGTGAAGCTTCCAGCCAAAGTGAAGAACAGTATTCGTCGCTCCATCTGAACAATGTCTCCAATGAACTGGTGGCCACATTACAGTATTACTTCGAATCCCATCAGAATGTCCGACCGGAACATGCTTCCATTCCTCTCTATTTCGCCGAAGGCGTTCTCAATGGTGAAAGACTTCTCCCATCAGAACAAACGATCGAGAACATGCTCAATGCGACAATCTTGTGTCCACCACCGTTGTCAATGATGAAAGTCGCCGATACGTTGTCTCCAAAAACCAAAGTGGCGATGATGAAATCTTCACCGCAAATGACGTGTTTTTCTGCCCTAGCAAGTGTGGCAATTTTATAATGAAACCGCGAACACACTTATCGCTTGCCGCGCCAGGAATGGATGGCCTTCTCCTTGCCCAGCGAGGATTAATCGTATTGACGATCGCATGTGCAATCATCGCTGGTGGTATTTGGTGGATCAGTCAAGAGATTGATCGTGAACGTTCTGAATTTATCCAAAAAACCAATGAACTACGATTAATGAATCAACAAATGATCAGCAATGCCTCGTCGCGCGGGATTGATCTTTCGGATGAACGCATTCAGGCGCTTCCCCAAGAAATTGTCTTTGCGAAACAAATTCGGAAGCAATTAGGGTTTTCTTGGACTCAATTTTTGAATGATTTGGAATCCACGGTTCCGGATACCATTGCGATGGAGTCCGTGAAAGTCAACTTTAAGGAAGCGTCCATTGCCTTAAGTGGCTCAGCCAAAACACTCACGGATATTAATGGATTAGTCGATCAGTTAGAGGCGCATCCGTCATTCCATCATGTCGTCTTGTCACAAACCGCTCAGAAACAGAGCAAGAAGCAACACAACGCATCATTTGTAATGTTCACGCTTACGGTTTTGTATGAATCATCTCAGGTTTCGACCTTCAAAAGTTAACGAAAAGAACCGACACCCATGCCCTTCGCATTTATCAAACGTTCAAAAACGACCTTTCAGGTCTCACGTCATCTTATTCCGCTTACCTTGCTTACAGGCCTGTCTTGTATCGTTGTCTTAGGCATGTATGTCTTTGTGTTTTTTCCTGCAAACACACAACTCCAGGAAGCCTCGCTGGTCTATTCGGCAACCGTACAGACCCAACAACAGTTGAAAGCCGCGCAAGATACTCAAGAGACGTTAGAAGATATCTGGAAGAGCCTTCCCATTCCAAAAGA
>BQIX01000458.1 GCA_021604145.1 Nitrospirales bacterium
CAGGTCACTTCCGTCTCCAACCTTTTGAACTGATTCATTAATCAACGTTTTAATTTCCTTAGCCGCTGTCGCTGATCGCCCAGCCAGATTCCTGACTTCTGAGGCGACCACGGCAAAACCACGACCCTGCTCACCGGCTCGCGCCGCTTCAACTGCCGCATTCAACGCCAACAAATTTGTTTGGAAAGCAATTTCATCAATCACATTAATGATATCGGCTATTTTCTTACTGCTCTTATTGATCTCACTCATCGCATCAACGGCTTTCTCAGTTACCGCTCCACCTTTTTCAGCCACTTCTCGTGCTGCGACCGCAAGCTGATTGGCCTGCTTCGCATTGTCAGCATTTTGCTTAATGGTCGATGTCATTTCTTCCATCGAGGCGCTCGTCTCTTCCAATGCCGAGGCCTGTTGTGAGGTCCGTTGCGATAAGTCTTCGTTGCCACTGGTAATTTCTTCAGAAGCTGTACTGACACTATCAGCGCCTTCGCGCACTGACATGACGGTCTTGACAAGATTATCGATCGCGGCATTGAGACTCGTCTTAATCTTCTCAAACTCTCCATGATAGTCACCAGTGACCTGCTTGGTGAGGTCACCTTGCGCTAATGCTCCAATAACATCTTGCGCTTCATTCAATGGCGTCACCACGGCATCCAACAGACTATTGAACCCCTGCGTCAAGGCTTGAGAGGCCCCCTCAAATTGCTCTGTCTTGATTCGCTTTGAGAGTTGCCCTTGAGAAGCCGCTTTGATGAGGTCTTCTACTTCATTGAGAGCTTTCTGTTGGCCTGTGATATCGGTGGCAAACTTCACGACTTTGTACGGCTTTCCATTGGAATCCATTATTGGATTATAGGAGGCCTGAATCCAAATTTCCTTCCCTCCCTTCCCAATCCGTTTATATACTCCACTGTCAAACTCACCACGATTGAATTTGGCCCAAAGGGCTTGATACTCAGGACTTGCAGCATACGCAGGCTCTGTGAACATCCGATGATGTTTGCCTTGAACTTCTTCTAGCGAGTACCCTACGGTCGTCAGAAAGTTCTCATTCGCCGTAATGATCGTCCCGTCAAGGTTGAATTCAATAAGGGCCTGGGCTTTGCCCACCGCCTTCATCTTGTACTCAAACTCCAAAGCTTCTTGAGTATTCAATTGAATTTTCTCCGCCATACCATTGAACGCCATTCCCAATTGCCCGATTTCATCCTTCGACTTCACATCAACTCGAGTATCGTATTCACCGGAAGCCATTTTTTCTGCCGCGTCTTGCACTCGAACGATTTGCTGTGAACCTTTCCTTCCAACGAACCATCCGATTGGGGCGATGATCGCCAGGCAGATCAACCCAGTCTGCAGAACGCTTGTCTGTACACTATTCGCATCGGCCAGCGCCTCATCTTCAGGAACACGCACCAAAATGGACCACCCCATTCCAGGGAATCCCATGGCCCCACTCAGATGCGCATAGCCTGAAACTTGCGCAATCTGTTTTCTCGCATGATCCTCGGTCAAATATCCGGACTTTCCAGCTACAGATTCCTGGACTGCTTTAATGCCTTTCTCCAATAGATTCGTCTTCAACAATACGTCAAAATTACGGGAAACCTCTTCCGTCTGGTAGGTTTGAGGATCAAAGTCCACCAACACACGCCCGTTGGAGTCAATCAGCGTTGCTTCGGCCCCAGGATACCCAAGGCCTTTTAAGCTTTGGTAGGTTCCTTTGAACATTATCTCAACACCCCGCATACTCGTCCGGTTCGTCCAATAGGCCACAACTTCGCCATTCTGACCATACACGGGAGCCGAAAATCCCATGACATATCCGTCTTTTCCCGTAGCTTTGGCCACATCCAAATCGAGATGCGCATCTTCGATAAACGTCCCGTTCATAGTATCATTCCCTGCGGACGTAAATAATCGTTTCGTCGTAAACTCACCCTTTTCCAACGCTTTAAACCAGGAAGCCTGCGAATAATTTTTTTCAAAAATAAACTGTGAATTAATCGGGTTACCTTCGGAATCTTGATTATTCACGGCTACCACATCGCCGCGAGTATCCACCATGATCAGCAAATCATAAATGCCGTACGTTTTCCCATACTGATTCATGAGCCGACTAATCGTATTATACTCGGTAGGGTCATACCACTGTGAGATCCGGTGTACCGCGTCGTTAATGCCAAAGGCCTGCACGTCGCCGTACCGTTCTGCCAAGTTTCGATCAATTTTATCGCCTAGCTCTTGGGCGACGGTTTGAAATCGAATCCCGACTCCCGACTTCATGTCCTCCCCCGCATTGTAGGCGATCACCCCAACGGCCGCCATGGGCACCACCCCGAAAACCAGAAATAAAGTCACCAACTTTGCGGCAATTCCCCAACTCAGAAATGTCTGCATCATCTGTTTCATGGCACCCTCACCCCCCTCGATTTCGTTGTGATTGTCTCGTTTCACCATACTTTCATATGTATCGCTTATTCCTTGGCTTCTCGCTCTGAACCACCTGACCTGATCGCCTCCACTTCCGTTTCAGCCATGACTCGATCAATGTCAAGCAAGGTCACAAGACGATCATTACTGTTCCCAATTCCGGAGACAAACGTAATATCGGCTCGCTTCCCCAGCTCAGGAGGCGGTTGAATGTCTTTGCTCGCTAATTCCAAAACGTCCGACACCGCATCAACCAAAAACCCCATGACGCGTTCCTGGACATTGACGACGACAATGACAGTAAACGCCGTGGGTTCCGTGGGTTCCATGTTAAACTTTAACCGCAGATCAACGATGGGCACGATCGTCCCACGGAGATTCAGCACACCCTTAACATAATCTGGGGTATTAGGAATTTTCGTCACCGCGGTGTACCCTTTAATTTCCTGAACTTTCAAAATATCCACACCATAATGCTCTTCAGCTAAATCAAACGTCAGATACTGTTGACTATCGACGTTTAATCCATTTTGATTTTCCATCACTTCTGCTGCTGCTGTGGACATGAGATCCTCCTCTAGAAATAATGAGTCGTGAAAAGAAAATGTGCGGCCAGAGCGTCCTGGCAACCCCTGACTTTTCACGTATGACTTGTGTAGCGTTCAAATGTTCAGGCTGCGACCATTGAGGCCAATCTCGAAAGTTTGACAAGACCCGGGACATCCAGAATCAAGGCCACTTGACCGTCTCCCAATATCGTCGCCCCGGATATGCCTTCAATTTTCTGAAAATTTTGCTCAAGGCTTTTGATCACCACTTGTTGCTGACCAGTTAGTTCATCGACAAATAATGCGATTCGTTTTCCTTCGGCTTCGACGATGACTAATAAGGCTTGTGCGGGATCGGTAAATTCAGGTTGAGCACCAAACAGTTCATACAGCCGAACCATTGGCACCCATTCTCCTCGCAGATTAAACACTTCGCCCTTCCCAACCACGGTTTGCAAATCTGACGACTTGGGGCGAATGGATTCAGTAACGGAAATAAGCGGAATAATATAGTTATCATTGGCGACGCGAACGGTCATTCCGTCAATGATGGCTAAAGTTAACGGAAGTTTCAGTTTCAATTTTGACCCTTGCCCCTCAGTCGACTGGATGCTGACACTCCCGCCTAACGCTTCAATATTTCGTTTCACAACATCCATCCCGACGCCACGGCCGGAAACATCGGTGATCTTGTCTGCCGTAGAAAAACCAGGACGAAAAATAAGCTGCCAGATGTCATCATCGGAGAGTTGGTCAGCATCAGCAATGACACCTTTCTCAATCGCTTTCTTGAGAATTTTCTGTTTATTCAGT
>BQIX01000459.1 GCA_021604145.1 Nitrospirales bacterium
TCCGAGAGCTCGACACGCTCCGTTGACCTCTTGATCCCCGTCGAAGCCAGTCACCCCCTTTGTATCAGTTGGCAAAGTGGTCTTTCCCTATTACTATAGCTCACGATTTCTGCATTTACCAGGCAGGATTGGTATCGTAAGTGTTTGATTGAAAGATAACCATTAAGATGATTTAGTCAATATGGGGGAGTTGAAGTTATGGCATGGATTTTTTTGCTCATTGCGGGATTTTTTGAAATTGTGTGGGCGATCAGTTTGAAGTATACAGATGGATTCACCCGTTTGTGGCCAAGTATCGCGACTGTTGTGGCGATGGGGATCAGTATGGTCTGCATTTCTTTTGCGCTTCGCTCGATCCCGATGGGAACGGCGTATGCCATGTGGACGGGTATTGGAGCTGCCGGAACGGTAATTGTGGGGATGGTGTTGTTTGATGAGCCTCGAGACGCGGTGCGCTTATTGAGCATCGCTGCAATTCTTGCAGGGATTGTGGGACTAAAGCTTTCCTCTCCTTCCTAGGAAAGCGTAAGGGAAAAACATGTCCCCGCGTACCAAAACGAGGTTGAGAAAGAAGTTACGGTACGTCGAAAAGGGCGAGCGCTAAATTGTTGCGTAGAGTTTTGTGCGTAGTTGTTTTGCCTTCGCATTCATACTCAACGTGGAAGGCCTTAAGAAGATAATATCTAGATAGAGAATTGGAAAGCCGGTTGAGAACCCATGGCTTCTGCGATGATCCCTTTTTGTTTGAGCGTCTCAAGGATTTGTCGAGTTCGGGCGTCGAAGTCTTCTGGCCCCAAAAAGGTGAGTGTGGCGTCAGGGAGGAGGCTTTCACGTTCTTTTGACATATAGATGGTAATAACGGGTGTCGGATTGATGAGTGTTTGAATGGCCTGTGCAATCGTTCCACTCGGAAGCGAAAAGGGATTGGTCGTCGAGAGGACGAGCAGTCCTGTATCGGTGAGGAGCTTCGCGACCTCTCCATAGCGGCGCACGGCTTCGTTCGCGTTAGTTTCCCCGATGTCGGCATCGAGGCCGCGGCGGAGGTTTTCGGCATCCAGAAGATAGGCATGCCGACCTTCAGCGACTAACACCGATTCGAGCTTACGAGCTAAAAAGGCTTTGGCTGTGGTATCGGGGCCGGTAAATAAAATCACGGCAGCTCGATGGCCATAATGTTGCGCACGCTCTTCTGGTCCAATTTCCCCCTTGACCCAGGCTGAATCACGTTCCCGTGCCTCTGTTCTTAGGCCTTCCTGTTCGTCTTGAATCATTTCGGTAATGATTCCGCCACCTGACACATCATATTCGTCGACCAGAACAAATCGCCCCGTGTCTTCGGAAGACGTATACGTATCAAAGGCGAGAGGCGCTTTGGTGCGAAAGGTCAGATCTGCGACTTCATTGCGTTGGACGGACGTAGAGGTTTGCCGATCATCTAAGTCGTTGGCATTGACAATGCGATGAATGGTTGAGACTTCACACGGCACTTCTCGGGTGGCGAGCCGGAGGACATAGGTGCGTTGCCGTTCTAACGGGCGTTGTCCAAGCCAAAACACATTGGCGCGAAAACTTGTTGAGACAAATGGTCCCTGATCTTCATGGGCGGCGATTTGCCCACGTTCGACAAAAATTTGTTCATCGAGCGTGATCCCGACTGAGTCCCCGGATGAAGCCTGCATCGGAGCAGGATCAATGTTGAAGGCCTCAATCGTTTGAATTATTGCCGACTTATTCGAAGGTGCAAAGACCAGCCGGTCCCCAACTTTGAGCTGCCCGGCCGTGATTCGTCCGACAAGAATGCGGCGTGCATCAAATTTGTAGACGTCTTGTATCGGAAAGCGAAGAGGTTGTTGAGACTCGGCTGTGTCGATGGAGAAGTGTGACAAGGAATCTAACACCGTCGGCCCGGTGTACCATGGTGTGTCTTCTGCATTGGTGGTGATGTTGATGCCTTGTTTTGCACTCGCGGGAATGACGTACTGCGGGGTGACGTTCAACTGTGCAAGGAACTCACGATATTCTTTTTCGATGCCTCGAAACACATCTTCGCGATATCCCACCAAATCCATTTTATTGACGATCACGGTGACTTGCTTCACGCCGAGCATGGACAGTAAGAGACCATGACGTTTGGATTGATCTTTGACCCCTTCGAGTGCGTCAATGATGAGGAGAGCTGCTTCGGCTCTGGCCGCTCCGGACACCATATTTTTTAAAAATTCTTTATGGCCGGGTGCGTCAATAATGATGTACTGTCGATTCCCCCAAGAAAAAAATGTTCGGGCGGTATCAATCGTGATGCCCTGTTGTTGTTCTTCTAAAAACGCATCAAATAGAAAGGCGTACTCAAACTCTTTGCCCTGTTGCTGACAAATGGCCTGAATTTTCTCAATCTTTCCGACTGGCAGCGTCCCGGTGTCGGCATATAGACGTCCCAGCAAGGTGGATTTGCCATGATCCACATGCCCCACAATTACGATATTCATGGTCTCTTTAATAAGATTGTCCTGTTGCGTCTCTTGAGAAGCCGGTGTGGTGCCCGCCATGATTACATGTATCCTTCTTTTCGTAATTGTTCCATTCCACGACCTTCATCCTGGGCGCGGCCAGCACGTTCGGCGACTTTACTATTTTTCAATTCAATAATAACGTCATCCACATTTTTAGACGTCGATTTCATGGGAAATGTGCAAGGTTCGCATCCCAAACTCCGATAGCGTTCGCCTGTTCCCTGGTCCAAGTACAGACTGTCTAAGAACGGAATGTTTTCCAATTTGATGTATTCCCAAATATTGATTTCAGTCCAATCCAAGAGAGGATGAATGCGAATGTGCGTGCCGGGCGGAAAGGAAATCTTATATTGATCCCATAATTCAGGAGGTTGGTCGCGGAAGTCCCACTCATTATTTTTGTCGCGAGGAGAAAAGTACCGTTCTTTGGCGCGGGTGCTATCCTCGTCCGAGCGCACGCCCAAAATGATACCAGTATAGCCTTTTTCTTCGAGGAGTAGTCGCAAGCCTTCCGTTTTTAAAGCCGTACAGCATTCCACTCGGCCTTTAGTATGATTCATTCCTGCTGCGAGGGCCTTTTTATTTTGTCCAACCACCAAGTTGAGTCGCCATTCACGGGCAAGGCGGTCACGATATTCGATCATAGCTGGAATTTTGTAGCTGGTATCGACGTGGAGAAGAGGAAACGGAACATGCCCAAAAAACGCTTTACGAGCAAGCCAGAGCAATACCGTTGAGTCTTTTCCCATCGACCAGAGCATGCCCAAGTTTTCAAAGTTTTTATAGGCTTCCCGAAGAATAAATATACTCTGATTTTCAAGTTGGCGTAGATGTTTCATGCGGGAACGGTCTCCGTCGGGATGTCAAGGTTCTCAGTCGATATGGCTGGCGGTGCCGCCAATGCTTGCAGCTTTTTAAACGCCACCCCTGAGTTAAGTGTTTGTTCAGCGAGAGGCGTGGCTTGGATCAGCGATGAGGCTTTGCCTGCGGCATACAAGAGTAAGGCTGAATTGAGTATCACCCAGGCTCGATAGTCCCCTTGGATCTTGTTTTGGAGAAGTTGAAGGACGAGGTTTGCCTCTTGTTGAGGAATCGAGGCGTTGTGAATATTCGGCAAGGTGGAGTGTCCCATGGCCTGGAATGACCCAAACGAAAATCCAACGTCCTGTGGGCGAATCATCAGTCGGGTAATATGATCGTTTCGAAGTTCACGAACAGGGGTCGCGGTGGATATCGACAATTCCGGTACCCCTTCAACGCCCTGAAGAACCATGACCCGAGGTGTT
>BQIX01000460.1 GCA_021604145.1 Nitrospirales bacterium
TTTCCCTTTGACCTTCGGTCCTGGTAAATGACCACCGGTTCCCGTCTTGGCTCCCTGCCCGCCTTTGAAGTGAAAGGCCTGACATTTTTTCACTTTCTCGATAGCATAGCCAAAACGTCCTGATGCCAATTCGTAAAAATAGCGTGAATTTTCGGCTTGTTCTTCCGAGAGCATGCCACCTTCTCCGGAACAGATTCCTGTGCCAGCCATTTCGGCTCCGCGCGACAAAGCCGTTTTGGCCTCTTCAGATAATGCGCCAAAACTCATGTCTGACACAAAGAGTGGAATGTTGATCCGCAAGGGTTTCTTGGCATTAGGACCGATCACCACCTCCGTCGAAACGGGGACATCATCAAGTTGAGGCGGTGTCGCCAGTTGTGCGGTGATAAACTGAATATCATCCCACGAAGGCAGTTCCGTACGAGAGACTCCCATGGCGGCAACCAGACCATGATGACCAGTCTTTTCCAAACCATGGGCCGCGTACCCTTGGATTAACCCTACATGAGGTTCTTCCTCAGCCGGATGGGTATCGGCATAGGTTCCGAGATAATCAGTTCGATGAAATGGTTGCGGGTTGCTACGTTCCCAAGTACTGATCTCATCTTCATCAACCCAGACTTGATCCTGTTCAATCCACGCATTGAATTTGTGCAGACGTTCTTCATTACTATAGGCACTAATGCCTGTATCGTATTGAAAGTCCCACCCATGCAGTCCACAAATGAGATCCGTCCCTTCAATACGTCCATCAGCTAAAAGGGCGCCACGATGCAAACAGCGGCCATACAGCACCGATACATCCTGATCGAAACGAATAATAACAAGATCGACATTGGCGACGAGCGCATAAGCTGGCTCACGATCCTTCAGGTTGGCCCATTGCGCAATTGACACTTTATTCATCAGCTCTTCCCCTTTTTGAAATGTTCGTCTCCAGCTTTGGTAGCCTATATTGCCATGGATTGATGACGAAACAGAAGCTCTTTCTTGTGTAATAACTCACATGCTTCTGAGACGACTCTATGACCGTATCAACGATTTAGTCTTTCTTTCCATTTTCCAATTGCTGGGTCTATCTCTAAACAGTATCATGTCAAATATTTCATTCATCCTTAAGATGAAAGGATCAATTGATGGCCGAACCAAAGAAATCGTCACAACGCCCTCACGAGACAGAATGGCATCAAGTAGGGCATGAGACTGATCTTCCAGAAGGGCGCGTACAAACCGTGACTGCCGGAACGAAGTCTCTCGCACTCGTCCACTTTCAAGGTCAATTTTCGGCCATGGACAATCGATGCCCGCATCAAGGCGGTCCGCTTGGTGAAGGATCAATTGAGACCGGAGTCGATGGACAATGTTGGCTGCGTTGTCCCTGGCACGGATGGGATTTTGATCCACTGACTGGAAAACCTCCTGGTGGTCATGAGGATTCCGGACAGGAACTGTTTCCCGTTGAAGTCCGCGATGGAGACCTTTTTGTAGGTCTTCCCCGAGAGACTGAACGACCTCGAACAGTTTCTGACATCATGGCCGAAACAATGGTCACATGGGGCGTGAAGCGAGTGTTTGGCATGGTGGGACACTCCAACTTAGGATTAGCTGACGCCCTACGTGTTCAGGAAGCCAAAGGAAATCTGACCTACATCGGCATTCGACATGAAGGCGCTGCGGCGTTTGCCTGTTCTGGCTATGCGAAGCTGAGTGGTCGTCCTGCCGCATGTTTGGCCATAGCCGGACCAGGCGCAACTAATCTGCTGACCGGTCTCTGGGATGCCAAGGTTGATCGAGCACCGGTCTTGGCCTTAACCGGGCAAGTCGATGTACAGGTATTAGGGCCGGGAGCTTTTCAGGAAATCGACTTGGCTTCAGCATTTCAAGCCGCTGCACGCTTTAGTCACACCGTGCTCAACACATCCAACCATTCTGAGCTCATGGCACTGGCCTGTAAGAATGCGATTGTGCAGCGCGATGTTGCTCATCTTATTTTTCCAGATAACGTACAAACCATTCCTGCTGACGACAACACCAACATCTCAAAGCCAAGCGGCCGCATGCCTGACTTCAATGTGGCTCCTTCGGAAAAGTCGATTGCCAAGGCTATGACGCTACTCTCAACAGCCAAACGACCAATTATCGTCGTGGGGTATGGGGCAAGGGACGCCGTGCCCGAGATTACCGCTCTCGCAGAACGCCTCCATGCTCCAATTTTAACCACATTCAAAGGCAAGGGACTTCTACCAGACTCTCATTCACTTGCTGCCGGTGTGTTGGGACGATCAGGGACGCCTATTGCCAGTTGGTTCATGAACGAATGCGATGTGATACTGACGTTTGGTTCCTCTTTTTCGAATCACACAGGCATTGAACGTTCCAAACCCATTATCCAGGTAGACTTTGAGGCGATGGCACTTGGAAAATTTCATCCTGTCACGGTACCCGTCTTGGGTGAAATCGGCGTGACTGCACGGCAGATTCTGAAAAGTCTTCCAAAGACGATAGCCGTAACTGATCAAAGACCCGAGGTACAGGAACGATGGGAGATTTGGCGTGAGGAAAAAGAGAGCCGTTCCAGAGATGATCGAAGCCAGGGATTGAACTCCGCCTCAATATTTGCCTCATTGACTCGGCAAGCACCAGCGGATGCTGTTATCGCAGTTGATGTGGGAAACAACACGTATTCGTTCGGCCGATACTTTGAATGTGCCAAACAACGCGTGCTCATGTCTGGCTACCTCGGTTCGATCGGTTTTGGATTTCCCGCAGCCATGGGCGCCTGGGCCGCCATCCAGGATTTCGAGCAATACCATGGTCGCAAAGTTATTTCAATCAGTGGAGATGGAGGGTTCGGACAATATTTAGCTGAATTCACAACGGCCGTGAAATATGGGATGGACATTACGCATATTTTGTTAAATAACAGTCAACTTGGGAAAATCACGAAAGAACAACGGGCGGGTGAATGGGAAGTATGGCAAACCTCACTTCACAATCCCAATTTCGCCGAATTTGCCAAATTGTGCGGCGGCCATGGACAACGCGTGACGTCCATTGACCAACTTGATGAAGCGATTCGACAAGCCCTCGCCGTGGCAGGACCAGCATTGGTCGAGATTATTTCTGACCCCGAACTAGTTTAATCAAAAAGACGTATCTCTCTGCTCGGGAAGCATTGCTCGTAAGAAGAGCCCCAAGGGTTCTCTTACGAGATACGCGCAACGCTTTTTATTCTGATAAGGAGATTATGATGTGGAAAGAGTTAGGGAAAGTTTCTCCAGCTGATCTGCTAAAGGCTCGTCTTGAAGCACATCATGCCATTCAGTGGATTGCGCGAGCCACACGGGCCTATTGCAAAGTAGAATCGGACGACAGCCATACCAGTTTGTCTTGGAATTTTAATCTGCAGGCGTTAATGGGCCGAGCCCTTACATCTGACCTCACATTGGGCCTGCGTCTTACAGATCTCACGCTCTTAGCACAATCCTCACGCGGCAATGAATCGTATAGCCTCATTGATCAAACTGAGAGTAAAGTAGGTGAGTGGGTAGCTGACTTAGTCGGCCGCTACGATCTTGACCCTCTCAAACTGAAAGAACCTGGACCCTATACGTTATCAAAGCATCGCCTCGATTCAGGTGGGGTGTACGGTACTGCAGAGAAAAATGGAATAGAAGAGTTAGCGAACTATTACAACAATGCGGCTCTGCTCTTGAACGGCATTCAGACTAGTTACACTCAGGCATCTCCAGTTCGGTGTTGGCCGCACTTCTTCGATATCGCG
>BQIX01000461.1 GCA_021604145.1 Nitrospirales bacterium
AGAATGACCATGAAATATCAACGAGTGATTTCTATTCAGAAATTCTACTGATGGCCCATTCTATGTCCGAAGAAAATACATGGTCAAGGCCCAAAGAAGACTCCGCATTTTGGGTCAAATTTCATTGACAGAGTCAGGAATTATCTATACTATTACAGGGTTGTGACTGGCTGCGTATCAGGTTAGCATTTCTTCTGATTCCCGCCCACTCGTTTTAACTCCTTTAATCCCTAAACCTTTTCCCTCCAGAGGGACAACAAGTGAGGATTGCCCCATGACCAATTGCGTTGAAAAAGAGCCTAAACATTGGATGTCATACCTCATCGACTCGCTCGTGAATTCAGGAGCCCTCCCAAGTTGGGAAGCTCTCGACTATGTCACCACGAATCTTCTCGGAGATTCCCCAAATGCTCGACTTCACCATTCCAAGTCTCCCTATGAAGCCACGCAACAATTTCTGAATCGAGTCTATGGACCTATTGTAGAAGCAGCCTCTCGAACAATTGATATGCCCACAGAAGCGATGATTCACATGTTCACCGATATTAGTCTTATTGGAAAGTCAGCCGTTCTCGTCGTCTACTTTCCTGGAAACAATCAGCCACACCAACTTCTGCTTCTTGACTCTGCACCCGCCTGGGATCTCGTCTTTGAGTCCGAGACAACATTCAATCACTGGGCAGAAGAGCGTTACCAATGGATTACTCAAGCTCTTCAAACCATCGTCACGGACACAAACCAGACATTCGACACGCTCAAAGAACCGGCGCTGGCAAATATGTCATAGCATTTTGTATTGATCAAATTCTGCTTCTAAGCGCTTTCTTCACTTGTAACATGGGAGGAAGCGCGTTATTTTTGCATTTCAACATCTATCGCGAATCCAAAAGATTGAAAGTTAGGTATGCGAGGACACGATACATGCAAGACCTCGCGACTCTCACATACATTCGATATCGTCACTCAATAATCCAACTGATGTCTGGATGACAGGTGTCCAAGTCCGGCCGAGGCTATTCACTAACCCCGCGTGCTGACTCACTTCAAACATACAGAAGTTATAGCCGTATCTTTGATCATTCGCTCGTACGACGTGTATGGTTGCGCTGTGTCAACATGCTGTCAATTCGGCTGCACGTGATGGGTTTTCGCTATAATTGAAACGGCTATCGCCTTCTACCCACCCTCCCCTTGACCCCCTCAATTATTAGACCGATACGCACACGCCATTACCCCCATACCCATAACGCATACCCAAAGAACGTCATATAGGAAACGCCGACGCTTCCCACAAACCATCTCGTAGCGCATGATGCTGAGCAGCGAAACACAATGACGGCAGAAACCAAGACAACGAATACTTCGACTCCAGTCACGATGTGACCGTAATGCAAAGGATCCCAGTAGGACACGGGACTTTCAAAACGCCAATCGGAAAAGGGGAAAAAATGTCGATGCCCATCATCATGATGAAGCGGAAAGTCCCCAAACACATGAAGCATCATGCTCATGCAAAGAAATTGACCAGCCCGAGAATAGGTTTTCCAAGCAATGACCAACCCCAAGATGATAAAGGGAATTGAATTAAAACAGTCAAAAAAGTTTTGCCAAGATCCTAGATGATAATCATGGCTCCAGATCACATACTCCGGAACCTTACGAATCACCTTTTCAATAAAATAAAAGAGAAACATCGGCGCATCAGGAAGTAAGGCGCCTGCAAGGATATGAAATTGGTAGCGTGGGGATTCATCACGACCAAGTACGGCAAGATTCACCAGTAAATGAGCTGGAGTATTCATATCGATTCAATCCACTATTTCCGCTAAGTCTCCCAAGCATCCTTCTGCATTCTTGTAGAACACCTCTAAGATGAGAAATCAATATGAGTTCTTTGTCCCAATTAGAAATCTTGACAAAGACTATTAGGATGCAATTGAGCTATTATAGGTGATCGTTGAACTTGCAAAAAGTAATGGAAGGGAGAACACCGATGCCAACGAATGCGTTAAAGAAAAAGACACCGCGAGGAAATGGGCCGGCTCCGATACTCACGACAGCCAAGGATACAAGCAGTCAACCTGATGCACAAAAAGAGTCTGATCTCGCGGCTCAAGAGATAGAAGCGTTGTGGGAATCTCAAGAAATTGGGATTACGAAGTGGTCAGGGGAAGACGGGAAACGGTATGAAGATTAATTGTCTCGCGTAATAGATACCTCGCTAGAACTTATACGTCAATTCGAAGAGATTCACATCGACACCTCGATTATCTGACCCCCAGATACCAGCATCCGAGATGTGGTGAAACCGCCAGCCGATCCCAATGTGATCGGTGACATAATATGTGAGCCCACCCTGCCCCACGATTTGTATGGGACCTCCGAGATCCTGCCGTCCATACTTCTCTCGACTGATGTAGGCAAGCCCTGGCCCGCCATTGATGCTAATATTCCAATCTGGATACCAAAATACAATTCCAGGAGAAACGGTTCCAATGAATCCAAGATCGCCATCACCACGTAATGCACCTAACGACCCATTCATTCGAAAATAAATTTCCCAACCGGAATCATAATAATACTGTTTGGGAAACCTGTACGCACCAAAGATACCAAATTGTTCAAAATCTTCTTTTTCGGTCGGTGGAATCGCGACATATTCTGCATTAAATCCACCTCGTATCCCGATCTCATCCCATCGATAGCCCCCGTTTTTAGAGTTTGGCTTTGTCGCCGACTGCTTTTGATCAGCAACAGTCGGCTCATCACCAACATTCTTTTGGTTAGTACTGGACATAGGCTCAGACTCTGCCGACATCGCATAGATATCAAAAACGGGACGATTCTGCGTGTCCTTGGACATTGACGATGCTTCCTGTGCTGCAGAGATCGGTTCTCCTTCGATCGCGTCGGCCCAGACTTCCTCGAGACTACGATTTCGTTTAGCCAGATCTTCTTCTGGATTCTCAATGACCGGTGTTAACGCATTCCCGCCCCGATCATTTGTAGAGTCGGTTGTATGTGATACTTCAAAATCCGTATTGGTCAATGGCTTTTTTCCTTCAGTCAACCTAGCTTTAGGGGCAATGTTTTCAGTATGAACAGCCAGTCGCAACTGCGGAGAGGGCTTGGCATGATCACAAACTTCTTGTCCTGGATCTCCACAGCCAACAAATGTACGCGGAAGCGTTTCACTTGCCACAAGCCGGGACGGCAACACCGTGCGAGAAGGGTTCTCGAGAGAGACATCTGCAGCCCCCCGTGAAAACGCGTCACCCACCATTGGAGCAGGTGAAGAAGAAGCTTTGGCTAGGGGCAGGACTCGATCCTCTTGAGCCACGGCAGCACGCTCTTCCGACATTGTCGCCTGACTTCCCATCCACACCAAAACGCTGATTCCGAGAAGACTTGCGAGGCCTATGAACAGAGATTTAATCATATGTCTAATGGGGCTGAATCCTTTCGCGTAATAGTCAGAAATGCCTCAACCGGCTATGGAGATACTACATTCCTGCACATCTGTCAGAATGTGAGACTGAAACCCCACATACGAATATCCTGTGATCTCATTTGATTTACGCACGTCACGAATAAATTTATTTCGTGCAAGGAACATGTGATGGGGTAAGTTAAAAGAGGGGGGTCAAACGCTCAGACAGACATACAAGATATCATCACAAACAAATACGCTGACAGCACCGCTTTTCAAATACACTCAACTCCACATGTGCAAAACGCTCTGTAAGTACCATACCCAAGACTGATCTTCAAGATA
>BQIX01000462.1 GCA_021604145.1 Nitrospirales bacterium
GATAAGGAGGAAACGGCCGGAATATGTTATGTCCATCTGCCGCTTCCCTACGCTGGTATTACCCAGGTCAGGTATAAGGGTCGTCCAACTGCGTTGGACATCTCAGCGAAACGCTCCCCTAGCCTTGTTCAACAAATGCTAACGCTCGCTTTATGCCTTGTCAATGAGGCAAATGGACCGTCAGCAATGAGTTCGCTCATTCCAATCGCTGTTGGCCAGAGTAGCTCCCGAGCAAATTCCGCCGCTATTGCTGGAGCCCAACTAAAACTCTACTCAAGATGAGCTGGCCATTATAATTAGATACATCCCCAAAGAGTGATTAAATCAGGAGATGGTGCAACTGCCCGCTGTCCGATGGCATCCCAAACTATCGTTCCTAAGTAAAGTCCTTGAGGATTGCTTGTATGATTAGAGCTACCGCCGGAGCATAGTGGATATCCCCTGTGGTACGGAAAGGGAACTGTAAAATCCTCCTTCTTCGATCGAAGTGGAGTTGATGTGATATTTGAGAACAGGTCTTTAATGAATTCTGTTGGCACGAGCTCAGGGTCTTTGTCGTTGTTCGAGCTATTCTTGTCTTGGAAGTACCATAGTTCAACGCGACGTATGCCGGCTTCGGACGATGCATCCCACGTTGCATCAATCTTTGTGCCGTGACAAGTACCAGGGACCCAAGAGTGAGGCAATGCACATGCTTCATTCAACCGGATGCTGATAGCAGGAGGATGATAATTATTGTCAGATATTTTATTCAAAACCTTAATGCGAAGAGAATCGGACACTCCGGAAGCACTCACAGTAATCGTAGTTTTACCCGATGACTGTGCAGTAACTAATCCATTCTGGACGGTTGCAACATTTGGGTCTTTGCTTTGCCACATTACCTGCTCCGAAGGAAGCGCTATCGGCCTACCTGGAATTTTACATGTTCCAACGAATTCCCGAGCCATTTCTGTATTCACTTCCCAAGGATCAAGGCTGCCACAAGGCCACCACAATCCACGTTTGCACTCTTTGTTGTAATTGGACCTCTTGCTCTCTGAATGCAACAACACATTTACTCCTGCGATCGGAAAGCTTGGATTGACGGACTCCTCAAGAATGGGGATCCGTTGTTTGAGGCCCCTAATTAATTCTCGTAACGCCCCGTATTGTGCTGGGGTTATTGAGGATGTTGCCTTAGCCGTATCCCAATTTGTGCGTCGGGCGCTTTGAAATAGTGTAATGCCGATTGATCTTTTTGAATCCTGATCTTTCCACGCCCCATGATTGGCCACAAAACCTTCATCTACTAGACGGGTAACTTTGGCTCTGGGTTCGGCAACAAGCTGAAGCTGTTGACCTTGATATATCGACATCTCATAACTGTCCTGATCAGCGTCATGATCGAGTGCGTAAATTGCCTCAGCTGCAGGACGGACTACCACTTGTTCAACGGCACGGTCAATGTAGTAGTGGGCCTGTCTTGTCAGGTTTACTTTTTCCTTTCCAGTTGAATTCTCTCGCTTGAAATAACCATTTAAAATGGAAGCATCCAGGTCAGGTTTGTGGTGGGGCGTCATTGTAGAGTGCAAGATAATTCGATCAATTGAATTAGGATCACGAGTCGTTAATGACTTGCGTTTACATTCTTCGCTCCTATCGCATGGCTTCAGAATGGCTTGGTCATCAAGGATAGTTCCATTGAGTGGTTGATGGAATGCTCGTCCTGAGGTTTCTGGTGGCAACGAGCTTAGGTCGCAACCTACAGTTTTAATAGCCGACACCTTTTTTCTTGTCTGACTCACCTTCCCGTCACCAATGCTCACGACAAACATTTGTCCGAACTCATAGATTGGGACCGAAAGATTTGCGGGTTGGGTGATCATGGTCTCATCATGTTCACCTCTTGGATCTCCAGTCAAATATTTTATTTCCCTATTCTTCGAGAGACTCGCAACAACCAAGTCGTTTGCTCCCTTCAGTGCTAATCCTCTTATAAATGGCATGGTGAGAATACCTGGCTTGGTTAAGATAGTCTGTTTCGATAAATCTCCTTGCTTCGCGTCAATCGAAATCATGGGTGAGACGAGCTCTGGGTTCAAGCGTAATTGTCGTGGTCCCAGAATACTCTGGGTCAGAAACGGTTTTATTTCTTTCTCGAGCTGTCTACCCAGGGGCCTCTGTTTTATGGTGAACCCAACTGGGCTACGTAACGCACCAGCAGGGATTTCCAGCTTAAAGCCGGCAATGGTTGTACCTTGAACGCCGGCAATCGTATGTCCTTTTGGTCCGATGGTGTGACTGATTGGGCCCCGCTCTTGTTTGACCGTGAGGGTTGAGGTGGCAGTTCCACCATTCCCGTCGAGATCCTTGGCCTTAAAGGTCACTTGAGTTTTGCCTAACCCCAATTGGGTTGGAGCATTGTTAGTAGCGGTCATGGTACCGTCTTCTCGATCATGCACGACGGCTGCAGATAGAAAGGCTCGTATCACAAAGTGGTTCTTGGAAAGGCTTGTGGCATTCTTAGGAATCAGCACTGTGAGATCAGGCGGAGTTATTATTTTTGGGTATGAGGGATTGGGAGTGGGGAGTATGGTTAGTTGGGAGAATACGGTAGAGTCGAAAAGTAGTATCCAACAAGCCATGCAGACAGCTAACCGAACACTATGTTTCCTCATGTTATCACCCCTCCTTGGATGAAATACTGTTTGTGAAATTCTTACTTCAAGAAGCTATTTTCTAATCTCCTCCGCGGGCTTTTGGGTATGGTACGGCCAAGAGAGTTACTAGAAATGTGCCGACATGATTCGAGAAGTAGACTGAAAATCTCTTTATTTGTCAAATACCTCAGTGTGAAGAAGAACGCCTCTACTTTAGTTTTTTGAAAAGAAGAAAGACGGTGGGTAAGAGTGGCAGTGGGGTAATTGGATATCTGGGGAAAAGCTATCTGTGGAATTAGAAATGAGTGTATACGCAAAAGTTAGGGCCAAAAATTTTATTATTAGTTGAAAATGATTTTGAGAACGAGGAGTTCAGCTTTTTACTCTTGTTCTCTATATCCTCACTCGCCTTCATCTATTGCCACGAGTCCAATTCCTATCACCATCAGCGTTGCGCCGATGAACCGCTGGCGTATGTTCGCTTCCCGCAAAACAAGAAAGGCCCATAGAATGGCAAACAGTGCACTTGTGCGTTTAATTGCGATGACAGAGGGGACACTGGCAAGGCTCAGCGCCATGTTGTGAGCGATCAGCGTGGCGGCACTAAAAAGTCCGATAAGTATCAAAATGTAAATCTTGCATGGTTGGCCGTGTTCGGATTTTGGTGTGCGAATGACCAAAAATATGGTGAACAAGCTCACGACCATAAACACATTGATCGAAATACTCCAAAAGATGGGAGACGAATGTTGCACTCCGATTTTGTCAATATTTGACGTGAGGCTGTAGATGGCCGCAACCGAAAGCATTCTTCTGGGCCCTGGCTCTTTTAACATCGCAAGAAACGGATCGAGCAAACTCATATGTGCGTCTTGAATGGAAAGGGTGTACGACCCGACGACGATCAGCAGAATTCCAAGAAAACCTAGGAATCCGGGAAATTCTCCAACCATCCAGGGTGAGGTAAAAAGCAAAAAGATTGGGGTGAAAGTGATGAAGGGAATTGTCAATGACAAGTCTGAGGCTTGGAGTGCCCGCATAAATTGAATAAAGGCCAGCGCATTTAGTATTCCGCCTAACAGGAGGGCTTCCCAATAACGAGGACCAATAAG
>BQIX01000463.1 GCA_021604145.1 Nitrospirales bacterium
TACTTGAAAAGGATCACATCGGCCCTCTTCCCCGTGTTCAACTATCGCTGAAGGTTTCGGCACTCTACTCTCAACTCGATCCGATTGATCCGGAAGGAAGTTATGAAGGCGTTGCCCAACGTCTTCGTCCCATTCTCGACCTTGCAACCGATCTTCCTGCTGCAATCACGTTTGATATGGAACAAGCCGAACTCAAAGACCTCACAATCAAGATCTTCACACGTATCCTCTCAGAATTCCCCTATTCCTCGTATCCGTATGCTGCCATCGCCCTGCAGGCCTATCTTAAAGAGACAGCCCAAGATTTAGAGGACCTCTTGATTTGGGTTCGAAAGCGAGGAACCCCCATAGGCATTCGACTCGTTAAAGGAGCCTATTGGGACTCGGAAACCGTGCAGTATCAACAACGAGGATGGCCCGTTCCAGTATTTTTAAATAAAGCCGAAACCGACATGAATTTTGAGGCGCTCTCTCAGGTCTTACTGAAAAACCTGGATATGCTCAGACCAGCATTTGGAACTCACAATCTTCGAACCTTGGCCCACACGCAAGCTCTGGTTGAAACCCTTCACCTTCCTCAAGAAGCCTGCGAGTATCAAATGTTGTTTGGGATGACGGATGGGCTTCAGGAAGCCGTCATTGACGCAGGATTTCGGATGCGAGTCTATACACCAGTGGGAGAACTGATTCCCGGCATGGCGTACCTTGTTCGTCGCTTACTAGAAAACACCGCGAATGAAGGGTTTATTCATCAACATCACGCGACAAACACGTCAATAGAAGGACTCTTAGCTCCGCCACAAGTTAAGGACTCCTCAACCCCACGACAACCTCAACCTGCTCAAGCATCTTATGTCTCTCCAGACCGTCAAGATTTCCAGAATGAACCCCTGACGGATTTTGCTCAACAAGACACACACGCTCCAATTAAACAAGCCCTTACACATATACGCCAAGAACTGGGAAAGGCATGGGCCTATCCCGTTCCGACAGGCGTGGTCCCCTCAGGACCTGAACTTTTGACGGTGAACCCCAGTCAACCAAAAGAGATTATTGCAAGATTCCAAAGCCTGCAACCTCACGATATTAACATCGTGATCGAATCGGCTAAGGCCGCCATGAACACGTGGCGTCTCACACCGGTATCAGCACGAATCAAGATACTTTTCAACACCGCTTCGCTCATGAGAACCAAGCGCTCTGAATTGATTGCATGGGAAATACTTGAAACCGGAAAACCCTGGCGAGAAGCTGATGCTGACGTCGCAGAAGCCATCGACTTTCTCGAATTCTATGGACGCGACATACGCAGAATTTCGGAGTCACCTCCGCTTCGATCAGAACCCGGGGAAAATAATCAACTTCACTATCGGCCCAGAGGAATCGCAGCCATTATTGCGCCGTGGAACTTTTCGTTAGCCATTCCAACCGGTATGGTCTCGGCAGCGTTAGTCACAGGCAATATCGTGCTCTTTAAACCGTCTGAACGATCAACCATGGTTGGCTACCAACTCTATAATCTCTTCCGCGAGGCTGGCGTTCCAGAGCATGTCCTGCATTTCCTTCCCGGAGGACCCGAGCTTGGGCAGACGCTCGTGACTCATCCCGACGTGCATCTTATCGCGTTCACCGGATCGAAAGAGGTAGGAATTCAAATCATGTCTGCGGCATCACACATCGTTGGGGGTCAACAACATTTGAAACATGTCATTGCTGAAATGGGTGGAAAGAACGCCATCATTGTTGATGAAACGGCTGACTTGGATCAAGCCGTCACAGGAATCTTAGACAGCGTAACCGGGTATCAAGGACAGAAATGTTCTGCCTGCTCACGTCTCATTGCCTTAGATTCGATCCACGACGCGCTTGTCGATCGATTGAAACAGGCAGCCCTCAGCCTTCAAATTGGTACTCCCGAACATCCGCATCATCGCATGGGTCCACTCATTGATGCACGCGCACTTGAGCGGGTTCGTCACTTCATCACCATTGGAAAAAAAGAAGGCCGGTGCGTTCTTGATTTGCCGGTCAATGGTCCTGGGTTCTTTCAAGGACCGGTGATGTTCACAGAGATAGAGCCCCATCACCAGCTGGCCCAAGAGGAAATATTTGGACCCGTCTTAGCCATCATGAAAGCCAAAAATTTCATCCAGGCATTAGACCTTGCCAATGGGACACCCTATGCCCTTACAGGTGGCGTTTATTCCAGAAGTCCCGCTAATATCCAACGTGCGTGTGATGCATTTGACGTGGGAAATTTGTACATTAATCGGCCAATATCCGGGGCACTCGTCGGTCGCCAGCCGTTTGGAGGGCATCGCATGTCTGGAATCGGAATGAAAGCCGGAGGAGAGAATTATTTATTGCAATTTATGATCGAGCGCGTGATGAGTGAGAATACCCTTCGACGGGGATTTGCCCCCTCGCCTTGAAAGACGTTTCCCTTGAATCGTCGCTTTCTCGAGCTCCTCTGTCACTTCAATCATCCGATCACTTTCTGACTGCAATGATGGAATGGTCTGCCGTTCCTCGTATTTTAGCAGCCCAACACCCCGACCAAACCACGCCGTCATCGTATCGGTCCCATTCACAATTTGTTGCAATCGAGACATATGCACACGCATCGTCATGTGAGCTTCGACACGAATGGCTTCATGATAGGTCCCAAGAGGAACCGTGACCGTCTCTTTTGCTAATACCGACACTCTTGCCTGCACATCAACTTTTTCTGTTTGGCCGTCACGGTCCAAGTCTAATCCCAAATCCAACCCTTGACGGTCAAGCTGTTGAAAGGCACTGGGAACCTCAAGCGGAAATCGCATAATTTGATACGGGATTAATTGTTTTTCAAGCACCGTTCCCGGCTTAGAACCAAAATATCGAATACCGGCTTTATCGCGACGGTAGTAACTATCGGAGGCTCCTTGATCCCCCGGATTGGTATCGTGAAACACCGTGAGCTCCATTCCATCTTTTTTCTCGATTCCTGTGACAGCTGACACATTCGTAAAGGACTTGTCGGCAATCTGCACAGCCAGACCTTCAACAAATCGACCACGATAATGCCATTCATTGCCCTTAGCATCTGGGAAATATTCCTCGATATTCTCAACGACCTCACTCGAAGAACCGGCCAAACTGAAAACAGGCCATCCGAGAACCAGACTCCACACGCAAAACACACTGACAGAGAAGGTCGAAGGTTTCGTATTTTTCTTTGCCAACACATCCTCCTTGATCTATGATGAATTTCCTAGGGCACAGTATCATAGACTGATTTATTCCGGCAAGAAACGCGCGGGAGTGCCTGGCAGTTGAAGAAACGTGCAATAGGAACTGACAACGTCCAAGAAAATTTGACGGTTCCTAACAAGAAGGCTTTGGGATGATTCTTTTGATTCGTCACAAAAAAATCAACCATCCAGATAATTGGTCAATGTCTTAATCGACACCTACCAGCTCAAAGTTTCCTTAGTCACAATCCACACATTGACCCACTTATTAATGTGAGTTAAACTAATGTTAACTGGTTTTACCAATTAGAGAGGAGTTTAGGATGGAAACTGCCCGAACATCATCAAAGGGGCAAATCGTCATTCCCAAAGATATTCGAGACAAAATAGGGTTAAAACCAGGAAGTTTGGTGGAGGTAAGACTCGCAAACGAGCACATTGAAATTGTCCCGTTGCCTGAAGATCCTATCGCAGCCCTGAGGGGAACACTGAAAACTCGAAAGTCTTTGGCAA
>BQIX01000464.1 GCA_021604145.1 Nitrospirales bacterium
AAATGTTTGTGAATCAAGCCGTGGGACAATTTGAACGATGGACCGGGCAACCTGCTCCAGTCGATGTGATGCGAGCGATCCTTGAGGAACATTTTCGATGAACATTGTGCTGATTGGATATCGTGGTACCGGAAAAAGTACGGTGGCGAAGTTGTTGGGCCAGAAGTTAGGCAGACACGTTGTCTCCACGGATGCTGAAGTGATTGCCAAAGTGCAGTTACCGATTCCTGAAATAGTCGAAAAGTTTGGCTGGGATCATTTCCGACAGATAGAAGCAGAAGTCTGTCAGGTCTTAAGCACGCAAGAAAATTTAGTCATCGACACTGGTGGCGGAGCGATCTTAAAACAGGAAAATGTAGCCGCCCTCAACACCAACAGCGTGACCTTTTGGCTCACGGCTGAAATCCCGACCATCGCCTCTCGAATTGGAGGAGACACGCAACGCCCTTCCCTGACAGGAACCAAAACGTTTGTTGAGGAAATTGAAGAAATTTTGAACGAACGAACACCAAAGTACCAAGCAGCCGCCGACCACATTATTCCTACCGATGGTTCTTCGCCGGAACAAATCGCTGAATCCATAGATTCCCTTCTTTCAGACTCGTGTAGTTGATCCCCCGCGATCATCGTCGTCTGATTTTTAGGGAATGGCGATAGCCGTTTCAAATAACCTCCGCATGTTTGAAGTGAATAATCGTGCTGAGCTAGTTGCGATACCGAGCTGGAGCTTATTTGGATTCGCTATAGCCTTTGAAATGATGAAATGTTTCATCTCTCGTAACGAAACCATTTCATTTTTACGAAAAAACGTCTGAGAGAGTGATGGAAAATCCTGGAAGGAGAGGAGTTGAGAGGCTTGTTTGGGGTTGTTCGGTAGTTGATTCTTTGATGACAACATAGCGACGTTCTTTCAAGCGAAAGATTTTTACCGTTTCGAGTTCTGGATCAACGATCCAGTATTCCGCGACCTGATGTCGTTCATATAATGTTCGTTTCGTCCGTTCGTCACGTCGTCTGGTCGAATCGGAGAGGATTTCGATAATCAAATCAGGCGCGCCTTGAATATTCTCTCGTGTCACGATGGATTGTCGCGCGTTTGCGATGAATAGCAGATCAGGTTGTACGACGTCGGTCTCTGAAAATACCACATCGGTTGGAGCGGCTAACACGAGTCCTGCATGGGTGTGCTGGCAGTGATGATGGATATGAGCAAGGAGATTAGAGGAAATTCGTTGGTGTTTGGTCAGCGGGGCTGGCGTCACGTAATGTTCTCCCTCAATCAATTCATGGCGGTTCCCATCTTCCGGGAATCCGAGATAGTCCTCATATGTAAATCTAAGACCGGTAGGGGTAGCTGCCATGATGTCTAACCGTCCTCTAACAATGGTAACGTTCTCAGAATGCTTCTCTCTTCAGCATAAAATATTGATCGGGGATTCGCAATGATTAGGCAACAGGACTCGTGACAAATTACATGAGTCTAGTGCAGTCCCAGCTGCACTTTGAGGATGTGGTCTACGTCGATCATTGTGTCGTGAGAAAGAACTTCGATTCGATTGAGTAAACGTTCCTTCGAAACCGTCATAACCTGATCGGCCATAGCTTTCGTCGGTTTGTTTTGTACGGTGACGTAGGCTTCGCAAGGGTAGAGCTTTCCAACTTTACTTGTGATTGGTACAACCTGCACTCGATTCATATGTTTGTTGGAGCTATTGTTACTCACGATGATGGCAGGGCGGGTTTTCTTAAATTCTCCTCCTAGCGATGGATCAAAATTCACCCACCAGACGTCACCGCGTTTCATCAAGGCTATCACTCGCTAGGTTTTCAGTCCACGCTTGTGCGGCCTGTTCTCGATCAATGTCTTGCGCCATGGCGCCATAACTGGCATCAAGTTCGTCATCCACGACATGTGGCCGGGCGAGATGGTCAAGAAAGCGGCTAATCCGTCCTTGTCCGATTTTTTTATAAAGCCCTTTGTATACTTCTTCGGAAACAGTAATGGTTAGTTTTTTCTGCATAATACGTATTATACGTGTGCAATGCGTGTCAGGCAATCCAAAACCTGGTGACCGAAAATGAAACTTGATTGTGTCAGGGCTGTCAATGTGTTTATCCTTTAACGGATTTAGAGGCAAAATGTTTAAAAATCAATAACGTGTTCCCTATATGATTGGCGACTCACAACATTATCAGAAAGAGACATATGATGAAGTTTGGCAGCAACCTCATGTGGTTCAGTGGACTCAGCTTTTGTTGGATAGCTATCGACAGTGGCTAACGAAAGAATTGATTGACCGTGCCGGGACGTTTCTGGAGCAAGCTAAGCGATTGTTTGAAAGTTCGTTGATTGTGGTATCGCATGGTCTACAAGATGATCCGATTTTGAATTATGGCAACCAGGAGGCGTTAATTCTCTGGGAGATGGATTGGAATCAGTTCACTCATACGCCATCTCGTCATACGGCTGAGCCGGTTAATCAAGCGGAACGCGCTGACATGTTGCGACAGGCGAAATCGAAGGGCTACATCGACGATTATCGAGGCATTCGTATTTCAAGAACTGGCAAACGGTTCTTGGTAGAACGAGCGATTGTCTGGAACGTGGTAGACTCTCAGGGGTTGCGTCATGGGCAGGCCGCCACGTTCTCAACTTGGTCTTATGTGGATGCCGATAGTCATTCGTGAATCGTCGCTCGTGAAGCGTGAAATGTAAGACGGGAGATGGGGATTATCAGACGAAATACGAGATACGAGTGACATTTTCATGTCTTTTTAAGGGTCCTTGCGCCGTTGCTTTTGTATCCGCTATGGTGAGCATCATCGTTTCGCTCGAGTTTCATAAGGAAGAGCGAGCCCTTTTCATAAACGTATGTCGTGGATAGGTCGTCATGATTCTTGCGGGAGACATTGGGGGGACCAAAACCCTGTTGGCGTTATTTGACTGGAACGATACACGCGTTGAGTCAATTCGTGAAGACTCGTTTTGGAGTCAGGATTATACATCGTTAGAGGAAATTATCACCGAATTCCTTGAAGAGCATGATGCTCCACCTCCTTCAGATTCTGATGAAGAAGATGAAACATCAGAGGAGTCTGCCGAGTCTGCCGAATCTTCTCCATTGTCCTCAGTGGAAATCCGTGCGTCGTTGACGGCGGCCTGTTTTGGAGTCCCAGGGCCGGTCATCAAGAATACCTGTAAAACAACCAATTTGCCTTGGGTCATCAAAGGCGACACGTTAGCAGACTTTCTTGAGGTCAAAGATGTTCGATTGGTCAACGACCTTGAAGCAACGGCTCACGGACTCTTAGTCTTACGGCCCGATGAAGTGGAGTCATTGACCTCTTCTGTGCCTTCAAAAAGTACCGGGACTCGCACGCTCTTGGCCGCTGGAACAGGCCTGGGAGAATCTACATTATTTTGGGACGGGACGCGCTATCATATTTGTCCTTCTGAGGGAGGGCACGCAGATTTTGCCCCGAATAGCGATCTAGAAATTGAATTGCTTCGTTACCTTCGGAGCAGCTATTTGCATGTGAGTTACGAACGAGTCTTATCTGGGCC
Organism: Nitrospirales bacterium; assembly: GCA_021604145.1. Taxonomy (GTDB): domain Bacteria; phylum Nitrospirota; class Nitrospiria; order Nitrospirales; family UBA8639; genus JAGQKC01. The sequence continues at coordinate 3,566 of BQIX01000464.1, forward strand.
TGGGTTGCATGCCATTTATCAGTTTCTTCGAGACACGAAGAAAAATGAGCCAACGTGGTTTGCTGAAACATTACCCACTGGAGATCCATCAGCCTTGATTACGGAAGCGGCCCTAGCTGGGAAACCGGAAATTTGCGTTGAGGCCTTGAACCTTTTTATTTCCATTTATGCT
>BQIX01000465.1 GCA_021604145.1 Nitrospirales bacterium
TCGTGAACACTGCAAGCTTTTGTGGTAATACGCCTCAATACGAAGGCCTGCAAACTTTGTATGAACAGTATCGAGATCAGGGGTTTACCATTCTTGCGTTCCCAGCCAATGACTTCGGCAAACAAGAACCTGGTAATAACAAAGAAATTGCTGAATTTTGCTATACAAAATATTCATTGGAATTCCCGTTATTCAGTAAAATCACCGTCGTGGGCAACAACAAGCATCCCCTCTATCGACACCTCACTGAAGAAACTGACTTTACAGGGGAAATTACTTGGAATTTTCAAAAATTTCTTATCAACCGAAAAGGCGATGTCATTGCCCGTTACCGACCCAGTACCAAACCTCTTACACCAAAAATTGTGAAAGATGTAGAAAACGCTTTGAAACAGACGTAAACACTTGTGAGTCGGGGCACTCGTTGTGCCCTGACTCTGAATCCTGCCAAAGAATTTCCCAAGTCAGCACCAGCCCCTCCGATTTGATTCTAAACAGTAATCAATACCCAAATCATACAACCGATACTATTCCCCTGCTTTGTTAAGTACTCGCTCACAATCGTCACCAGCATCCCGCCTATCATATTAGTCGTTAATAATTTTTTTCAACAAACCGAAAAGTCACAAGATAGCGATTTTATTGGGACATCTCAGGGAGCGGAGCCATACCCATCAGAGGTGGCACATTTTATGTGTACAGCTCGAAGCCTATTGATGCCCAAACATGATGCGTAAGCAATATCGGTACGTGATAAGCACAACGAACGGCCCTACCTTCCTAAAGGAGAAACCATTATGAAGGGAATCGTGTTTACAGAGTTCTCGGAAATGGTAGAAGAACAGTTCGGTGATGACATGATGGACGCAATTATTGAAGCATCACAATTACCATCTGGAGGAAGTTATACGGCTGTCGGAACCTATGATCACGCGGAAATCTTGCAATTGGTGACAGCACTCAGCGCTGAAACAAATATTGCGGTACCCAAACTCGTCTTTGCATTTGGAGAACATTTATACAAATATTTTTATTCGCATTACCCCGTATTCTTTAATGAATCCACGAACGCGTACGATTTTTTACAGAGCGTGGAAACCCACATCCATGTAGAGGTCAGAAAACTGTATCCTGATGCCGAGCTACCAAGTTTTGATTGTCGCAGGATAGACCCTAATCAATTTGAAATGATCTATCGATCCTCGCGTCCATTTGAAGACGTGGCCGAGGGCTTAATTACGGCAAGCTGTCGACATTACCATGAATCCATCTTGATTCAGAAAGAAAATATTCAAGACGACAATGGCCCTGCAGTTCGTTTTCTTTTAACCAAACAGTAACGTACTTTATTACGATGAGCGATCTAGAAAGACTACAACGCAAAGTTGCTCGCGAGAAAGCCGCCAGACAACAGGCGGAAGCTTTGCTTGAAGCTAAAAGCCGAGAGCTTTACCAGGCCAATGTTCAGCTTCAGAAGGTCACGGAAGAATTAGAAGAACGTGTACAAGAACGAACCAGAGAGTTAGCGTCTGCGAACAATCAGCTTGAAAATCACATGCGGGCACGCAGTCGGACTGCCAGCAGACTCTCGGCACTCTTTCAAACATCTCAACTACTTACCGAAGCCGACACCTTATCCGATGCTGCACTAAAAATTTTGGAGTCTGTCTGTTCAAGTCTTCACATGCAGATTGGAGAATATTGGATTCTCAACCAGGACGCACAGGTCATGCAGCTCATGGAAACCTGGCGCCTACGTCATCGTTCATTCAAGGCTTTTGATGAATCCAGTCGAAAAACCGATTTTGCACTCAATGTTGGACTTCCTGGACGAGTGTGGGCGAAAAAAGAATCAATCTGGATTCCCGACCTTACGCAGGATGAAAATTTCCCTCGTGCTCATGCAGCCGTACAAGATGGATTACATGCAGCGTTCGCATTCCCAATCCAACTCGACAATGAGGTAGTTGGGGTGATGCAATTCTTTTGCGATGATGTTCGTGAGGTCGATCGCCAAATCCAGGACATGCTGCAGTCGGTCAGTATACAAATCGGACAGTTTCTAGAAAGAAAATCCGCAGAGACCAATTTAATCCACGCACGGGACGAAGCACTCGCTGCCGCCCGAGCCAAGAGTGAGTTTCTTGCGACCATGAGTCATGAGATTCGAACACCCATGAACGGCGTCATCGGCATGACAGGCCTTCTTCTCGAAACAGACCTGACCACATCTCAACGACAATTCGCTGAAACGGTACGATCCTCAGGCGATGCGCTCTTGACCATTATCAATGACATATTAGATTTCTCAAAAATTGAAGCAGGCAAACTTGATATTGAAACGATAGATTTCGATATTCGGGTCGCCATGGAGGAAACACTCGAACTGTTGGCGGAAAAGGCGCATGACAAACATATTGAACTCGTCGGTCTCGTCTCTGCCAAGGTTCCGACCGCCCTACGAGGTGACCCAGGAAGAATCCGCCAAATCTTAACAAATCTCATTGGTAACGGCATCAAATTCACATCTAAAGGTGAAGTCGCCGTACACATTCACCTCATAGAAGAAAATTCTGACTCTGTCGAGATTAAAGTGGAAGTCTCAGACACGGGAGTGGGTATCCCACTTCACGTACAGAAGCGTCTCTTTACTCCCTTTACACAAGCCGACAGTTCGACGACTCGTCGATTTGGAGGAACCGGGTTAGGCCTTGCGATCTGCAAACAACTCGTTGAACTGATGCAAGGTGAAGTTGGGATAGAGAGCGAACCTGGCAAGGGAAGCACATTTTGGTTCACGATCAAGCTGGAGAAACAGCAAGTTCAAAAAGAGACCATCTCAAAGTCAAAAGTTGCACTTCAAGGTCTTCGTATCTGCTGTGTTGACGACCATGAGACAAACCTTTTGCTTCTTCAACAGTATGTGAAAGATTGGGGGATGCAGGGGACATTCGTCTTGACTCCGGCAAAAGCCATTCGAGTATTTGAAGAGTCAGAACAACGTAACGAGCTCTTTGATCTGGCCGTCCTCGACTTAGAAATGCCCAGCATGGATGGGATGGAACTCGCTCGTACCATCAAAGCCAATCCTCGACTTGCTGGCGTCCCTCTCGTATTATTGACATCACTCGGTCAACGCGGTGAAGCGTCCGCTGCACGAGATGCTGGCTTCGATGCCTACTTGACAAAACCACTCCGGAAATCTCAACTTGAATCCTGCCTCATGACCGTCATGCGTCAGACACAACCAGAGGCACCTGCCGGAACGTTTGATCTCATCACACGTCACAGTCTTAAGGAAGTCGCGCCCAAACGAGGCGGAAGGATCTTGGTCGCCGACGACCACCGTGTCAATCAACAATTAGCTGTACTCATGCTTGAAAAATTAGGGCATCGCGCAGATGTCGTGGCTAATGGCCTTGAGGTGATTGAAGCCTTGAGCCGAAAATCCTATGACCTCATCCTGATGGATGGTCAAATGCCAGAGATGGACGGATATGAAGCCAGCAGAAAGATTCGAGAAATCGAAGCAGCCAAGGTCTTATCACAAGACGGGAAACCCACAACCGACCATATCCCGATCATTGCACTGACAGCCAATGCCATGCAGGGTGATCGAGAAAAATGTCTGACGGCAGGAATGGATGATTATTTAGCCAAACCCATGAAACCAGATCAACTTACTGAAATTCTGACGAAATGGCTCCCCAATATTGAAGAAGAGGTATTA
>BQIX01000466.1 GCA_021604145.1 Nitrospirales bacterium
AGGGGCCTTTGCTATGAAAAGTTCACTGTATGTCTTGCTAGGAGCTATGGGGCTGGTCATTCTGCTTAGTGGATGCCAACAGCCATACAAAACCGGAAACGGATCAAGTGCCTCAGGTACTTCGGCAGCAAACACTGAATCAACAAACACTGCCTCACCAGGATCTCCGGCAGGGAGTTTACAGGCCTGCCTAGATAATATTGGTGACGTCAGTCCTGGACAGCGAATGCTGGCTGAAACCACCTGCCAACGCAATGCAAAAGTGCAAGAAGCCATGGATAACAATCCTGGAGACTATCTTCCACCTGCCCAGCAATGACCACGTGATTCACAAACATAAAGAGCCTTCCCGATATTAGGTATGTCGGAAGGCTCTTTTTCTATGCCACGCACGTGCTTCAATCAAATATTCGTCTCATTTTGCTGCTTCTGTTTCTTCACCTTCCTTGTGGACCACGACAATTCCTTCCATTCCTCGATGCCCTCGAATGACACAACGGAACGGATAGATCCCTGCTGAAAATCTTGCAAGCAAACTCACTGACTTCCCAGGAGAAAGATAAATAGCCTTTCCATATTGCCGTGGTCGATCAGCAGACTCCCAGATAATATGCACTGTGGGATCAGAGAAAAATGAACCATAAAACGTATGCGGTTCACGTCCTTGGTTGTTGATCACAAACCGAACATCCTGAAACTCCGTGAGTGCAATCTTTTCGGGAACAAATCGAAATTCCTCCGAGAAAATGCGAACGGTGGGAGTGGAATCGATCAGGAATATCCAGATACCAATACTGGATGCACTCACAAGTACAATCAGAATGATTCCGACTAAGCGTTTCGATTTCCTCATTCACATGACCTTGACATCCCCTCACCTCTAGCAGAAAATGCCGTGATGGAAAATTCAATTATTATTGAAGGAATTCAATGTTCAGTCCATTGCGGCGTGACCAGTATGGAACGACGGCAACCGCAGCCCATTGTCGTTGACCTTGAAATACAATGCGCCAATGCACGAGCCGCAGTTTCTGATGATTTAATAGATACGGTCGACTATGGGAAAATCGTGGGACGGGTCGCAGACATTGCTGCCACATCGAGGTTTTGCTTACTTGAAGCTTTGGCTGAACGCATCAGTCAAACCCTTTTCCAAGAATTCCCTATTACTCACCTGGAAACGTGGGTGCGTAAAACGGCACCTCCGCTAGACCACATCAAGGGCTCGGTTGGTGTTCGGCGTTCACAATCGTGTTCACAAACCTCTCATCAGCAGACAGCGCCCAATCACCACAGCGAACTTAGTCCGTTCTTTCTCGAACACTCCTCCAACCTTAGACCTGGGAAAATCCTGGATCTTGCCACCGGCTCCGGTCGCCATGCACGATACCTTGCCGCTCGAGGATTTTCAGTCGTCGGCATCGATCGAGATGAGGCAGCCTTGGCTCAGGCGCAAGAATTAGCGGCACACAACACGAGCATCGCTGATCATAAATTTGTTACACAACATATCGATTTAGAGGCAACCCCTGGCAACCCGCCAGACCTTGGCAAGGAAGTCTACGATGGTATTCTCGTATTCTTCTATCTCTTTCGTCCTCTATTTCCTCAAATCATCGAAGCGCTCAAGCCAGGAGGCCGCTTGCTGTACGAAACGTTTTTAATTGACAATCAGATCGTTCATCAGCATCCTCGAAATAAAGACTTTTGCCTTGAGCATAATGAATTATTGAAACTCACCAACGGACTTCGAATCTTGCACTACCAAGAAGGCGAGCACAAAAGCCCACAAGGGAAAGAGCCAGTATTTACGGCACAGCTTGTCGCACAAAAGGAGTAGGCGTTCCCCCTTTACTCTCATGAGACGTATCGACCTCCACCTCCACAGCACATATTCAGATGGAAGTCTCTCTCCAACTGACCTTGTGGAGCTCGCTCATCATGCTCAAGTTGGGGTACTTTCACTGACAGACCACGATACAACTGACGGGATTGCTGAAGCCTCAGAGGCAGCCTCCTGGTATGACATTGAAGTCATTCCAGGGGTCGAGGTGAGTTCTCTGTATCGAAACAAGGAAACACATATTCTTGGCTATTTTGTCAATCACGAAAACACACAATTTCAACAGCATTTGACCTTTCTTCGTCACAGCCGCCATGAACGGATACCAAAAATCATTGACAAGCTGGAGAGTTTGGGCGTCAACATTTCCTACGAAGACGTGAAAGCGGCTGCAGGCCGTGGCTCGATTGGCCGACCGCATGTTGCCCGAGTTCTCCTTGAAAAACACTATGTCCCAACTATCGAACAAGCCTTTTCTCGTTATTTAAAAGAAGGATCTACAGCCTACGTCGCCCGCCAATTACCGGATGCCCAGGAAGCCATTCGTTGGATTCGCGATGCGGGCGGCGTCGCCTCGCTCGCTCATCCAAGCTGGGTCAGAAACTCTCTCAGTGAATTACAGATAGCCTGTCAAGAATTGAAGACATTTGGGTTACAAGCCATCGAGGTCTACTATAGCGCGCATTCTCCACGACAAACATCTGAATATCTCAACCTGGCTCATCGACTTAACCTGGTCGTGACAGGGGGAAGTGATTTCCACGGATCGACAAGACCTGATATCAACGTAGGAATTGGCAAAGGTAATTTGAAGATACCTGAACAATTGCTGGAACAACTGAGGACATGTGCGGCGGGAAACCAAAAACTTTACCGTGAACAGGATAAACGGCAAAATAGCAATTGAAAGAAAACACCTTCCCTTCAACCTCTAGTATTTTCCAATAGCAAGTCCTTCACTTTTCATTGTATTTGTTCATAGATTAGTTTTCTGGAGCTTCCACGATATGGTTTTCGAATCGTGCGCAACCTTCGGCCAACAATCGATTGGTTAACATTTCACCTGGCCACTCAATCGGCAAATCCGCCGTAAACACCCACACATCGGGAGATGTCCAAATCGGCCCATGGTCCTCTGGCAAATCTGGATCAAAGAGATCAGTCCAGACCGGCATATAGACACCGTTCCCACATTGTGTATGTAAGTGCACAATCGTCCGACTGCGAACTGGAACTTCTAAGTCATGCCAGACCGCAGCAGTTTCATCGGCGAGACGATGCAAACGAACGGCATTTTGTGCATCAAACATCGCATACGCGGCATATGAAGGGGCTTCCAACATATGAGGAGCTGACGAAACTTCCGGACATTGAGACACGATTCCTTGGATTAATCCCTGACAGTCTTCTTCTTGCAAGGCCTTGGGCAAATCAGTATCAGGCACGCCAACAATTTCAAAAAACAAAAAGGCCGTGGACTCAACCGGCGGATGCAACCGTGCGGCAATGGGAAGCCTGCGCTGAGAACTGGCGACCCCTGTAATATGTTCATGCATTTTTTGAAGACTAAGGAAATCAAGCGTGGTATCCGTCAATAATCGAGGTTCCACATTGACAACCGAGCCAATTGAGAGGTGAAGATGTTTTCGTAACAAGTCAGCCGTGGCGATGGGATCAAGCTTTAACCCCAACGGAACTGGCAAATTCGCTTGAAGCGGCAACTCCAAAGCCGCCAAGATGGCATAGGTGTCTTTATCTTCTGGCTGACCTTCGATTAAGACCGCACAAGAAGCTTCGGCTAAGAGATCAAATAACCACTCAGCCATACTTTCATCTAGTGCAGCCAGTACGGTCAAGACATCATGCTCACGCTCTTGA
>BQIX01000467.1 GCA_021604145.1 Nitrospirales bacterium
GGGCAGGATGGGGATGTCGTACCACAGTGGAAAGTTGGTTGCTCCACCAATATACCCAATTAATGAACACAATAATAAATACAAGTGCTGAGTTCGACGGAAACCAGATGTATTGCGATACTCAGTTGCGAATAAATATGCAGCGTAGCCGATCGAAAACACGAACCAGAGAAGATAAAATGGGAACGTTATCCCAGGTTGGGGCCAATTGGCGATGCCATGTTGAGGGATAACTGCCTCGACGAAATGTGGCGTGAGATTACTGAGAAGAAAGAACGCGGTGAGCGCATACCCACTCCACAGTAGTAGACGATGATTTTTTTGAGAACCGAGAAGCGTGACGACATGTTGAATGTGGGCGATCGGAATGAGAATGGCTCCGGCCATTAAGATTCGAATGAGAACTAAAGCTGTCTCCGGATCATCTTCGAGATGCCAGGCACAATAAAAGTAGCTCCATAGGGATAGACTCAGACAATACAGTCCATACGTTTGATGCTTCGCATTATGTGGTGCTCGGGAAAAAATAAAGAGCCCGAGCCCTGAGCTAATCAACCCATTGATCAATCCACTAAATGCATAAAAATTCATGCTTCATCCTTATAAACGACAGCATTCTGATCGTATTCCATGGCTCTGCGGCCTAGATACGCCTGAATTCGTATTGTGTCGAACTGGTGAAACTCAAGAAGCTGTAAAAAAAGGCCAGATGAAAAACGTGAAGAGGAATGAAATCTAAGAATATATAAAGGGACGTCTTAGATTACCACCACTTGGAGGACCTGGCAAATTGCAGTCAACTCTGTGAAAAACCGATGGTTTTACGAGATAGGGGGAAAATGTGAGAGATCGGAGGGAAGACGCTAGACCGCCTTAGGCTGACCATGCTGTTTTGTCACATTGCTCACTTTTCAGAAGACCGTGACGACAGCGGGTCAGCTCAGATGACCTTCGGCACTATCCTAGGCAGCTTTTAAGACGCTGATCGCCGGAGTGTTGATTTGCTCCTTTTGTGTGAATTTTTTTTTCACGGAAACAATATAGGCTTGATTCGCAAACGTACTGAATACTTTTGTTTCGCTCCCTTTGCTGGTCGTGCGAATAAGTTGTTCAAGTTCCTCCGCATCTGGAAAATGAAAAAGCCCTTCTCCTTCTGCTTCCCGAATTTTCCCGGAATTGTTTAATAATTGTTTGGCTTCTTCAATTTCTTCTGAACTGGATGTCTCTTGAACGAAATTGGTGAAAATTCGCGAAAGATCTGAATTGGGTTTTAAATTCGTCAGTACGAGTGAACCACCCGGAGTCAGAACTCTCATCAATTCCCGTATGGTATTGGCTGGACTTTCAAGGTATCCCAGGACAAGATTTGAGACCACCTTATCAAAGGTTCCATCTTGAAATGGAAGTGGTTTATTGAGATCGACGCAGTGAAACGCTGACGAGGTTCCGTCTGTACCGTGTTGATTGGCTTCTTCGTCCTGCGAAGTCTGTGTTAGATAGGATGTTTGATAATTTTTCCTGGCATGCTGAAGTGCCGTCGGGACAAAATCAATGCCGACATATTCGAAGGGGCGATGGCTTCTGGCTGTTTCCCGATTGATAGGTGTTTGCTTTTTTCTGAGTAAATGTAATCCGAAATTGCCATTTCCACAGCCTGCGTCCAAGACTTTTTCCCCAGATTTCACTGGTCCTAATAACTGGACAATATGGTCAAGTAGTTGTTGGTAATCTGAAAAATTGACAATGTAATGGAAGTGTTCAAGATAATCTTTCCAAAATCCTGACAACTCCACGGGAGGTTGCCCAGTTTTCTTCTGTTCTCGTTCCATCTTATTTTGACGGCCAATGGCCTTCCGTGTGGGTTCCTGAAGAGAAGAGGCTTGGGGGCTGAGTGCCACTTCTTTCTGTGCGAATTGGACAAGTTCTCGATAGACCACTTTGGCTTGTTTCGGGCTTTCAAGTACTCGGTGCAATCCTCCAGGAATGACCATCCATTCGCGAAGTCGTTCATTAAATGACTCTGCCACTGCCTGCGTGGTATTTGGTTCTACCCACGCATCGTGTTCAGCGCTAACCATCACGACGGGGACTTGAATACGTGCAATGTCGCAATACGTTGTCTCCAAATCTGAATACTGACCACTCACTGCATCTGCAAGCCAATGATCGAGTTCAACATTAAATCCCAGTACATTGGTGACTCCCTTGTCACATCCGTTTGTGTAGGCCGCAATTAAATCTTCCTGATGCACGGCTTGCAATGTTTTTCGAACATCAACGATTGGTGTTATCAGAAATAAAAAATCCACCGATACATCATCGGCCACCGCTTTGATGGCGACTCTTCCACTAAGACTAGTCGCGACAATTCCTTTTTTGTTCGAGGGCCATCGATCTTCGATATACTCGACCACAGCACCAAGATCTTCACGCATTGTCGTCAAGGTTGTGTTGAGATGCTCTCCATCGCTAATACCTACATGATTAGTATGATCATATCGTAGAACGTGAAATCCATTTGAGGCGAAATAGTAAGCAAGCATAATATATTCGCGTTTTGTTTCCCCATACCCTGGCGAAAGGATGACGACAGGACTCTGGGCTGGAAGAGGGGTGCAAGGCGTATCGATATGTGCACGAATGATGTTCCCTTTTGTATTAAGAATGTCCACTGGTGTACTCACAATTGGAATACTCAGTTCTTTGACATTACTGAGGAAGGGAGTGGGAGATGGAGCGAGGTTGGAGTTCATTTTCCATAAGCCGTCACCGGCATCCAGAGGAAGCAAAATTCCACGAAGATGGGTCGTGGCACTGTGTAATGATGCATCCCGCAAGATAAGTTTTAATCGTTGCCAGCGTAAGTCATCAAGAGAATCATATGAGACATCGAGCTGCACTCTTGCCCAGCGGCCTTCATCGGTACCGCCAATGGCGGAAATTTTTTCAACGACTCCAAGAATTTCTAGGTCGAACTCTTGGGAATGGAGTTGAAGTTGAAGTGACTGTGTACGGACCACGAGGGGACATCCTTCGATAACCATTCGAAGACTGGAGCGCGTCATGGTTTCCATGTTGCCTTCCCAGGAAGCTCCGTTACTTTCGAGGGAAACTCGAATATTGTGATAACAATTTGACGACGGTCGTTCATGTGTCCTTTGAATGATTGTTGGCAACGTGTCTTGACTCTTTAAACTAGAATTTATTGGAGAGATCATGGAATACATTTCAGCACCTCGCTGTTAAATTGTTTAAGTTTTTAATCGTAAGTATTTATTCGTATTTTTTAGGCAAAGCCGATCCACAAGGCAGAGCGATCTGCCAACAGACTGTGAGGAGGTATGAAATATTAAGAGGAGGGGGAAGGAACCTGTATTGTTAACTCACTCGCTGCTTCAACATGTATGATTCAGTAACGAATGTTAAGAAATTTCGTGTCACAGCGAGCATATACAGCAACCTCTGTGCCAACGAAAAACTGTAGAACATTTGCATAGAGGCTTTTCAAAACTCCTGGTTATTCCTAGGAATAAATTGCCCATCGTCAGGTTTTTTCCTACCCGTGTGCTTTGAGGACGTGCTGCTCTGTCGAGATCATGACAACGTGAAGTTTGACGCGTGGTAGTATTTGACATCTTTCTCTTTGTCATCCATTGACTCGTTGTGGGCGGATCCCTAAAATTTGAAAAACTTCATCAGGAGGCTTCATGATGAACA
>BQIX01000468.1 GCA_021604145.1 Nitrospirales bacterium
AGAGGCCATGGAAATGCTGCGTCAGCACGATTGGCCGGGCAATATTCGTGAATTGCGGAATTTGATTGAACGCTTGCTTATTATGGTTCCGCGTCCGCTAATCGATGCGAAGGACATTGAATTGTTTCTTCAAGTTCGAAGCGGAGGGACGAACCAAACGTTTGTCTCAGGAAAAGACTTTGCGTCGTTGAGAGATGCCCGCAATGCGTTTGAACGTGAACTCATATCCAATAAATTGCGAGAGAACAATTGGAATGTGTCAAAAACCGCAGATGATTTGAAAATTGAACGCAGCCACCTGCATCGAAAAATTAAGTTACTCAATGTTGAACTCCGTTCTGAAAGTTAATCATTCTCCTGCTGTCATGAATCACCAACGTATCGTGCCTTCCACAAGAAGTGATTCTCCTTCTTCGGAGATTCTCATAGAAAAACTCGTGCCTGGCGGGAATGGGTTGGGGCGCATCGGCCCTCAGGTGATCTTTGTCAAAGGCGGGCTGCCGGGTGAAACGCTCCAGATTCAAGTTGGAGCCAAACAGCGCGGCGTTCATTCTGGGGACATTACCAAGATTCTTGAATCTTCCCATGATCGGGTTGAACCGCCATGTTCAATTTACGGCGTGTGCGGTGGATGCCAACTGCAGCATCTTCAGTATGAAGGCCAGCTTCGGGAAAAACGTGCGATGCTCACGGATGCCCTTCAACGTATTGGGAAAATCGAGATACCTGAAGTCGGCATGGTGATGCCGTCACCACAGCCGTTGGGGTATCGCCATACAATCCGTTTTGTCGTGTTCAAGGGGGCACAACATCTTCAGCTAGGCTTTTATCAGGCTGAAACACGAATTCCAGTCGAAGCCAAAACCTGTTTGCTTATTCCGAAACGATTACAACACATTGCCGCAATGGTGGCACAACGTCTGGCTGCCTCATCTTCGATTCCGATGTTTTTAGAGCAACTTGAATTGCGAGCTTCGAGCACCATGAAGGATGTCGTGATGGTATTCCACGGGACCTATAAGAAGGATGAGCGTCTGAAAGTCTTTCTCGAATCATTCCTGAAGCTTCCTGATGTCGTGGGTTGTGTCGTTGAACGGTCCGGCCCAAAAGTTGCTCGAGCGCAGAGTTCTGTTATGGCGGTGGGGCAGGATTATATTACTGAACGGTTTGGGGATTTGACGCTCCAGATTGGGGTGCATTCGTTCATGCAGACCAATTGGCCGGTCTTTGAAGCCATAGGAAACATCTTGAAGGAGTGGATGGGCCATCAAGACGGCCTGCGAGTCTTGGAACTGTATGCAGGAACTGGGGCGCTCGGCATGAGTATGGCTCGAAACGGAGCATTTGTGACGTTCGTCGAACCCAATGCGTCTGCCCTTGCGGATGCGCGGAGGTCGATCGCGTTGAGTCGTGTGGCACGCTGTAAATGTAAACGGCAAACTGGTGAGAAGTTTTTGCCTTCTGTCCAGTCAGGAGAATATGACGTGATTGTGGTGGACCCGCCACGGACTGGTCTGAGTTTATCGGTCATTCAGGAGTTAGGACGGATTCAGGCATCGCGTGTATTCTATATGTCGTGTGATGTTGCCACGCTTGCTCGAGATCTTGCTCGCCTGGCAACCTTTGGGTATCGTGTTCTTCGAATTCAACCGTTTGACATGTTCCCACAGACCGCACATATCGAGACCTTGGTTGAGTTAGCCTTCTCAGAGATGTCGACATGACCGTAGATTTTTTCCTTTTTTTGATTGGATGGCTATGACAACGTATCGTGATGCAGGTGTGGATATTCAAGCAGGCGATGAGTTTGTACGTCGGATAAAATCGCTGGTGAGAACCACGTTTCGTCCGGAAGTCGTGAGTGATTTGGGTGGTTTTGGTGGTCTCTTTCGGTTTCCGTCAACGCAGTATCAAGATCCGATTTTAGTGTCTGGAACCGATGGGGTTGGCACGAAGTTGAAAGTGGCCGCGCTTATGGATCGTCACGATACGATTGGCATCGATTTGGTGGCGATGTGTGCGAATGATGTGTTGGTAAGCGGCGCGGAACCGCTCTTTTTTTTAGACTATCTGGCGACGGGAAAATTAGAGGTTGCTAAGGCCGAATCGATTGTCAGCGGAATTGTGACCGGATGTCGGGAGGCGGGATGTGCCTTGATTGGTGGAGAAACCGCTGAGATGCCGTCGTGCTATCCCGACCATGAGTATGATCTGGCTGGTTTTGTCGTCGGTGTTGTGGAGCGCGAGAAGATTATTGATGGCCAAAATATTTCACCGGGGGATGTGGCGATTGGTCTGAGCTCAACGGGTTTACATAGCAATGGGTTTACTTTGGCGAGACAGGTTTTATTTGAAAAGGCCGGCTGGACTGGCCAGATGGAATTATCAGAACTTGATCGGCCATTGGGTCATGTATTGTTGGAACCAACCAGGATTTATGCGAAACATGTGCGGACAATATTGACAGACTGTACTATCCATGGCTTGGCACATATTACCGGAGGGGGACTGACGGGAAATGTGCCTCGCGTGTTACCCGAACATTGTGAAATGCTGATCAAGCGGGGATCGTGGCCCGTTCCCAGTATCTTTGATGTCATTCAACGAGCGGGACATGTTGAGCAAGAGGAAATGTATCAGGTGTTTAATATGGGCATTGGGTTTGTGGTCATTGTTCCGGCACAAGAGGCAACCCGCGTTCTTGATCATATGCACGCGTTAGGTGACGCGGCACATGTGATTGGAGAGATTCGTGAACGAACGTCTCCCGATGTGCCGGTACGATATGGTGAGTGAAGGAATGAGATTATGGCTTCGGTAGTGTTAGGTGTGTTGATTTCCGGGCGAGGGTCAAACCTCCAGTCCATTATTGATGCCATCGAGGCCGGGAAGTTAGATGCTCGTATTGCGGTCGTCGTAAGCAACAAACTTGAGGCTTTTGGGTTGGAGCGGGCCAGATCACATGGAATTAAAACCGTATTCCTGGATCCCAAGTTCTACAAAGGACAGCCCAATTCTCGAGAAGCTTATGATGTCGCCGTATTGGATGTGCTGAAAGTCCATGATGTTGGATTGGTAATTCTAGCCGGCTATATGAAGATTGTGACTCCAGTGCTCATTGACGCCTATGAGGGGCGGATGATGAACATCCATCCTTCATTGCTACCGTCATTTCCGGGATTAGCCGCACAGCAACAAGCGTTGGACTGGGGTGCGAAAGTGAGCGGCTGCACCGTCCATTTTGCGACGGAAGGGGTGGATGAGGGACCGATTATTCTTCAAGCAGCAGTGCCGGTTTTTGAAGATGATACGGTTGAAGATCTATCAGGAAGAATTCTAGAATCTGAACATCGAATCTATCCTGAGGCGATTCAGTTGTATGCTGAAAAACGTCTTGTGATTCAAGGACGACAAGTCAAAGTGTTGCCCAATCGTAGTTCTGCATAGGCTGGAACATTAGCGGCATATAAGTATAAGAAACACAGCAAGAAGAATAACCTGTTTCACAACATGATGAAACACGGCCGCTGTACACGTGTGTTGTTAAGTAGATTGTAAGAAAAGAGTGTTGTATAATCCTGTCACAATCACCACCAACCCAAGCATCCGATCTTTTCCAATACGTGGGGGGCTAGCTCAGTTGGGAGAGCGCAACGTTCGCAACGTTGAGGTCGCGGGTTCGATTCCCGTGCCCTCCACCA
>BQIX01000469.1 GCA_021604145.1 Nitrospirales bacterium
TTGGACCGATCGTAGAGGCAAAGGGGAGATAAAAGACTGGGACCAAAGGCCAGAATGGTGGGACCACTTTCACTAACTCTCGAAACGCAAAATACCCTTTACGTAAAGACCCATCCGGCATGACAAGATACATTTCGCGTAGAAATTCAGATAATGGAATGTCGATTTGCCTCTCTTGCCGTAAGATGTCCCATCGCTCTAACACATTCGAATATCGAATACGCTCCAACCAATCACCATATTGAAGAATAGTCATCGATCGAATGCAAAGAGGACACTGTCCATCGTATAAAACCTCAAGTTTCTCTGATTTCGCAAAAAAGAGAGAAGAAAGTTTGGTCAATGCACCTTTCCAATTTACAAACACTCCATACATGGCCATCCAGGTAAAAAATGGAGCTCGCATCGTCAAATATACGACAATGTGAAAGGTAAAACCCAAGGGAATATAGACCCATCGCAAAATCGGAAAGATAACGACAAGAAAAAACGTTCCTTGAAATATTATCGCCGTCCATTGGGATAGCCACGCTAACCAATGATGATCAGCAAACCATAATCCTATTGAGCTGTTCCATCGTAGACCATCCCGTGCCAGATAATATTGCAGCGTGAAGCCATTCGCCCACTCAAACCCAGAATAACGCATTTTACTCAGGAAGCTTGAGAAATAGCATAAGGCAAAAATCCACTGCATAAGCAAAACGGGCCAACGAGCAAATTCGCTAGACTCCTCTAACATTGTAGAAGGGATAAACTTTCGTTGTTTCGCCGAAACTGAAATTCGACGCAATAGATCGTCAACAGACAACACACGTCCGCAGGGACTCAATGCAAGAATGGCAAGCGCAATCATCATCACAGCTTGCACATGATGAAATTCGCCAAACGAATAATTAAATGACCTCATGAATATATGCCCAAATACAAACACAATCAGACTCAGATTGGTGAAGAGACCAATAAAGGCCAAAAGGCCGGCACCCATCGTAACCACAAATATCACTAAAATTAAGAACTCCGATGGTAAAAAAGGCTGGCCAAATGGAAGAGTGAGTAATTTATAAACAAGCGGAGGGGAATATCGCGTCTGCGCCATCATTGGGGCATTCTGCGCTGTATATAACACGACCTGGTAGAATTCTCGTCCTACCGTCAGTAATAGCTCAACCCCAACAAGAAGCAACCGACAACAGGCGAGATTGAATAAGGGAGCTGGGGCAAACCAATAGGATTTCCAGAAAGTCCACATATTCATCCGCCACCGATAGATTGCAAGTCAACGACCCTAAAAACTTGGATCGGAGCCTCAGAAATACCAGCTCGACTGATTCGTACTGGTGCTGCTTGAATACGAATAGACTGAAACGCTCCGTGATCGATCGCACGTAATATTTCAACATACACCTGAATCGACGGATCGTTCTGATTATCTCGAAGACGAGGGATAAGCCAATCATTGAACTTAAAAAAACTCAGGCCAAGCTCTTGTCGAGTGATCCGTCGTTCCCGACCATCTGGCACTATCCCAACGAGTTCTAAGTTTTCGTTCACAAGCTCATTCTCAACTCGAGTTTTGCTATACATTGGATAATCTAGAAACGGCCAGTAATAAAATGGAACTGGGAGAATGATGGCCACGAGTTGAGCAACGAGGAATACGATAATAACAATGGAAACTACAGGGAATAGGGCAGCGTGAGAGCAGAGTTGAATCTTCTTCATGACATCAGCAACGATGGGGACAGCAATCCACACATGAGACGGACTCCAAGACCGAAACGCCGTAAGTTACCAGTCTCAGTATGAAGTAAAATTACCAGTGAGGCAAGCACATGGAAGGGCATCGACATTAATCTAACCAGCCATGGGCGCGATACCAATTAAATATTTTTTCCACTTCGGCTTCGAATGTTAACCGGGGATGAAACCCTAACTCTCTTTTGGCTTTGGAAGTATCGAACGAACGTGTTTTAGTAAAAAAATCGACTCGTCGTCTATGAAGTACTGGCTCAATGCCCAAAGGTTTACACACAGCCTCAGTGAGAGACCCAAGCAGTTGAATCGGTAAGGCTGGCACTTTGAATGGCCAAGGCTTCACACCAGCCACACGACTGATGGTCAAAACTAATTCCGAAATAGAAACTGGCCGTTCTCCCGCAAAAATATACGTCTGCCCTTTCGCTACATCATTTTCAGCCGCCAGCACAAACCCATCGACTAAATCATCCACATCAATCCAATGAGCCAGCGTGCGTCCATTACCGATAATCGGAAAACGACGCTTGGCCACGCCTTTAAACAGTTTCAATGTCCGCATATCGCCTTGCCCCCAGATCATCGCAGGCCGGACGATTGTCCCCTCAAGACGGCCAGACAGAAACCGTTCACAAGCCAATTTTTCTCCCTCGCATTTCGTGACTTGGTAAATATCACCTGGACGATAGGCTTCGTCTTCTGCTGCAGGCGGATGCGGAATGTGGCTATGCACTCCGACAGTACTGCAGTGAATGACCCTCTTCACATGAGACTGTTCTGCCGCATCAAGAATATTCCTGGAACCCTCGACATTGATATCATAGTAAATATCATCACCATGTTTGGCCGAACGAAAGAGCGCCGCAATATGAAAGATCGTGTCAACGTCCTTCACCACGTTAAACACCGCAGCTCGATCAGTAATATCACCGGAGACAATTTCAGCACCAATCGACTTGAGAGCATCAACGATGTTCTGATCGCTGCTTTTTCGAACAAAAATACGAACATGTGCCCCATCACTCACCAAGCGACGCGTTAAATGGCCTCCCACAAAACCTGTCGCTCCCGTTATCAGAACACGTTTACCTACAAGGCGATCCAGCTTCATTCTATTTTACTCACTTGACACTTTCTTTGTTCATACATAGAAGCTTCAACACATCATCAATTTCCAAGAAACGTACGCTGAAACAATCTCAAACGTATGAAGTCTTTCAATAAATAACTCGAGCTATTTGACATACGCCATCATGAACTCAGTAAATCTGCACATATCGCAATCAAACTCTTCAGATCAGATATTCAGAGATTAGCAGAGTACCCTTAATACGAAACCATCAGAAAGAATCGCATCACTGATCTTACGATAATAGGCATAGTGAAAGCATAGCAAACAAGGTATTTTTATAGAAATTTTCTCAGGATAGGACAACACGTATCTCATCGTGTTGTAAGGTGAGCGCACACTTTCTCAGAGACGAGATGAGCGGCAAGGTCATGTCCTTTTTCATTCCAATGGCCTGCCCCCATTCGGTAGTTGGGAAATCCATGGAGGTATTCTTGATGTTCATCTACATATGCCTGAAATGCATACACAAGTGGCACAACAGGAACATGTAACTTTTCACCAAGTTTCATGATTCGTTGCTCGGGATAATCCAGTGTATCAACACCAAGCCGTTCCTTTAAGGCATATCGCTGGATAGGATCAATTTGACTAGGATTAGTCACGAGCGCCCAAAATGGTTCACTATGATGTGATAAAATTTCCTCAGTCAATAACCCAAGAATGCCTTCCGTCATCGCCCAGGCCTCATGATGCAGAGCACTACGAGGAGGAGCATAAACCCATTCCGATAATCCAGTTTCCTGAAACGCAAAATTGGTATCTTCTTTGACCCGCCAGTTATTGATCACACGCATGGCCT
>BQIX01000470.1 GCA_021604145.1 Nitrospirales bacterium
CCATCCGTGGTGGAAAGAAAAATGGGTTTGCCAATGCGGAGCCGATAATTGTCGAGGAGTGCTCACTGGCCGAGATTGTCTTGATCCAGTATTTCAGGAACGCTATCGAGGCCATCTCCCGAGTTGGGTCTTGGAATTTATTGAGGAACAATCCGGGTTTCGGGGCATGGTAACAGGGTGTTTGGCAAATTTCGTCGAGGTGACTCGATCAGTGAAGCGCGCCTGGAAATCGTACCGCTATCAGCGGGTACGATGAATTCTGGCAAGTGCCGGGAAGACGATCGAACATACTGACTCGCGTATTCGCGCGAATAATCAACTCTTAGCAGAAATCTGAATCTATAGAATCGAAAAAGGCTCAAAAACTTAGATGATTCGAAGATTGAAGGTGATTTCAGTACTGACATGTTCCCAGCTCGTCGCTAGGCTGCTCGGGGGCATCGCTTCGTTGCCCGCGTGGAGACGTCCTGCTTGACCCTGACCCTGACAATCATCGCCGTCCTACTCACACTGTGGAGCATCGTCCGTGTTCTCGGCTCGCACGAGAGGGAAGACGCGGGCGTCGCCCTCGTCCTGCTCGGGCTCCTGCACGTTGCGGGTTTCACTCTCCTGTTCTTCGCATATCCTGTCGCGTTCATCCGTTCCATCTCGGAAGATCAGTGGGTAGAATGGATGACATTCTGGTGCGCACTGCTCGCGGCTGGAATCGGAATGCGGGCATGTATCCGACTCGTCGGGCAGGATTGGTGGGTTACGGTGTCAGTACTTGCTCTGTCGCTCTTCAGCCTCTTTTTCGCGCTAGAAGAGATCAGCTGGGGCCAGCGGCTCCTATCGTTCGAGGGACCGGAGTTCATTACATCCCGAAACTCGCAGAGCGAAACGAATCTGCATAACCTGTTTATGGGTCCTGGCAAATCAGAATTGAATATTAAGTCAGCGGTGTTCGCAGGGATCGTGGTTTTCGCAATTGGAGTACCGGCATGGCTCTTCGGTCGGGGCCGGAACAGCTGGCTCTCTCGGTTGCCGTTTCCTCCCGCCGGCGCGGCGCCGATCTTTCTCGCCTCCGCACTCTGCTTCAAGTACCTGCAGCGTTACCGTCTCGACGAACTCGGGGAGTATCTCCTCGCGTTGGGCCTGCTCGCAACCCTCGCTGCGTCGGTCACCCGGGCGCAGGGCCTGGTCCTTCGACGTCAAGCCGTGCTCGCTGGCTGGGGCGTGCTCCTTATAGTCTCGATCGGGACCTCGGCCATGGAGCTCGGTTCTGCAGAGGGACGAAAGTGGAGTCGGGACATCTTTCAGTATTATCTCTATAGCTTCGCGATGGACCGCTACCCCAAGGATGGCCTCTGGCAGAATTCTAGGCAAGTGCTGGAGTATGCAGAGAGGGAGGGATTCGAGAATCAGCGTACTTGGCTTCTGCTCGCACGTGCGACGAAAGCCCAGGGCGACGAGGAAGGAGCGAGAACATATCTTCAGAAAGCGATGGTTCAGTCGGACGCGGACGTGAAGGCCCACCCCAACGACCCGTTCCGGCTCTACAGCGCGGCGCTCGTCCACAAAGAGCTGCACCAACCGGCAGAGGCCAACTCTCGCATAACCACAGCACTGCTTCGCGTCGAAGAGATGCTAAAGGCCGATCCCGCCAACGGGGTGCTCCGAACTCTACAAGGGTACCTGTACCAGGAACTCGGCGACGAGGTCCGCGGCACGGCCACGTTGAAGGAGGTGGACGAATGGGACCCGGCCTATGCGCACGGTTTTCGCTACATGACCTTCACCGCGACAGAAGAGGCAGCAGTCCACGCAGGTCGGTTCTGACCACTGAAGCGCGCCTAACTGTTTCGAGTTTTCAGATGACCTGCGCTGGGATTAGATAATTTCGGTGAGGGAAATATTCTCCTCGCATCTGGGTAGACGAAAACGAAATAGCCACGTGCGGTTTAGATGATGAAGGATTTTCTCAGGTTTCTGGTAAGAGCGAAAGAGCTGAGAGACAGGGACCATCTCTCCTTTCCCTCCGTGTGCCATTCTAAAGGGTAACCGTTTAACACACTGCGGCATGAATGAAATATAGCCTGCGAACGGGTAGGGCTAGTCGGTAGTTCAAAATGTGCAAGTGGCAGATCAACCTTTCTTTGTCGGAGATAATAAGGAAATTCCTACCCTGTATTAGTCGTCTCAGTTAACGACCGTTTTACAAAATCTGTCAAATGTCCAAATCAGACCAAAATTCTTTTTTCACCTCTAGGGTCTATCTCGTAGCCATCTGTATCTTCCTGATAGGCATTGCTGCCCTTTTGCGGTTTTCACATCTCGGGGCGATGGATTTCGGTATCGATGAGATTCTCCACGTGTATGCAGCTCAAGAGCTAATCCAGGGGAAGCCTCCGGTGTTGCCATCTGGATTTGAATACGATCGAAGTCTACCGTTTTCCTACCTGGTCGCAATGGCAGGATTTTGGGGAGGGTTTAACGAGTTTGCCTTACGTGTCCCAAGCGCAATTCTGGGAATACTAGTTGTTTTTTTCGTCTATTGGTTGACGACGAGATGGTACTCGGCCTTCGCCGGTCTGGTGGCGGCCTTCTTCATGACTTTTTCTCCAATGGAAATTGCACATTCTCGCGAAGTGAGAATGTACATGTTGTTTCAGCTGCTGTACTTACTCACCCTCTTTTTTTTCTATGAAGGATTCGAAACAACTTTACCTAAAAGTCTGGAAAAGTCGAAACCCTCTACTATCAAGCGATGGATTGAAGTTTATCAAATTCGCCCAATGTTTTTAGTGTGTTCTGGGGGAACATTCTTGATAGCGTGGAAGGTCCATAAACTGATTGTCCCAGCTATCTCTGGCGTATGTTTGTACATTTTCATGATGGGTGTTGTCTCACTCTTCACAAGGGCACCCCAGAATTTCGTCCGAAAAAAATACATAGGCACGTGTCTTTTGCTACTGCTGGGAGCATCTGCAGGTAGCCTCATGCTTCCAAGCACTTTTGAAGAACTGACGGCTGTGATTGATGGACCACTTGCCTGGGGACAGGAAAATGCGAATAACTGGAGCTACTATCGTTGGCTACTTCTTGATGAATACCCAATCGTATTTGGCGGTCTCACAATTCTGCTTCTTTGTTGCCTGTTGAAAAACAGCAAAGTTGGACTGTTTATTTGTTGTACTCTCCTCCTCCCTCTCTTGCTGCATAGTTTGATCTTACCAATGAAAAGTTATCGTTACATCATGTACATCTTCCCTCTGATGTATATGGCCGCCGGCGTCGGTATTGCTCAACTTTTCACGGTACTCTGGACATCAGGAAATTCGTTCAACAAACAGCGGTATGTCCCAAGGCACCTTTGGCATCTGTTGTGGGCTGGCATGTTGTGCATCGCGGTTCTGGGGGTTTTGACAAATATGCCGTGGTTTATGCGAACAGTAAAAGATTACGCGAATGACTTCCAGGCTCCTCATGTTACCGATGTCCAGCACCACCGATGGAAAAACGCGATGCGATATATTTCTGAACATCAACGTGCTGAAGACGTCATTGTCTCTGGGTATCCGTTACTTTCTCGTCACTATGGGGCAACCCAGCCTCTGTATTTTATGAATAATGTGTATTTGCTTAACAATGAAGAAGGAAACCAGACGAATGAACAAGGAGAACTGATTGATTATA
>BQIX01000471.1 GCA_021604145.1 Nitrospirales bacterium
TTCGTTGCGTATGCGGCAATACATATTCTTCATAATCGTCAGGACTCAAACACCCGACCCAACTATCAAATAATTGAATGGCCTGGGCCCCGGCATGGATTTGCACCTGCAAATATTCAATCACGCCATTCGACAACTTGGAGAGTAACGCATGCCAGAGATCTGGTCGGGCAAACATCATATCTTTCGTCAGACGATAATCGCGAGAACTTCCGCCTTCGATGGCATAGCTGGCGAGAGTAAAGGGAGCACCAGCAAAACCAATGAGCGGAACACGATTGGCCAGAGCCTTCCGTGTCATGGCAATCGCGTCACCAGCATATCCAAACGACTCCCCATCAACCGGGATAAGCCGTTCGACATCAGTATCTGAGCGAACAGGATTATGAAATACTGGCCCCTTGCTTTCAATGAACTCTAAGTTCAGCCCCATGGCTTCTAACGGAAGAAGAATATCGGCAAAAATAATGGCCGCATCCAGGGAAAACCGTTCAATCGGCTGGAGAGTCACTTCCGTGGCTAATTCAGGTGTTTTACAGACGTCAAGAATGGAGTGACGCTTCCGAACTTCGAGATATTCCTTCATATAACGACCTGCTTGACGCATAAACCAGACAGGTGTTCGATCTACAGATTCACGTCGACAGGCTCGAAGAAAGCGGTTATTCATGGCGGGTATTTTACGAGTGCCCCTCTAGGCTGTCAACGAAACCATTCGTTGACAATGTAAAACATGCATTGTGGGGAGACAGAATAAAACGAGTGGTCTCATAATTACTGTGGCCACGCCCCGATATTATGATCACGCAAAACATCCTCCACTCATTTCAAAAGAGGTTGAAGACGCTCAAGCATGGATTGACTGATTCCATCAATCTCGTAAAGATGTTCACTTGAGACGAGCTGAGCATCATCTGGCTCTAATTCGATACGGTAATGGTCCTCGTGCTGCGAAAACCATTCTATATACGGATGGGGGGGCAGTAAGGGGTGAGGGTCAAAGGAGATTAAACTCACCTTTCCAATCTGCGGGCTCTCCAAATCTGCAAGAGAATCGATGGCTCTGGCATCATCAATAAATTTTGAATTCTGAAATCGAATGACCTGCCCACTAATTTCTCCGGTAAATTGTCCTGAGAGACAAAAGTCGACAAGGCCTAACCCTGCAAACATCATTTGGCCAACAACGACTCCTTGAATTCGATTGTCCAAGTATCCCTCTTTCACCCAGCGAAAATTTCCAAATTTCTGCGCCATAATGGTTCGGCTAAGAGGAAAAGGAATTAGAGAAGCATGGAGACCGTGGGTTGAGGAAATCGGTGGCAGTGAAAATTTTTCAGGAAAAATCTCAGAAACATGTCCCTATGGCTTGCAAATAGGACAATGCACGAGTCGGCTCAGCCCTGTATTTTCTAGCTCTTCAAGCGCGGTTTCCCTATTGGGATACTCAAACCATCCGCCTTCCCAGAAGTCGGCGCGTCCGGTCATCGACGGAATTTCCAGACAACGCTCGCGATGAAGCATCGCCTGGTCAAGAGCATGTTTTACATGAATCCAATAATTCATAACGCAGTAAATGTTTGAGAGATGGTGTTTGGGGGTTATCCGAACCTTAGTCTTCTAAGAGTTGCCACTCATCCTTTTCCACAATGACCTTTTCCCCGGCTTGCAGTTTTTTCACATCATCACGATGTAACAGTCTAAAATAGCGGTCAATACGATCTTGTTCATCAATACGTTCTTCTTGCATCAGACCACTAGCTAGCTTGTACTTCCGAATGAGCACCGGCATGGCATGCCTCCTTCTCGTTCTGGTAGAGTTCCTTAAAATTCAAACCTCGTAAGGTAATGGTTTGACTTTGAAAATGTCAAGATTTTCACATACAATTCAACTGAACATTGTTTCGAGGTAAGCCATAGCGACGATTCCTAATCATTCTGTATAATAGTGAAACCAATTGTAACTCGACAATATAAATTTTCCGGTACATTGAATGATCTTCAATGGCTGAACTGACATTTTCTATCCCGAAATGCCGAAGGAGGGTTTATTATGCCAACATACGAATATCTGTGTGAGGCTTGTGAAAATCAGTATGAAATCATGCAGCCACTCAGTGCTAATGCCGAAGAAACTGTGTGTCCAAAATGCAATGCGACTAAAAGTCGGAGGCTCATGTCTGCCTTTGCCTCAAAAGTCGTGGGAACACATAAGACAGGGTTTGCGGAAATGAAAGCCTACAATATGTTAGACGAGCGTGCCAGTAAGTTTTCAAAGCTCCCCCCACTAATAGGGCAACGTGCGATGCCTATCCCCC
Source organism: Nitrospirales bacterium (assembly GCA_021604145.1). GTDB lineage: Bacteria > Nitrospirota > Nitrospiria > Nitrospirales > UBA8639 > JAGQKC01. The sequence goes on from BQIX01000471.1 coordinate 2,319, forward strand.
CGCCCGGCGCAACAACCCCTGGCGATTCAGCATAACTGGTGCAAGGTACGATTTTGACGAACGTGTATACCGATGATGCGACGTTCGCATAAATTCGTTCATCATCATCGAGGCAAAAAGAAGACTTTCGTACAGGCTCCAGGTTCTTGCTTCTTGGCTTGACATTCATGCCTGAAAACAGGAATTATTCCGCGGGTTTCTGTTGATCATTCAAATAATGAGTTGCCAAAGACCAGAAAGAGCGTCTCGCACCATCTTTCACCTTTTAGGAATGGGCAGTCGATTTGGAATAAAGGGGTTTGATGTGAGAATATTCTTCTTGAGCATCAACCTCTGGCTTGCCTGTATTGTCTGGACGGGGACGCTATTTGCCGAAGTACCATCCCGAAACGATTCAGACTTATCTGGAACCATTCTGATCACCGGAAATGGTCCGGAACGGCATTTGGTTGCAAATTTGGCTAAAGCCTTTGAAGAAAAACATTTTTCGGTTTCAGTTGATGTTTTCTGGCACGAAAATGCGAAACCCATACGAACAGTCGAGTTACGGGAGACCGATATCGGCGTCACGGGGTATCCAGCACCACACCTTCGTTCGACCCCCGTCGCTCGTGACGGGATTGCCATACTGACGAATTTTTCAAATCCTGTCTCTGAAATGACCCTCACACAGATTGCTGGGGTTTTTTCAGGAGAAATTCTTTACTGGTCTCAGGTCTACGAAGAAGCACCAGAAATGAAGATCAGACTGGTGAGTCGAACCGACAATCAAAACATTCGACAAGGATTGGTCGATGTGCTAGGCATTACACGGATTCCTCGTTCAGCCAAAGTCGTTGACCAAGAACGACATGCCATCAATGTTGTGACGGGAGACTTAGCAGCGATCACCTTTGTTTCAATGACACCGGCCTTGCGTGCGAAGGAAGACGGGGTCGCCATCAATCTCATTTTTGTTGATAAAGTTGAGCCAGAATATCAAACGGTACTGGACAAGACCTATCCGCTTCAGCGACCGGTGATCTTCACCACAAGGAAGGACCCAACACCGTTAACCTTAGCTTTTGAGGAATTTGTCCTGTCTCCGGAAGGCCAGCGTATCGTGAAGACCAATCACTATTATCCTCTCGAGACGAACTAACTGAATGCATGCGTAATGGCTTGAACAATCGATTATACACGGCTCATTTTAGCACAGTAAGCCTATGACAACTTTTATCGATTCCTAATTGACGCAAAGTACACGAACCTTATGTTTAGAAAAATTCTTGTGGCTAATCGTGGCGAAATTGCGATGCGGATCATTCGCGCCTGTCGTGAATTAGGCATTGCGA
>BQIX01000472.1 GCA_021604145.1 Nitrospirales bacterium
AAATTCATTCACGACCAGGAATCCATCCTTACTGACCGAGTGACTACAGAGCGAAATCCGGTCTATCAAGAACTTTCCATTGAAATTCATAAAGCCAAATCTGAACTTCGGTCACTTGAATCTCAGGCAGATGCTGTCACCATACAACTTAAAGAGCTTGATGGAAATCTTTCTAAACTTGACACCCTCGCCAAAGAATTTGAAGAGTTGCAGCTTCAAGTTGAATCGGCAGAAAAGAACTATTCGATGTATTTAAGTAAGGTCGAAGATGCTCGAGTTGCAGAAGAAATGGACCATTTGAAACTGGCGAATATTAGTGTGATCCAATCCGCCGTTGTACCGGCTGAACCAATTCGTCCAAAGAAAGCACTCAATGTCCTGATCGCCATCTTTCTTGGGGGAGCCGCTGGGATCTGTCTGGCTTTACTTTCTGAATATTTTCAAGGCGGCTATACACGGTCGGAACATGCTGCACGTGCGCTTGGTCTTCCGACACTCACAAGTGTTCGTTATCATCATGATCTTCCTTAAAGCTTATGTACCTACAATTTTACGGTCTCAATAAAAAGCCATTCCATACTACGCCCGACCCACGTTTTCTTTTTTCGAGTTTGACACACCGGGAGGCCTTATCTTCTTTGATTTATGGAATTGAGGAACGGCAAGGGTTCATTACGATCATTGGCGAAGTCGGTGTTGGCAAAACAACCATTCTTCGTACGCTGCTTGAGCGACTTGATTCCTCCCAAGACCGGGCGATCTATATTTACAACCCAAATTTGACTTTCAATAGTTTATTGAAATGCATCCTGAATGAGCTTGGTCACGAATCAACTGATCTTGATAGTAGCGCAATGGTTGAGCAACTTCAGGGTGTCTTAATTCAAGAATATCAAAAGGGCGGAACGATTGTTTTGTTGATTGATGAAGCTCAGAATATGCCGCTCGACACACTTGAAAATTTACGTATGTTGTCGAACCTTGAAACCACAACCGATAAACTTCTCCAAATTGTATTGATTGGTCAACCAGAATTAGAGTCGTTACTCAATCAAGATGCGTTGCGTCAGTTAAAACAGCGCATCACTATTCGAACCACGATTCGAGCACTGACAAAAGCCGAAAGCTTTGACTATATCCAGTATCGTCTGGCAAAGGCTGGGGCAAGATCATCAACAATCTTTTCAAAACCAGCCTTGAAACTCATCATTCAAGAAGCTCAAGGCATTCCACGGCGATTGAACATCCTATGCGACAATACCCTTTTAACGGGATATGCCTATCAACTGAAACCCATTCCAGGAAAAATCGCCAAGGAAGTGATTTCTGATTTAAGGGGTGCGCAGACAAAAAAACGCAAACGGTGGATTGCTGCAGCTGCGGCCGCGGGATTCTTTATTCTCGCGATTCCTTGGATTCGAGCCAATCCTCAACTTTTTTGGTTTGAGTCCCATGATCCGAAAGAAGTTGCACGGATGATCCCCCAACTTGAACGTTCGCCTGTGAGAGCCCAATCCTCCTTGCCGCCACGTAAGACGATGCCGTTAGATGTGACAGAGCCCATAGCTTCGCCGGTCATGCCCAAAGATGTTTCATTGAGAAAATCATCAGAAAGAAAATCTGTGTTACCTTCAGTATCAAAGAATGATTTTCGTATTCCAGAAAAAACTCAAGATACTGGAAAGCTAGAAAAAAAGAAAAAATCTCTTGACGCACCAAAGACAAAACCTATCGTACATGCAATTCAGGATAAGCCTCGTCAACCTGCCAAACTATCGATTCGTGCGAAATCATCTGAACAAATCTCTACTCAAGAGCCAAAGCCTATCCAGTCAACCGAAGCACGATCCCTTCAATCTCCATTAAAGGTCCATCACATTAAGCGTGGAGATACTCTTGAAAAACTGATACGTTCAACATACGGACGGTCAAGTCCTCAGCACATCAGGCGTGTCTTAGAGCAGAATCCACATATACGAAGTGCCGAGTGGCTTTTCCCTGGACAAACCATTACATTTCCACGGGTTCTTCCAGAATCAGCAAATGACTAACTAGTTTATCAAGTGAGTTCAATTTCATTAATATCTTTAATACCTACTGAGTGTGACTTATGAGTAAAGTGTATGAAGCATTACAGCAAGCCCAAACTGATCGGCTACAGGGTAAGCCCCGTCCATTAGATGAACGACCTGAAAAAGAAACTCCTAAAATTCTTCCAATACGGATCGTAGATCAACCGAAACCTACTGACACGTTTCCGCTCTATCTAGAACGGGAAATGCTCCAACTTCATCAAAATTTGACAAGTGTGATAGGGGATGTCAAAAAAAGTATTATCCAATTCCTTGGCTCTCAAGATGATGACGGTACATCAACAATTGTCCGAGAATATGCCAAAGTCTTGTCAACGATTCATCGCAAGTCTGTCCTTCTTATTGATGCCCATGGTGATCAAGCACAATTCAAATACTTTAGCATTCTTCCGACGCATTCTCTTGAACAAGCCATTCTGGATGATCAAGATATTCGTGAAGCCGTTTATCAAGTTGGAGAATCCCAGCTATTCATTGCTTCACTGAATTCACAAGTTAGATCAATCACAAATACGGAAATTTCAGAAAAAGAAGAAAAGGTTTTGACCAGTGCTCAATATCGGTTTGACTGTATTCTTATTGATTCGCCAACCATACACTCTTCAATCGATGGCCTCGAGTTGTGTAAGCGAGTGACTGGGGTAGTCTTAGTGGTACAAGCGGAAGAATCACGTTCCGTAATTATTGAAAATGTTAAAGAGCAAGTAATCAAAAACGGAGGTAGGGTGTTAGGGATTGTTTTCAACAAAGAATTTCATTACATTCCAGATTGGATTTATAAGCGATTATAGTAATCTTATAAAAAGATCTTTTGCTGTCGGCCTTTGATATTTACAATCGACACATTAAGGTAGTTAATTTAAGTATAGAATCAATACATTCCCGAAAATGCTTTCGAAAATAGCTGTAGCTATACATCATGCCTTACGTTCAAGATGAAAATTCCATGTGTTTGCTATTCCTAATTAGCAATTAAACCCTCGATTTATCTTTTCTGTTCAAAACTCATAAAAGAATCGTCCTCATTCCAATTCAAGGACTCCAGATTGTTGATCTTTAAGGATCAATATCATTAGTAAGAAATAGATTTTCTCTCATTTAAAAGATGAATACTGCAACTACATTAAAACCGAATAGCAAACTCTTTTCCAAAATAGTCGTCGCCATTCTTATTTTATGTCTCGGAGGATTATTAGCTTTAGCCATTCTTGAAATCTCTTGGATTTTAGATTTTAGCGGAATAAGAACCATTGGTATCCTGAGTATCTCATGCATTCTATTATCTATCGTGCTTCTTCAATCAAAATCATTAACTACACAAGGTTTCGCTAGCTTTGGTTCGCTGCTTTGGGTAATTCTAGTCCTGACAGGACCAATCATGACAAGGGTAACAGCTATTTCTGAATCCACTGCTGGACAGTTTTCTAATGCAGTCACAGGTGAAGTGACCGTGTGGGTATTTTTGGCAACTTGCGTTCTTGCTTTTTCTGTTTGGAGGCCGTCTTTTCTTAGTGAATTATATTCCACTAAAATGAATCTTCTTGTGGTATTTGGAATG
>BQIX01000473.1 GCA_021604145.1 Nitrospirales bacterium
AGGATGCGCCAACACATACTTGGTGTTGAAGATATTGAGAGATTTATTTTCCATGGCACCCATATTGAAATCATCGACCGCCACAATATTGAACAGATCGAGATCATATTCACGACCATACACCTCTTCATCCCATTTCATCGATTTTTTAAGCGAGACCATGGCATGCCCAAGTTTATCGAGATCTTTGGCTTCGGCCCAAATACGCAAAACGACCTGACGACCGCTTGCCGTTACGAAGGCATCTTCAAGGCATTCTAAGCTACCTCCGACAAGGGCGAACAAATAACTTGGCTTAGGGAACGGATCTTCCCACACTGCGTAGTGACGCCCATCAGGCATGTGTCCTTGATCAACAAGGTTGCCGTTTGAAAGTAGAACGGGGGCGATGGTTTGATCAGCAATAATCTTGGTGATGTAGGTCGCCATATTATCCGAGCGGTCGGGGAAAAAGATCATCCGCCGAAACCCTTCAGCTTCACATTGTGTACACCAATTGCCGCCTGATTTAAACAATCCTTCAAGTGCGGTATTCTGTTCAGGATGAATTCTGACGAGCGTCTCGACCGTAAACGTATCTTGTGTGGGTTGGAGAGAAAGTGAATCTTTATCCAACACGTAGCCGTCTGCCAATTTTGCTCCTTTGTCGATATTCTGGTCATTCAGCTTCACGGCCAGTAATTCCAGTTCTTGACCATCAAGAACAAGGGGATTCTGATGCACACCATTTTTCTCAACATGCAATTTGGCACTGACCAACGTTTCCCCATCGCGGAGCTCAAAGGTCAAATCAACATGCTTAACCCAATAATCCGGCTGTTGATAATCTTTCAAATATTTCACGGTATGTTCTTCAGACACAGCTTCATCTCCTATTTTTTATGATTTTTGGTATCTAGGAATCAAAAGGAATGGCTCCCTTCCAACACAGTCAATCAGACATCTGCCCCTTTCTCTACACATGACCATATCACTCGAAAGTGAATACACACGAACGTGTGACGGGAATAATTCGCAAAGGAGTAGGTGCAATGTATATTTAATAATCCACTATTTGAGACAACTTTTATTTTTTCAATGACTTACAGTGTCAATAGCAGAAAGTTGAATTTGCAAATCTAATAATGCGAGAATCACCTAGTGTTTACTTAATTATTAACAAGATGGTAACAGTCTTAAGCTAGTCAAAGAGTTAGTGGCAGTTCGATTAGCACTTTAATAGATATTGTCTTAACAGTTTACTTTAGTCATTATGTCAGAGACACTTTCTCATATGGCCAATTCTTCTGATTCACATACAGATGAGGCTAGCCCTAGCATTGGAGAGAATCATATAGATACCTATTTCTCTGCTGACGTCGAAACAGATGGACCAATTCCAGGTCCCTTCTCACTCCTTTCGTTTGCATTGGTCTATGCTGGTCGCTTTGATGGGGAAAAATTTGAACGCCCCAAGAAGTTCGAAAATACATACTACTGTGAATTAAAGCCTATCTCTAATGAATTCGAGCCTGAAGCACTACGTATAAATCAACTTGATCGATCTCGCCTTTGTAAAGAAGGGGTAGACCCTGTCCTTGCAATGACAGAAGCTAGCAATTGGGTTCGCCATATTGCCGGAATGAGCAGACCTGTCCTTGTTGCATATCCACTAAGTTTTGACTGGACGTGGTTGTATTGGTATTTCGTTCGCTTTGCAATTGGGGGCTCGCCCTTCAATCACTCAAGCTGCTTTGATATAAAGACAGCCTATGCCATTAAAGCCGGTGTGCCGGTCGCATTGGCCGGTAGGTCTAGCCTTGAATTTGATCTACGTCCACATCGGGAACACTCTCACCATGCACTAGCAGATGCCATAGAACAAGCTGAAATTTTTGGCAATTTGATGGAATGGGAGGGTAATCCTGACAGACCTACTCGAACACCGGCGTACTGAAGTCCGGAGTCGCCTCGAAACCCTTCAAAACAAACTACAAAAGGCTCAGGATCTTGCCAAAGGAAAAGCATGTGTTTATCTGACTGGTTCCTTTGCTCGGGAAGAAGCTAGCCAATATAGTGACCTGGACCTATTCATAGTCGGATGTACAAATGATACTGGCCGGTTTCTTACAAATCTAGATGAGATACTCCTAAAGGGCGAACTAATTAAAACCACCAGGAGTCAAAAATTTCCTGATTTCTCCGGAGATGGCGAATACCTCAAGCACTACACGGTTGATGATCTTATTAAAACGTTAGGAAGCCCTAACGACGACGCATCAAACACATTTACAGCCCGGTTATTATTGCTACTGGAAAGTCGTTCACTACTGGAAGAAAAAATTCACTCACAGGCAATCGACCAAGTCATTAGCGCTTACTGGAGAGACTACGAGGGTCATGAGAAGGATTTCATGCCTTCATTTCTTGCTAATGACATACTCCGATTATGGCGAACTTTCTGTGTGAATTACGAGGCACGAACAAAAGACGGTACCGACAAGGAGAAGGCGAAGCGAAAGCTTAAGAATTATAAGCTCAAGCACAGTAGACTACTGACCTGTTATTCGGCTCTTATATACCTAATGGCGATTGTACAAGAAAGAGGGACAGTTAGCCCAGAAGACGCTAAGAGTATGGTTGAACTGTCTCCACTCCGAAGACTTGAATGGCTTAAAAAGCAACATAAATTTGATTTCTCAAATCAAGTCGATGAGATAATCAAGGCATATGTAGATTTCTTGAATGTGACAGATCAGCCTGAGAAGAAGTTAATAGAAAAGTTTTCTGATGATAAGCAATCCCAAACCGCACTTAAAGAAGCCTCAGAATTTGGCAAACAAGTTTTTGAACTACTTGTTGCCATGTCTAATGATAACCAACTCTATAGAATTCTTGTAGTCTAAGTCTCAACACAAACCTTCCCCTCATTTTACGGACATTTTCAGCTTCTTGGATATTTTAGAGATAATTCCGTAATTTTACACTTTTCACCCTAATAACCAAATAAAAAGGAACGCCAAAAATAAAAAGCTGGCAGTCCTCAGTATAGATCATGACTTTAGGATCGAACTCAAATCAATTTTCTCAATTATTTTGTTGCCGTTGAAACATCTTCCGAATGCATTGAGCCGGCGGCTTCAGCCGCGTGACGGAGTGCATCGAGGCGTTGCGCATAACGATGGCCAGGCCTAATCAGGCCGAGGACACCCATCCCGTCAAGAACTTCGGTAACATGTGGTTGCATGCCGACAAAGAATAAGTGCTGTTTGTGAGCTTGAATAATCCGCAGCATATCCTCGATAGCCATGGCGGAGGTCCCGTCGATGACCGGCACATCTGTTAAGTCCAACACACAACTTGTAAATTCTTTAAGCCCAGGAACCGTCTCGAGCCGGCGAACCATGTTTTTAGCTGAGCCAAAACTCATTGGTCCGTCGACATGAATCAATACGATCTTTCCAGCATTGCGATCTAAGACGGCATTTTCTTCTGGAGTCAAGGGTGATTCCTGATGCCCTTCGGTAATCACACTCATGTTCGCTAATTCAAGATCCGCCATCTCTTTAACAAACAGAATGCTGGCTAAGACCACGCCAACCCCCACCGCCGTAATCAAATCAACGGCAACCGTGATAAACAATACCACGGCCATAATCACAACATCT
>BQIX01000474.1 GCA_021604145.1 Nitrospirales bacterium
CTGATGTGACACGAACAACCTTGGGGGTCGTTTATGTAGCAGACGATATATCTGAGCTCAAACGAACGGCTCAGGAACTACGTCGAAGTAAAGAAATATTAGAGACCCGAGTCCAAGAACGAACGCTGGAGCTGACTCGAGTCAATGAGGAACTTCTTCGTGATACCATCGAACGAAAAAAAGCTGAGGAGTCTTTGCGCGATAGTGAAGAACGGTTCAGGTTTGCCCTTCAGGCTGGCCGAATGGGAACATTTGACTACGATATTCATGCCAATGGGCTTTTTTTGTCTCCAGAGCTCGAAGCGATATTCGGTCTCACCCCGGGTACCTTTGGCGGGACGTTTGAATCATTTATACAATACATTCACCCGGAAGATGTCGACGGTGTGAGGCTAACAATACAGGAGTCTATTGCGAAAGGCGGTTCTTCGGACTTTGAATTTCGTATTCGGAAGCAGGGCACAAACTCTGAAGTTCGGATAGCTGGTCGAGGACAAGTGTTATCAGACGAGCAACAGCACCCTCACCGTGTCACGGGTGTGGCATTTGATGTGACCGATCGTCGTCGAGCTGAAGAGGCGCTTCGTCAGAGTGAATTAAAGGTTCTTCAAATGCAAAAAATGGAGGCAATTGGAACACTGGCCGGTGGCATCGCTCACGATTTCAACAACATTCTTGGTTCGATATTTGGCTATTCAGACTTGGCACTCATTAAATTACCTGAACACGCTGAGGAGCGAGCCTATTTAGAAAAAATCACCACGGCAGCCTGGCGCGCCAAGGAATTAGTCCAGCAAATCCTGGAATTTAGTCGACAAAAAGATCCTGAACGTCAATTGATTCACCTGCATGTGGTGGCGAAAGAAACACTCCAGCTTTTGCGGGCCACACTTCCGAAAACCATTCAGATTCGTTCCTATCTGGCCACTGAATCCGATACGATCTTGGCTAATTCCACGCAAATTCACCAAGTTCTGGTGAACCTTTGTACCAATGCCGAACATGCGATGAGAGACAAAGGGGGCATTCTCGAAGTCAAAATTGGTCCTGTGGACATCACTCAGGAATTTGCGATGTTGCATCCCAATCTTGAACCTGGGCCTCATGTCAAACTCACGATACGTGACACTGGTCGTGGCATACCTCCCCATGTTATCAAGCGAATTTTTGAGCCATTTTTTACTACCAAAGGGGTTGGTGAAGGAACGGGCATGGGATTGTCTGTGGTCCATGGAATTATTACTAGCTGCAATGGGGCCATTCTCGTAGAGAGTGTTGTGGGCCAAGGGTCTATTTTTATCATTTATTTGCCACGAATTGAACAATCGTTGCCTGATGTTGCTGTCAAAAAATCGCCTATTCGCCGAGGGAACGGCTGCGTTCTCTTAGTTGAGGACGAAGAGATTCTTGCCGAAGCAGGCCAAAAGCTTCTCATGAAATTGGGTTACGATGTGGAAGTGCAGCAGGAGAGCAGACATGCGCTCAAGGTGTTTCGAGAGGATCCCTCACGGTTTGATGTCGTCATTACGGATCAAACCATGCCTCATTTAACAGGAGAACGGTTAGCGAGCTATCTCTTGGCCATCCGGCCAGACTTACCCATCATTCTCTGTACGGGCTTTAGCCATACAATTAACCAAGAAAAAGCGATGCAGATTGGGATTCGAGCGTTTTTGACGAAGCCGGTTTTAATTCATGAATTGAGCGTGGTGCTTGAAAAAGTCTTGAATAAAACCCCCGCCGAACACACAACGTCAGAGCATGGTCCGTAAATAAGCGCAATCATCACACATCAAGTAGGATAATGGCGAATCCAAATACGTTCCAGCGGGGTGCCAAAGGCACGAACGTTCAACGTACCACTGGTCTCCCGTTTCAATCCTTACTGAGAATCAGCTAGAGTCACTCAATATTGTGGGCTTAGATGGCCTAGGACACGAACGCGTAACACGCTCGTGCTCTTAGTCAGTCCAACTCTTACTGAGACGCACTCGGCAAACGAACCGCGAGGGTTACAGGTGTTCTCATAGCGACGATTGTTGTGTTACCCTGCGTATTCTTAATAGGTCACCGACGTTCAACGCGGTTCTGGCCCAAAGGTGTCGGCTTGAGGTCGTTCCAACGTAAACGAGCTGGACTTCATGCGAAGCCCAGCTCGTTTTTTTATGCACGTAACGGTCAGTCTGACTATTTAATTTAAGCTGGCCAGTATCTTGTTGAATGTAGTACTTGGACGCATTCCGGCTTTTACCTTGTCTGGACAAGGATGGTAGTAGCCGCCGATATCGACAGGCTTTCCTTTTGTGGCTTTCAATTCCTCAAGAATTTTTTCGATATGGGTATCAAGCTCTTTGGCCACTGGAGTGAATTTTTCTTTTAGCTCGGGATCGTCATTTTGCGCAGCGAGCTCTTGAGCCCAATACAGGGCTTCATAGACATGAGTGCCAGCATTGTCTAACTCCCCGAGTACCCGACCTGGCGCTTTTCGAGTATCCATGAGTTTCCCCGTCGCACGATCAAGGGTTTCGGCAAGTACCTGGGCTTTTTTATTGCTTTTATTCTGACTCAGGTGAGCGAAGGATTCGGCAAGAGCCAAAAATTCACCAAGTGAATCCCAGCGTAAGTGCCCCTCTTTCACAAACTGTTGGACATGTTTCGGAGCCGACCCTCCCGCTCCCGTCTCGAATAATCCTCCACCATTAATAAGGGGAACGATGGATAGCATTTTGGCGCTTGTGCCTAATTCCAAAATCGGGAAAAGGTCCGTGAGATAATCTCGAAGCACATTGCCGGTAGCTGATATCGTGTCTTTTCCTTCCTTGGCGCGTTTCAACGAGTGCTTCATGGCATCGACTGGAGGCAAGATCTGAATATCGAGACCGTTGGTGTCGTGATCTTTTAGGTACCGGTTCACTTTTTCAATGAGTTGCGCGTCGTGGGATCTGTCTTTGTTAAGCCAGAACACGACAGGTGTGGAAGACGCTCGAGCCCGCTTCACGGCCAGCTTGACCCAATCTTGAATGGGAATGTCTTTGACGGTACAAGCACGGAAGATATCACCTTTTTCGACTGGGATTTCATGTAATACCTTGCCAGCGCCATCAATCAAGCGAATGGTTCCATTGTCAGCGGCTTCGAAGGTTTTGTCGTGTGAGCCATACTCTTGCGCTTTTTGAGCCATCAATCCAACATTCGGCACGCTTCCCATCGTCGCAGGGTTAAATTCGCCATTCTCTCGACAAAAGTCTACGACGGCTTGGTAAATGCCGGCGTAACTGCGATCAGGGATCATGGCCTTCATGTCACGTTCTTTTCCATCAGGACCCCACATCTTTCCTGATGTCCGGAGAGCAGCAGCCATTGAGGCATCAATGATGATGTCGCTCGGTACATGAAAATTGGTAATGCCTTTGTCTGAATCTACCATCGCCAAGTCCGGGCCATTTTTCATAGCTGCTTCAATATCGGCTTTGATTTCTTCTTGTTTCGCTGACGGCAACTTACCAATTTTGGCATACACATCACCCAGTCCGTTATTCGGATTGACGCCTAGTTCATCGAAGGTCTTTGCATGTTTTGTAAACACGTCTTCAAAATAGACGGTCACTCCATGACCAAAGATAATCGGGTCGGAGACTTTCATC
>BQIX01000475.1 GCA_021604145.1 Nitrospirales bacterium
GAGTATTTTCAGGCCTGTGAGCGCATCGCGTTTGAATTACTAGAAATGATAGGAGAAGGGCTGGGTGTCGCTCCTGGTGGTCTGACTCAAGACCTTTTTGATAAACATACAAGCTTCCTTCGGCTTAATTATTTCCCCAGGTACGATCCCGTCTATGTTGACCGGCATGCCTCAGCAGAAGGACATCTCGGTATTCATCATCATTCGGATGCTGGCGCACTGACCGTGTTGCTTCAGGACAATGTTGGCGGTCTTCAAGTTTGTCTCAATAATGAATGGGTTTCAGTCGAACCGGTAGATGGTGGTTTGGTAATCAATATTGGGGACATGGTACAAGTCTGGAGTAATGATCGTTACCAGGCTCCGCTTCATCGAGTGCTTGCCAGTGAAAACCGTGACCGATATAGTTTGCCGTTTTTCTATAACCCTTCTTATGATGCGGACTATGCCCCTCTCGAAGTCTTGACTAGTGATGCGTCTCCTCCCAAATATCGATCTATTAATTGGGGAGAGTTTCGGTGGCAAAGACAGCAGGGCGACTACGCCAATTACGGCCAGGAAAACCAGATTGCAGACTATCGAATTCCTAGCATCGCTGATTCATAAAATCAGGCATCTTCGCGCATAAGCCGAACTAACAAATGCCTGGGTTAATATTCGAAACATTGTAAGGTATTTAAATATAAACAATATTGTATGGGAATTTATGTTAGCTGATTTTGTTGTCGGTGAGTGATGATTTCAGAAGGTTTATGAGAAGAATGAAGGGAAATGCGAGTAACAATTAGGATTCCGTTCCCTGTACGTAGGCCTCGTACCGCTGCTTGATTTCTCGGACATACTTCACGGGTTCGGAACATCGACAGTAGCCGTGTCGAGCGTGTTTGGCATACTTCCGTTTCGACAGCAAGCGGATGGTCTCTTCGACATGTCCAAACCAACGATTGGGATTACGTCCCTGTTGTCTGGCTAAACGCCGTGCATCCAGCACGTGACCTTGCCCCACATTGTACGCCGCCAACGCGAACCACATACGATCAGAAACCGAGAGTTCTGGCTCAAACCGGTCCCGGACCCAATTCAAATATTTCACACCAGCATGAATGCCACTTTCAGGAGAACCGAGATCGTGAAATCCCAAACTTTTGGCTGTCCGAGGAAGCACTTGCATGAGTCCCACGGCTCCAGCCCACGAACGGGCATCAGGGTCAAAGCGGCTTTCTTGATACATTTGTGCGACGATCAATCGCCAATCAAATCCGTATTGTTTTGCATACTGTTCAACCAGCGCGTCGTACGGAGAGAGTTCACCAGTTTGGCTGACGCGCAGTTGTATGTGATCGCGAATATCTTGTTCATTTTCAAAGTATTTCTGAACGGTGAGATTGTAGAAGACCCCGCGATATTCGTTTTTCAGGAACGTATTAATGGCTTGTCGAAGGTTGGGATTGGTTCGACGCACGAGCCAGCCATGTTGTTTCGGGTCACCTAAGGCAAAGGCCGCACGGATATCATGGCGCGAGGTCAGTTCGATATCGACGAGATGGCTATCTGCCACCGTCAAGTCGTATTCCCCTGACGCGACGCGAGCGATGACTTCTTCTGTTTCGAGTTCTTCTGGGGCTTCGATCAGTTCAAGCTGGATGCCTTGTTTCTGAAGAGCTTCGAGCGTGGTCCAATACGAGCTACTCCGTCGCACCGCAAGGGTTCTGCCCGCAAGGTCTTCGGGTTGTTGTAATTGGTCCTCAGGTTCATTGTCACGGGCGACTACAATTTCAGAGATTGTGAAATATGGTCGGGAAAACGAGACGCCCTCGGTTTCTCGTTCAGGAGAGATGGTCATCGAAGCAGCAATCACATCGCCTTTTCCCTCACGTAGCCATGGAATAAGATCCTTCCGACTTGGGGGAACGATCATTTCCATGCGCAATTTGTGTTTTGTAGCAAAATGATGAGCTAATTCATATTCAAATCCCAATAATTCCCCACGCCACAGAAAATAAGTTGCCGGATTGTTTCTGGTGAGTACGCGTAACACGCCATGGTGTTGAATTTTATCGAAATCTGTCGTGGAGAGTGTCGGTCGGGAATGCATCAAATTTGCTGCTGATAGAAACGTGTTCAACTTGTTCAGTAATGCCGGTGAACCCGGTCGTACACCCCAGGCCACGGGTCGCTCCTCTGTGATATCGAACGCGGCTCGTAAGTCTGATCGGTAGGTCTGTACAGTGCGTAGCAATTCGTTGTCTGTCACGGAAACGTCAAATTTCCCTCGGGCCACGTGATCTAGAATCTGTTCCGTGTCCAAATGATCTGGTGCTTCTTGGACGATGATCTCAGGATTTTTTGCCTTCAGTTGCTGAACGGTACTCCAAAACGTTGAGGACCGTCGAACGACGATGGTTCGTCCCTTTAAATCCCCTAGATGGGTCAACTGTGTATCGGATTGTCTCGTGACAAGTTGTTCCCGGACTATGTCGACAGGGACGGTAAAGTCGATTTGAGATTGTCGTTCAGGAGTGATCGTCAGATTGGCCACGATAAGATCGCCCTTGCCTTCGAGCAAGGACGGGATGAGGTCTTCATGGTTTTTGACTCGGACCCGAACAAGTTTCATCTTGATGTCGTGCGCTAATTCTTCCAATAGATGATTGACTTGATCCTGAGGAGAGCTTTGACGAGGAAGATAGTCAAGGGAAGCAAGCGGTGGACTTAATACACGCACATACCCACGAGACAGAATCGCCTCGAGATCGCCTGTTTCTACATAGAGAGGGCCTGAAGAAACAAAAGCCGAAGGTCGGGATGACTTGGGAGAGGTGTCTTCGTGCGAATCGCAACTAACCAAGAGTAGTCCAATGAGGACGGCGCAACAACGAAGACCTGTGATAAAAAGAGGATGGAACATCTTGACGCTGAGCGTTGGTGTAAACTTCATGGGCTCTTGTGTGCAAAGTGCTCGACCTCGTAATCGGCGGTATGATCTATCTACTTCTATTTTTTGAGATAATCCCCAAGCATGCCTCGGCTGTGTTCATCATCATGACAGTACACGCAAAGGTTTTCCCAATTCGACCCGTTTGAAGGATTGTTGTGATGATTTCCGTCCTTATGGTGTACGGTGAGTAGGTGTTGATTGGTGCTGTCAAACTCTCTCGCGCATTTTGCACAGATAAGGCCATGGAGCTTCAGCGACTGTTCACGATAATTGTTCGGACGCGCGTTATGCTGCCGTAGTTCTTTGACGACCTCGTCAACGGGCTTATCTGTTTCGACCTTTTGAAGACGCCGCAGCTTGTTTCGACCCCTGTATTGGCCTCCCATGAAGTACCTCTTAACTGAAACAACAGCAACCTTACATGTGTACGAATTTCCTATTCTATGGCTGTCATGCAGAACACGCTGCATGAGCGTGTCCCGCATGAATAAGAGTTTCTGAATTATTTCAATGCCTCAAGGGTGCTGCGCATTTCCTGTAATTCCTTCTTAAATAGTGTCAAATGTTCATCGCGTTGCGGCTGGTCATCTTTAAATTTCCACACCCGTTTAAACACAGACCACAGTTCTTTGTTATGGGTAACGGCGAGGTCGTAGGTAGGTGTCAGTTGTTTCGCTTCATCCACACAGCACAACGTGTT
>BQIX01000476.1 GCA_021604145.1 Nitrospirales bacterium
GGAGACCAAGAAAGCGACGACCCTTTACCTACTCTCACACAAAAGGATTCGACCATGTCAGACGCCGCCTCACATAAACCCTTCTCTCTCTCCTGCTGGTGGTCTCGCGGACCTTCTGGGCAGGTTCAGGAATGGGAATCAAGACCAACTCCCCCTCAGAATCCACCACGAGCCAATAATGAACACCGCTCAGGCTCAGCTCGTTGGAAACGAAATACCAGGACCAAAAATACGACAAAAGCATAACCAATAAATTTCTCTGGTCTGCCCTATTTTACCGATGACACTCCCCCCTTATTCTGAACGAGTAGCGTGACGGTCGACAACCGTTTATTTGACGTCAACCCTTCGAGACTTTTCGTCCTCTACACGCCTTACTCAGTCTTCACTCATTCTGTAGACATTCACTTCCTCCAAAAGGGTTAACCCGTATCTCCATAGTTGACCGCTATAACCAAGACTCATCATTCTGAACATAAATACCCCTTCAGCATTGAGATGAAGAGGAACGCCTAAGACTTACGGGCAATCTTTGTTTTTGAACTTCCCCATGAAAGGGAAGGGCCTTCAATGCATACAGGAAACTTGCCGAGACCTAGGCAAATGCTGGCTCAGGCCTACACGTTCCCTTTTTTATCCATTTCGTATAAAGCAAAAAAATTACGAAAAAACAATGGCCTATATCGGCTCAAAAAAAATTAACAAGTTGGCATCTTGGTTGCTTATTCATAATTGTGATGCATCAAAATAAAAGGAACCAATTCCATGCCTACTGATACACTTTTGCACTCGATCAAGGAGCCACACCCCTTACCCGCAGTTGAAACTCTTATCGGTCAGGGGACACGTTTCATCGAACTTCTGGATCAACTTCGCCTCGTGGCACAAGCTGATTGTCGTGTCCTCCTTGTTGGAGAAAAAGGCAGCGGGAAAGCCACATTAGCACGCCGCATTCATGGCCAGAGTATTCGACAACAATCTCCTTTCTACAAACTACACTGCGCAACCTTCCACCCCAATAGTTCACAACACCCTTTACAAATTTGGAACAAAGCGGAATATTCGCCTTCATCGGACCACAGAGAACTTCCTATCGACTTAGACCGTGGATGCACCCTGTATCTTCATGAGGTTGGAGCACTGACGCCAGAAGCGCAAACCTGGCTTCTCCGCACTCTCTTAACCATAGAAATGGAATTGTTGAATCGACCAAATTATGACCGGGAGGACCAGATTCGGATTATTGCCGGAACATCGCAAGACTTACAAGAAGAAGTGGCTAAAGGGCGATTTCGAGCGGAACTGTTCTATCGCTTGAATGTGGTTCCCTTACACATTCCGCCTCTTCGTCATCGACCTGAAGACATTGAGGCATTCGTCTTACATTTTGTCAAAATGTATGCGAATAAATACGACAAACACATTGACAAAATAAGTGACCAAACCTATCAGGTGCTCATGGACTATGGCTGGCCTGGGAACATTACAGAAATGCAGTATCTACTTGAAAAAGCGACGATTTTATCAAAGAATGGCATCGTTCACATTGAACAAATTGCCCATGATCCCCCAAATTCTCCTCTTCATTCTTAGAAGAGGCCTTCTTCTCAATTCATAGTCTCATACGTTCGACTGACACAGAGTTTTGTCTAAACCCCTTTGCCATACGAAAGGGAAATGACGGATAGAGCTGACTCCATGAGACGGCACAAACCCATGGATGTTCGGGAAATTCTGCATGAAATGTGTAAACGCTGCGTCGAGGAAAGAGGTAGACAAAAAAGGAAGGAAGGAAAATTTTAGAGCGTCTCTCGGACTTTCAACCCACGATACCCGCTTTCAAGTACCTTCTTGAAAAACCGAAGGACATCGGCTAGGTCAAACCAAAATCCACAATTAATACAACGCGCATGAATCCGTTGTGCGAGGGTGGCATAATGACGTTCCACCAACATGGTCCCTTGGCATTTCAAGCAAGTCATAATAACAACGTATTGCAGAACAATTCCCAATGAATCTTGATACGAAGACACAACATCAGCCTACATCAAAACCGGTAGTATCCGTCAACCCTGGCCAACCCTTCATCCTCCCCTAGAGCCCCCTATCGTAGTCGATTTAAGATCACGGCAACACACCCGGCAAGCAGCCCCCCCCCAAAAATGGTCAATGCCGTTGACAGAAGGCCTTCAAACGTCGTTGATGACGATGACTCATAGACAAGATCTCTGACTCCTCCCTGGACAAGGAGCACTGAGAACGTTGTCAGCGATCCCATTCCAAACCACCAAAGAAATGTTCGCACGTTTTCCTTTTATGGGATAATACGAGTATGACCTAAGATGAGATAATTGCGAAGATTTTGCTTGGATATATCTTAAGGGAAATTTTAGAAATCTTGCTGATTGGCCAACAAAGATACCGATGAAGAAAATGCAATCGGAGGATAATTGACTTGAGACTCATAGCACTTCCCATAACCGCTCTGCGGAACACCCTTTCGGCCTCTCTGCTAAACTTTGAGCTGATTATAGCCGAGCAACGACGAAGCTACCTGCGACTTTAGCGAAGGACCTAGAACCTGTCAAGAAAGAGGGATGGCCCACAACGCTTAAGACTGAGGGGTTGCTGATGCCTCAAGATTGCCTCGCGACTTCAGGCCGTGGTGAAGAAATATGGATACACTATTGGCAGAATTATTCGCGATGGCTAAGCCTGGTTGCTCATTTCGTCCTGCAGCCACGACTAAAGAAGTCAAGGCAAACGGTCCATAGGGAGTGGAATAGTGCTTAGGAGGATAGTGAAATGTTCCATCACCTTTTCCGAATAACAACGACATACTTCCCGACTGAATATTGACCACCGCCACATCCGACAGTTTATCACCATCAAAATCATAGGCTAACCCCTGATTTGGCCCGGCATCACCTCCAGAGTCTTTGCCTTCCTGAAATGTTCCGTCTCCGTTTCCTAAAAACACGGTGATCGTATTCATCTCTCCGTTGACGACTAATAAGTCCAGGTTTCGATCACTATTAAAATCGGCGAATGAGACCCCAAGTGGCCGCTTGCCGGTGCGGTAATCTGTCGGCGATTCAAAGGTGCCATCACCGTTTCCTGGCCAGATAGACACGGCATGGCTCATTGGCCCTCCATTACTCACAGCCAAATCAAGGTGTTCATCCCCATTAAAATCGGCCGTCTTCACAGAAGTGGGCGTATCGCCATATTCATAGAGTGCTCCAAGTCGAAACTTTCCGGTCCCCATGCCCAACAGGACTTGGAGTTTATCATTCCGCAGAGCAACGACGAGGTCAGGCAACATATCCTCATTATAATCACCATACGCAATATCAACCGGTGTTCGGTGGACAGGATATTGTGCCCCACGAGTAAAGTTTCCATTCCCTTCACCAAGAAAGATCAAGACCTGATTACTTCCTGAGCAGGCGACGGCTAAATCCATCCGTCGATCCATGTTGAAATCAACAATCGCCAAATTCCTTGGTTCCTGACACGCTTTCACCGTCCGTTGATCTTGAAAGCTTCCATCACCATTTCCCATCAAAATGGACAATGAGTTTTCTTGAATATTACTCGTAATGAGATCAGAATACCCATCGCCATTCAAATCGCCT
>BQIX01000477.1 GCA_021604145.1 Nitrospirales bacterium
CGATAATGCTCAACGACTCTCGTTGCTCAAGCCGCCAGAGTAGATTCCGCACCAGTCCCTCACGTCCGTAAAACTCTCTTGGCCGAAAGACAGGAGCTTCCGGATTGTAAAATGATTGTGGCCCATCTTGTTTGGACATGATCAAAGTGTAGATGCCCACGGTGAAATTGGCAACGAAAGGTTACGGTACACGAATCGTCTCTGTACCAATTAAGAAGTAGTAGAACCTCTGAACCTAAATTCGTCTATCAGATCCTGAAGGTTTATGATGCAACGCTTGACCTTGAAGCCAGTTTTGTAAAAATCATAGGACAGAGGAAAATTCATCTTTTTGTTCGGCTTGCAGGTTTCACCAGGAATATCCTGTTTTCCATAAATACGTCTAGATAAAGTCATGCAACACCCCCTAACCTCGAACTATTATTGCCACTTAAGGGGTATGGGGCTGCTGAAACTCCAACATATTGCGAAATTTGATCGAGTCTACGACGCGATGGACACCTTGCGCCGTCGATACGATAAACATACCCTCTTTCTCGGCTCACGCCGTCACTCGACTATCCTCTTTATGTGAGGTGAAGTAAGACCAGAAACTCAAACGGACACGTTGGTTCTTCCTAGAGATTTTAAATTAATACTAGTAAGAAAGCTTACTGCTAATAAGGTGCATCTCACCAAAATGAAGTAGATTTCTTCAAGAAAGAGTATAATCTTTACACAATTTGACGACAGTCTGGCACAGCTTAGATAGGAGCACGACTTATAAAATGAGTGATTCTGATGAAACCGGTTCTAGAAGATTCCTCCAAACAGCATCTTCCTATCCCTACATTCACAAAATTCACCGTAACCTTTATTTAATTCTGGCTATAGCTGCATCCGTTAAAAAAGTTGAAAATTTAATTAAAGGCTCCGTTCCCGTTTACGCGCATCCTAGCTCTTCCAATGCAGTTAACAGTTTTGGTGCCATCCTACAAGAGCTACTAAGGGAAACAGCATTGCTCATAAGAGTACATGATGAGTATTGGGAGAATAAATGTGCCGGAGGTTGGTCCAAGATATTAAGCAAAAAATGTGGAATAGAAAAATTCAGCAAGAAAGGGAAAAAGACCGAAAACCCACTTGGGTTACGCGATGCGTGCAATAAAATAATACATCATACGGGCTTTGATATTGGTTTTGATGGTGGATCAGAGTTTTATAGTGTGTATCTTGCCGGAAAAAACGAGAACAAGAATGGACAGCAACGATAGATCTTGTGGAATTTTGTCTGCTTGGTTTGTCTTTTCAAGGTTGAAGAATAAAGAATCTATTAATGCCTTTTTAAAATGGATTTTTTGAATTTGCCCTCAAACTTCCATACCAACATAGATTCCATTTGCATCCTAAGCACATTTAGTCTCTTTATCTTTGCTTTTTCAAAAAGCAAAGATAGAGGCAAGTGGTGGTAAACATGTAACCCTCGGCATTGCCTCCCCTTCTTCACCCCAGAATCAGAATTTGTTATAATAATATTAGCAAATAATTGCCAAGCGAGTATCCTGGGGCACGACAGCTCAAGGAACCGAGTATGATGACTATAGCGAAACCAATTAATTTCCGGCCGCTTCAAATAAGCTCACTCAGCGCGAAACACCGCTTCATACGCACGGAAACTAATTGGAACGGCTATAGGTCATCGACAGAGGAGTTTAGTACTATCCAATAGTTTCATAACCGTGCCAAAGGCCATTCAAACTCATTCAAGCTGGAGGGCCATACCATGCAGCTCTTCATTCCAACTTTTCCCACAGATGCACAAGTCTTTATAAGAAATTTCTTGCTCATGGCCTGTCTCTTTATGACCATGTTCCTTCCGATCATGATCGCAGAGGGTTGCGTCAAACGTCCTTCTCTGGAACCAACGCCAGGGGTCGCGCCACAGCAAGATACAACACCCTAGGAGTTGTATAATCATTTAGGATTGATGAAAGAGGTGAGGAAAGCTTAGTGTGAGTGACTCCATGATTTGCGGATCAAGTTGCGTCTTCACCAATGAGTGCGCTTTGGAGAGCTGAGAGATCGTGGCATTTTGAAGACCGTGGAGATTGGCCTCTTGAAAATTGACGTGAATCAATGATGTCTTGTCGAAATTCGCCCCTGCACAATTGGATTGCGTCATATCCGTTTGTGCCAAATCGGCGTGACGAAAATTTGCCGAAGACAAATTAGCCTTCACGAGACGACCCTCCCGCACTTTGCTCTCTTCGAAATTGGCGTGAGCCAAGTTTGCCCCTGAGAAATTGACCAAGTGCAGGTTCGCTTCCGCGACGTTCGCTTCTGTTAAATCAGCTCCACTGAAATCAGTCTTTGCCAAATGCGCTCTGGTGAGAATTGCTCGAACGAGAATAACGTTGAGGAGATCAGCATCACTCACGTTCGCATGACTCAAATTCGCTCCCGTAAGATTCGCCTCAACAAGACTTGATTCCGACAGGTTTGCTCCGGTCAACATTGCTTCGGTAAGATTCGCCTCATCAAGTGTGACGTCTTGAATGTTGGCCCCATTGAGGTCAACCTGAGAAAGTTCCAATCCCGAGAGATCAGCCCCACTCAAATCAATACGAATCGATGGATTCGCCAAGCGCCAGGTATTCCAGGCTTCGACCCCCAATCTGATTAACCGTAATTGTTCTTTATCTGCCATATGTTCCTTCGCATTAAAAATCGGTTCTGTATATAAACTTCGAGCGTCTATCCTCGACGGCACTTCCTGGAAAGAAGTTCAAAGAAAAGTATAGGAAACTGTAACAGGAAGGAGATTGCAATAGGAAAAGTCAAGACACACGCTGCGATCGATATCGAACTTTCAAACAGAGAATGGTAAACGCCAAAATAAATGTGACAGCGTTCGCGACAATGAGTGGAAGATCGTGAATCGACACACCATACACAATCCAAAGAATGATACCGGTACACAACGTTAAGAGCATACCAAGTGAGACATCATCCGCGGATCGGGTTTTCCAGGTTTTGATCAATTGCGGTAAAAATGCGGTGGTCGTTAACGCTCCGGCCAGCAAACCCAACGCCGTTGTGACATTCACCATTATTCTCCTACCTTCTTCATTGGCCTTACGGCATTATGGTTATTCGTTTTGCATAGGCCTTGTATGGAATCAGAATTTTTTCATTCAATCAGCAGGCAACTTGACCCTCAGCCCAATTCAAGGATAGCCTGATACTAGCAGTAGTTCAATATAGAGAGCCTATGGCAAACATCATTCTTCCACCAGCTTGGCGAATTCCTGAACGCGAGGCCACATCCGAGTCTCTCTATTATCAATCTGTCAGCCGCCGAAGGTACCTGAAACTGATGGGGGTAGGAGCCTTAGCCCTAACCGGCGGACTTCCAGGATGTTCTGTTGAGGTCAGCGAAGAGCGGTTTTCGAAGAATCCAAAAAACTTTGAATTTTCCGATATCGATAAAAAAGTGTACCCTGCTCCACGGAACAACCTATTTGAACTTGATCGGCAAATGACCGCTGAACATATTGCCGCACAATACAATAATTTTTATGAATTTAGTGAAGCCAAAGATGATATCTGGAGACGCGTTGGCCCCTTTCAACCTCGTCCTTGGGACTTGGAA
>BQIX01000478.1 GCA_021604145.1 Nitrospirales bacterium
CCTTGGAATTATCCTTCTCTGGCAAACACCTTCCTGGGAACAGCAGGCTACATTAAAGGAAGAAGTTCCCACACGACTCAAGACCAGTTTATCGAAATTTGAAGAGCGGAAATTTTTACGGCATATCAAGACACGATTGCCGCAATATCGGGAAGAGTTTTATCTTGCCGGAGAAAAATACGGGGTTCCCTGGGTTCTGCTGGCAGCACAAGCGTATCAAGAATCGCACTGGAATCGTAATGCCGTGAGTCCCACCGGGGTTCGCGGAATTATGATGTTGACACTCGATACCGCCTCCGACCTCGGTATCACCAATCGGTTGGATCCTCGAAAAAGCATTAGCGGGGGAGCACGGTATCTTGCACGTCTTTATGCCAATATCCCAAGTAATGTTCAGGACCCAGATCGCATGTACTTTGCGCTAGCCGCGTACAATGTTGGAATGGGACACATTAAAGACGCACAACTGCTAGCCACTCGATTAAAAAAGGACCAGACTCGCTGGGACCATTTAGAAACGGTTCTGCCATTGTTAGCCAAAAAGAAGTATTACAAAACATTACCGAATCGATATGCACGCGGATGGGAACCGGTCCATTATGTCAAACGCATCCGCGCCTACCGTGAAATTCTCCAATTTCTCGAGCAACAAAAATCCTCGCTCCCCGAAAAACTCTAAACCCGCAAAAGCCGCCTCATACTATACCGTTTGTTCTATCATTTCTGTTCAGTGATGCCGATGGGCTCATCCTGACCGGCCCGCTCGACTGATATTGCACGATCATTGGGAAGAACCATGGCACGAATCTTATCACCAAATTGAAATTTCTCACTCTTCTTCGTTTCATCGGTGACTTCAATTCGAATTTCACCTCTTTCCCCCCTGATCACAATGAAATCGCCATCGATCATGAGAATTTCGGCCACAATCTTTCGTGTCCCCGATGGGGGCGGTGGAGGACCGACATTTTCCGGCACAGCGGCCTCAGGCTTGGCGGTGACATTCGGCGCACCTTGTGCCGGTGTGCTTTGAGGGGCGACGCGAGTCTTTGGCGTTTGAAAGCCAAGAGGGTCATCTGGTTTGGCACGCTTCACGTAGATGGCTTTATCATTAGGGAGAATCTTGGCTTTAATGCGGTCACCAAAAGCAAATTTCTCAGTCGTCTTGGTGTCTGGAGTCACTTCAATTCGGACTTCCCCATATTCGCTTCTCACGATATAAAAGTCTCCATCCACCATGAGAATATCAGCCACAATAATTCTGTTTTGGGGTTCGATCGGAACAGGAACATCGTCAGATTGAGCTGAAGTCTGTTGATTCGTAGATTCCGGAGTAGTTGAAGACGTTGCTGATGGTGTTGAGTCAGACGAAGAGGCAGCGGGAGCCTGAGCCGTGACCCCTATCGGCTCATCCGGTCCAGCACGGACAATGGAAATGGCTGAGTCATCCGGTCGGATAAGGGCCTTAATACGATCACCAAACTCAAAGGGTTCCGACATTTTCGTATCTGGCGTCACGACGATGCGAATTTCTCCCAACGGCCCACGGACAATAAGAAACTCACCTTCAGTCAGCAATACCTCAGCGACGACGGTCCGAACAGCCGGAGGAGGAAACTCAGGCTCTTGAGCAAACGATAAAAATGATGGGCCTGTCACGAACACAATGACAGCCAAGAGACACCCAAGACATTTCTTCATGAGAGTACTCCGTTATGAATGAAATAAATAGAGAAATACTACTATCGGCCAATCATACAACCTCATCAACGTTTTTATGTTACCTTGCCCAGAAATTGAGGTAAATATGTAGGCCAAAACCTACGGAACAGACTTTGACACCGAAAGACTAGCAACCCTAAGCCTTATCACCCCGCAGATTCGATACATTCCGGCAGGTCATTCTGAGGATTATTCACAAGTGTACTTACGGGAAAAGCTTCCATCTCATCAGAGGCTAACGGGACCAGCAATGTTGATAAGTCAGTAGGGTCGTGTATGAAAGGATCAAGCCATGTCCCATAATCGTGTGGAGAAAGAATTACCGGCATGCGGTGGTACACTGGTTTCATGAGGGCATTGGGAGTCGTTGTAATGACGGTACAGGATTGGATAGCAGGCTCTGCCTTCGTCCACCGTTCCCAGAGGCCCGCAAAGGCAAAGGGTCGGTGGTCTTTAAAGCGTATGTAATACGGTTGTTTGGTCTTGCCTTCTTGTTTCCATTCATAAAACCCATCGGCTAAAACCAAGCATCGTTGTGTCTTGAAGCTCTTCCTGAAAGACGGCTTCTCCGCAACCGTTTCCCCACGCGCATTGATTAACTTATTTCCAATGCTCGGATTCTCGGCCCACGAGGGAATCAATCCCCATTTCAACATGACACATTCTCGGTGACCATTTTCCGCGGCATTACGAACACATGCCACCATTTGACTGGGGGCAATATTATAGCGAGGGGCGAGTACAGGCTTGCGGATCACTTGAAGCAACTTGAGCAGATTGTCGACTTTTTCTTTCTGCGTATATCGGCCACACATAAAAAATTAGCTCGTAGTTTTTCTCATGGTCATGTGTTTGAACATTCAGCGACCGTCATGTGCTGAAGAAAGTAAAATACGTAAACAACAGGACAATGAATTAAGGCACAAGAACGTGTTTGTATTCCGACTATTTAGTTGAAAGATACAATAGATGGATTTGAAAAAGAAGAAATATGGTGCCGAGGGACAGAATCGAACTGTCGACACCAGCCTTTTCAGGGCTGTGCTCTGCCAACTGAGCTACCTCGGCACGAGGAATGACAAATTGCGAGGAGATAAAATAGAGGAATCAGGCTCACTCGTCGAAAACTGATTCGTAATATGCAGGATTGTGTGGGCAAAATCAAGCATAGAAGTAAAACGGTACGAAAAGGATCTTCGATAAACATTATGATTCCTATTGCTATATCAAAGTCATGCTGCTTGACGGTACTTTACATAGCGGGGTATTCTCAATGCCTGTTCAATCCCACTATAAATATACGAGCGACACAGGCACGCAAAGAATAGGGTACTAATGGAAACCGAAGAAGAACTTGAAGTTCCTGATGAGCAGTCTGAAGATCAGGAAATAGAAGCCGTAGAGGAAGAAGAGGAAGTTAGTAACGAAGAGTATCTCCAGACTCTTCTCGAAACTGCGCGTTCGGCAGCGCGGCCACTGAGTATCTTGACGGCTGCCGCAAAAAATAGCGCGTTGGAAGCCATGGCAGACGGCCTGGAAGAAGCCACAGAGGCTATTATCGAAGCCAATGAAGAAGATCTGGAAAACTTTGGCGATGACCCAGGTCGTGCGGCAATGGCGGATCGTCTCAAACTGACTCCGGAACGTATTACCGGCATGGCAAAGCAGATTCGCGAGATTGTTGCCTTGCGCGATCCCGTGGGTGAATCGGTCGGCTTTAAAAAGCGCCCGAATGGCATGTGGGTAGGGAAAGTCCGTGTCCCAATCGGCGTGATTGGCATCATTTATGAGTCTCGCCCGAATGTCACAGCAGATGCCGCGGCCTTGTGCTTGAAGTCGGGAAACGTGTGTATACTGCGTGGAGGCTCAGAAGCAATTCATTCCAATACGGCCATTGCGAAG
>BQIX01000479.1 GCA_021604145.1 Nitrospirales bacterium
CAAGTCCATGACCACCGCACTTGATGTTGTCGAGGGTATGCAGTTTGATCGCGGGTACATCTCTCCTTACTTCGTGACCAATGCCGAGCGAATGGAAGCCTCATTGGAAGATGCCTTCTTGCTGATCAATGAAAAGAAAGTCAGTGCCATGAAAGACTTGCTCCCGATTCTTGAGCAGGTCGCTAAGATGGGCAAACCCTTAGTCATCATCGCAGAGGATGTTGATGGAGAAGCCTTAGCCACGTTGGTCGTCAATAAGCTTCGCGGTACGCTGAACGTTTCAGCCGTGAAAGCCCCAGGATTTGGTGATCGACGAAAGGCTATGCTTGAAGATATTGCCACATTGACCGGCGGACAAGTCATTTCCGAAGAAGTGGGATTGAAGCTTGAGAATGTGAAACTCACGGATCTTGGCCGTGCCAAACGAGTCACGATTGACAAAGACAACACGACCATCGTCGAGGGCGCTGGTGATCCGAAACGTATCGAAGCGCGAGTCAAACAGATTAAAACACAAGTTCAAGAAACGACGTCTGACTATGACAAAGAAAAGCTTCAAGAGCGCCTGGCGAAGATGGTTGGCGGTGTCGCCGTCATCAATGTTGGAGCCGCCACTGAGACTGAAATGAAAGAAAAGAAGGCACGCGTTGAAGATGCGCTTCATGCCACCAAAGCCGCAGTCGAAGAAGGAATCGTTCCTGGAGGGGGCGTTGCGCTTCTTCGTTGCATCTCATCTCTCGATTCACTGAAGCTTTCGCATGATCAACAAGTTGGCGTCAACATTGTGAGGCGGGCATTAGAAGAGCCGCTTCGTCAGATCGCCATCAATGCCGGTGAAGAAGGTTCTATGATTGTCGAGAAAGTCAAAGGCGAAACCACGACGCGCGGATTTAATGCCGCCTCAGGTGAGTATGTTGACATGGTAGAAGCCGGCGTGATTGACCCAACCAAAGTTTCACGTTGTGCGCTACAAAATGCTGCCAGTGTTGCAGGCTTGATGCTGACAACTGAAGTCATGGTCACCGACCTCCCTGAGCCAAAGTCTGACGCCCCAATGGGCGGCGGCCATGACCACGGTATGGGTGGTATGGGCGGCATGGGTGGTATGGGCGGAATGATGTAATAACCACCAATTCAGTTGCTTGAATGCTTAAAAAAGGTCCGGGAAAACTTCCCGGACCTTTTTTTATTGTTTCACATCAACTCTCTGATACGAAAGTTCTCTCTCATCTCGAATCGACGACCGTGCACGACTCCATGTATAGAAGGCCGGAAACGGAATGCGATCCCTGCTCATCAACCCCCATCCAGCCTCGACTGGCTCACCACTCTCCTCAGCTTTCCAGGGCAATGAAAAAGCTTCAAAAGATGTGGCAAAGGAAACCCAGGCGTGAGGACTCGCTTTCGAATACAGCAACCGCTTTTCATTCAGATACATGTCCCAAAACTTTTGCTGGGCTTCTGGCGTAAAATGTCTCTCCCCTGAATGAGGAAATCCCGTTTCTTTTACAAGTACAGGCTTTTGGGCTTTCTCCATTAAAGAAATGGCTTGAGTGCGTGTCCAGAATACCGCATCTTTGGGAGGCAATGCCGGTTTTTCCCATACCGGGTGGATGTTGGGCGCTAAAAAATCTCCGAAAGTAGACAGAGCAGGATTACGATAACCACGCATCGGTTCACTCGTCGTGATTGGGATCTCTAGGCCAGGGTCTAGGGAAGTTCTAATAAATTTTTTCGCTTCAATCAGGTCATTCGTCGTATAGCGATGAAAATGCAGGCCTTCATTGCCGAGACACACGGCAAGCGCTATCGTATCGGCATATTCATGAATGAGCCGAATTACCCCCTGAATTTCGGTTCTTGAACGCGCACTCCAGATTCCCAACACCACAGCCCGAAACTGCAATTGCTTAGCCTTTTCAAGGATTACTGGCGTCACATCTGGATGGAAACTGTATACGATCAATCCATCAAATACTTGCCGAAGTGCCCGCAAATCTTTCTCAATCGACGTTGGCGAAGGCAAATGAAAATTTTCCCCACGACGTGGATCGAAGTCAGATGGCGAATAATCAATGAGCAGTGGAGGCCTTTTCGTATCTGTCAAATATGAAAAAAATGCGGCCCCTTCCTTGAAAGACGTTTGAGTGGCCATTGCCGAGTTGATCAAGCACGGGAACGTACTCGAAATGATAAAGATGGCCAATATGACCGCTCGCAGCCTTCGGTTCATGCCTCGCCTCCTTCCCCGATAAACAGTCAGGATGTCTGTCAACTGTTTCGGAAAATTGCGACGAAAAATGAAACAGACTTACGTAGCTGCCCCCTCTTAGATGCCTTTTCTTGTGGACAGATGAATATACGCCTGCTATTCCCTTAATTCGATAACATGAATATTGATCGAACAAAATATCTGAGAATTCAACTGATCGTTCTAAGCATACGGAACAATAAGCAAGAGGCGGTATCAAACTCATGAATTTGACAGGAATAACTATGTAAGAGTGAGTAAATTCACAAACGTAATATTCGATGACCATGATTCTGACGGCAAGCAGACAAACGGTTTGAATAGGTGTGATGGGAACACTGTCAGGATGCATACCTGCACCGGAATGAGCATTTCTGGCTCAGGTCTATTTTAGACTTGCTCATCCCTCCTGCTTTTTCTGGTATCCTTTTAAGGGTCACTTTGCCTTCGGCAATTCCGATTCACTGGGTGCTGACAATGGGCCTAGGAGGGCCAGTCAAGTTATCGGTACAACAGGATTTGGCACTGGAAAGAAGGTGAAATTGAGAAAACATGACTCCTATTTATTCACCAGCCTACGCAAGGAACCAGAGCTGTTCGGCTTCATAGCCCAAACGAATTCGGTCAAGTAGGCTCAAAATCGTGGATCACCATAATCGGATCCTAAACCTCGACTACTGATGGCTACGAATACCAGTTTTCCGGTCATTGACGCTTTGCTTTGCTCGCGTTTCAGACATGTATGAATTTAATGCTATCGTTATGCTCGAGTCCGAGACATAGAATTTCCATCTAAAATTTCATCACGAGAAAGAAACACAATTACTCTTCCCCTCAGTGCACAGACCCACGCATACGCGTTATACGTATATGTTGAAGAAAGGCAGTATTTCGCGTGCCCTCTCACTCTGGGAACGATCTTCAAAATCATTATCTGTGTCGAAAGCAAGCCTTAAGGTTGGTCTTTTTCATGACCGAACAACAATCCTATGATCTTTAGTTCTTCGATATTCGTATTTATCTTCTTACCGGTGTTTCTGCTGGGCTATTACCTGACGCCTCGACCAGCAAAAAACTTTGTGGCACTGATGGGAAGTTACCTGTTTTACGCGTGGGGGGAGCCGATATTTGCCGTGGTGTTGTTGGGGTCTTCGCTAATCGACTATCTACTGAGTCTGTATCTGGTTCGCCATAGGGAGGAAGAACAATTCAAACGGAAATGTGTGCTCACGGCATCGCTTGTCGTCAATATTGGCACATTGCTGTATGCGAAGTACTCAAATTTCTTTATGGAGCAACTGAATGTGACACAGGGATGGTTGGGGCGTGAACCATTGTCCTGGGAAGAGATTATGTTACCGATTGGCGTC
>BQIX01000480.1 GCA_021604145.1 Nitrospirales bacterium
TTTACCCAAACCCTTGGCCAGACGGTGCTCGATGACCAGGAAACCGATCGACAAATGGTGATGCATCTTGGCGGGTTGCAAGCGGCTGCAGAAACGAGCTCTGCTGAGGAAATGAAAAAGGCTCTGCTTCTTGCGGTGGAACGGATCAGCCAGGTCATGGTTGAACGAAAACAGCGTCAGCAAGCCCATGTCGAGGTCTTGGGATCAAAACTTCAAACCATGCAAGCAGAACTGGGACAGGCTCGTGTCCAAATGACATTGGATCCGCTCACGAAGCTCTACAATCGAGCCGCGCTGGATACTCAGTTAGAGCGTATCGTCGGGCTCAGTCTGCTTGCCGGTTCAGAGGCCAGTGTCTTAATGATTGACGTCGATCATTTCAAACACGTGAATGACACCTATGGTCATCGAGCTGGGGACGCTGTGCTGCAACAATTTGCCGATCGTTTAGTGTCCACGTTTCTAAGAAAATCAGATTTTATCGCTCGCTATGGAGGTGAGGAAATGGCGGTGTTACTCCAGAGCGATGGATTGGATGTTAGCTCAAGGATTGCGGAACGGTTTTTAGAGACCGTCAGAAGTAAGCCATTTGATCATGAAGGGATTGAAATTCCGGTAACCGTTTCCATCGGCCTAGCGGAACTTAACCCGGGTGAGTCCGTGGCTTCATGGATTGAACGAGCAGATCGTGCGTTATATCAGGCTAAGGAAGCTGGGCGTGATCGTGTCTGTGTGGCGTCCAAGACCTTGGCGGTCTAAATGTTTCGGTGAGTGGGGCCTGCGTTACGCGTTTTCGGGTTGAGTCTCGGGTGTTGTCAGGATGGGAGAGAGAATGGTTGTGGCTACGAGAAGCGGTCGTTCAACTTCTGCTGTACTGCCGATGTGCACTTGAAAAAAACTGGCGATTTCTGAAAGGCCTTCTGGAATTTGTTTGATGACAGCCAGAACGTCGTCAGCGCTAAATTCTAACCATTCTTTTGCTGCGTCGGCGGCTTCATGCACCGCCTCTTCTGTCTCAGTATGACGACACCAGAGGTCAGCAAGAAGTCCTGAAAGCGCGACACAGCGAATGACAGTCTTTTCCTCTTCTGTGCGCCCATGGCTAAGTTCCGGTTGATGACTGGCGCTGATGGCATTTTGAAATTCCTCTGGAAGTTTCCATGATTCCGCAATCCAACTCCCCATTTTGGCATGATCACATCCGAAGTACTGCTTTTCGAGTCGTTGGAGTTGGGTGTGGTTGTCCTTCGCATCCATGGTTAATGTCCGCGTGACTTCTGGCGCTACCTCATTTAATGCCAAGAGACCAATGTCTTGTAGCAGCGCACCAATAAATACCAACTCAGGGTCAGGGAGTTTGCACCAATGCCCTAATGTTCGACCGGCAATGCTTGCGATAATGGACCGCCGCCAAAACATTGTATGGTCCATCCCGACATGTTCAGGATGGTTCATATCCTGACATAATCGGTAGAAGCAGAACGATAGTGCCAGAGAGCTGACGGCATTCATTCCGAGCAACGTAATGGCTTGAGCAATGCTGGTCACGGTATGGCGAGCCCCACCATAATAGCTGGAATTGGCAATTTGCAGCAGTCGAGCGACCACTGCAGGGTCTTGACTCATTAAATCTGCCAGTTTCTCAATGTCGGTGTCGTCATTCCGACACATTTTTAATATCTGGGAAGCAATTGGTGGGAGGGCTGGGAGACTCAGTGATCGGCGTAAGCGGTCGAACAGTGATCCGTCCTCACCGGGGTGCCAGTATGAATCTTCAGCATGCATCGGTGATGTTTTGGGTGTTTGGGTGCTGTTGTCAATCAATACTGTATCCTCCAGCGTTCAAATGACGGCGGGGATGCCTGCATATAGTTTCGGTGAAAAACGTTCAAGCTTAAGGAAAAACGAGAATATAGTACTTTGACCGACACATTTGTAAGGCGGTTGTGAGCTTTGGTCAGTTCCTAATGAGATCCTGGGGGGTATCAACTAGAGGGCGTATTCCAAACCCAGTCTGAAAGAAAGTCTGGGACCGGGAAATCCGAGGTATTCTTCATATGCGGCATTCGTGAAGTTTTCAAATATTCCGAAGAGACGCCAGGCGGGTGTTGGACGGTAGGTTATTGCAAGGTCGGCTTTGACATACCCTGCTACCCTGTCTTCTTCTGTAGGAATTTGAAGGTCAAAGCGTTTGCCGATGACTCGTACCTGTGTACGTACGGTCCATGTTGATGAAGGGTGAGCTGTCAGGATAACGCCACCACTCCATTCAGGACGATTGCGAAGTGGGTCCGACGTGCCCTGGATCTCCGTATCGAGATATGTCACAAACCCTTTGACTGAAAGTCCAGTCAGCGGCGTGAACTGCGTTGATAATTCAAGGCCCTGGGTTTTGACTGTCTGAAGGTTCACAAGACGAAAGATATTCATCCTTGCTAATGCTGGGTCCAGATCAATAAGTTGTGAAAACCGATTGCGAAAATAGGTGAGTTCAATCTGTGGAGCTTCGTGTCCCATGCTGTGATAAATGCTGACGTCCCATCCTTGGCTGCTTTCCGGCTGAAGCTGAGCATTCCCAATCGTCGGATCGCCGAGGCTTGCCATGCTTGGAAGTTTGAAGCCTTCTCCATAGCCAGTACGAATACGCGTTGAGGGTGTGGCCTGATAACTCAGCGCGACTCTCGGGCTGACCTCTGCTTCAAATCCTTCAGGGATATCGACCCGAAGACCTATGGTGGCCTGAATGTCTGAAAAAAGTGTTGCAGACATTTCAGTAAAGAAAGCAGGAGTGGATCGTGTGTTATGAAAATCCGTTTTCTGATTGGTTGGTGCTCCGAGAGCTGTGAGTTCCTGGATACCTTTTCGTTTGCCAATTTCTGTGGTGAGTTGAACGCCGCCAGCAATGGACCAAGTTGGAGTGAGGTCTAACGTATGCTGCCATGTGGGCTGTATGCGAGTGTAGGTGGTGTTAAAATTATTCGGAGGAATTCGAAAGGTCAGTGGCGATGATGCGACTCCCGGACTATCGCTCTCTTGTGTCCGTCGAAAGAGGTTAAGCGAAAGGTTTTGTTCCCAATCATGTGTCGGATTGTGGCTAAGGTGGAATCCAGATACGAGTTCAGAGCTTTTACGTCTATCGGTTTCTCGAATGAAAGACAACCGTGGTCCACCACTTCCTTCTGGAAAGCTCCGTGTTGAGGTATGGGTGAATTGCCCGGTGAGGCGTAGCTTGATAGGAAGATCGTCATCCCAATTGATATGCCACCCTGCTGTTCCCAATTCAAATCGATCATGTTCGACCTGTTCATCATTTCGACTGTGTGACAGCGAGACGGCATACGTGAAAGGCCCAACTGGGCCATTGGCTTGGAGGAGTTCTCGAGTAAAACCAAAGCGTCCAGCCGCACCGCGGATGAGCTGATGCGATTCCTTGCCTCCTGCTTGCGTAATGATATTAATGACTCCGGAAACGGCCTCGGATCCATACCGTGCTGATAATGGACCGCGAATGATTTCAACTCTCTCGATTCGTTCAGGTGTGAGTGTTGAGAGGTCAACCGAGCCGCCTCGTTGATTGGTGGGGTCATTCACGGGGACCCCGTCAATCATGATTAAT
>BQIX01000481.1 GCA_021604145.1 Nitrospirales bacterium
TGATGTTGAAAAAGTTAGAATCGTCAGTCTTGGAGAACCAGAGCAAACTGAAATATGGGAAGACAAATTAGGAAGACCATGGATCTCATCATTATGGTATCGACCCTACAGCAATTCGTTTGTGTACAGCCATTGCTTGGCTTATCCCAAAGGGGTCATTTGCAATGTTGATATCAAAAAAG
Source organism: Nitrospirales bacterium (assembly GCA_021604145.1). Lineage (GTDB taxonomy): Bacteria > Nitrospirota > Nitrospiria > Nitrospirales > UBA8639 > JAGQKC01. Next base: position 183 of record BQIX01000481.1, read on the forward strand.
CCTGGAATTTAAGTACCGGCTATGTCAGTCTGATGAAAAAGGATTTAAATGAGGTGGCGGTCGGATACGAAGGTGATCTCTACGATTGGATAGAATACATGTCTCTGAGCCAGAACTACCTCCCAAGAACATTTAAAACAAGTCAGGTCCGCGTACAGGACGGAATACTACATATTAAACTAAATGATTTCACGCTTGATCTGAGTAGTCACGCTTTCACTGAAAAGACAAGTCTTCATTTTCATTTTGGGTATTCAAACAAAAGCCTCCTTGAAGAAGAACTGTTGTTATTTGAGTTAATTCCGAAAAAGGGTGTTGACGCGCATTATCGAATTCAAAAGTACTTCTCGCCAAGTAAGTTTAGTTCTGATACCTACTCGTCTCAATGGGATGATATTGTCAAGAAGGTTGAGGATTTCTCTGGAAAGGTCTTTATTGACAATAAGCACCAAGTCATACGGAAAGTCGTCACTGGAGGAACGGAAGAGATTGCGTCGGTAGACGGTGATACCATTCAACGAGAAACCGTCATCGGGTGTTTCTATAAATTGTCAGAAGAAAACCCGCTTGCCAAATGTGACGAATTTACAAACGGCATTAGTTTTTACGAACAGGTGGGCAACGAAAGTAGAGCCTCATAGAGTACGATTCCTCGCTTCATCTGTACGAAGTTTTTAGACCACAGTACAATGGGTGAGTGAACTGTCACAGCTGAGTAGACAGTGAAGCGGCCTTGTCCCCTACCCATCCCCTTAATGCCTTCCTGTCTTCAGTCCTTTATCAAACGCTAAGACACTTGGCTCATCCCCATCATCCAATTTTTGGTTGGTACACCTGATATAGTTCCCTCTGTCCATGCAACGAGCATGGCCGCCTCATCGAGTCATCTCAAGATAATAATGGTGGCCATCATTGAGAGACGCTTCGACTACCAAGACTAAGTTACCCACCTGATCGTGGAGGGTAAATGTACCGATTCCCGTATCTGTCTTCGCGTGCACTCTACCGTCTAGAATCGTGAGTGTGCCGGTTCCCAACAATAACTCCATCCCACGATTGCTAGCGAAGTTAAAGAATCCTTTTTCACTGATGATCAGAATGATCCAGGCATCGTTCCGCATGTCAGGCAGACGCTTACTCACCCCTTTCCATGTGCCGGCCACTTGGCCGAATGAAGAAATAGGAACGAGAGGTGTCTCAGGACGATCTTGCAAGGCACCACAGCCCAAAGAGATTGCCATCATCCATGCCAGCGCTAAGAACATCCTTACATTAGTAGGCTCTTTCATCGATATCTCCGATATGTCACTCCCCACGAACATTGATTGAAGCCCTGCGCAAGTGTTTCCCTCCTGCCTCATATTCTCAAAACCAGAAACTCTCGGCAACCAAACCCTAGATGTCCTGTGAAGAACGCATTGGATGACCAGGCAGAATCTCATCCATCTTGGAATTCGTTCCTCGTCCTACTCACTCTGAAAATTCGCCCTGAAGTGACGATATTGCGGACCACATCTTCATGACTTTCGCCCGGGCTGCCTTGCAAAATCTTAACAGACAAGGGTGCCTCAAAAAATCTCATTGGAAAATACTGGATGCTGAAATCGGACAACACTCGAGTGCGATAATAACTTCGAAGGTCGAAAGCGACCGCCGCAAGGTGATCATAGTGCAGCACGAACACTTGGTCAGTTGGCCATGTGGATATTCGGTGAACGCTTCTCGAAAACCGAAGAAATACTCCCTCGTGAGCGCAAATGCTAGAACAATGGCTGCGTATACCACCCTTGCACTTAAATTCGCTCCCAACTTCAGTTCTTCAATCGTCAAATTGCCTTACCATTATCGGGCACTACGTTTCATACATTCGCTATTTTTTCAATCGAAAACGAAGCGTTAGGACATTAACTACCGTGCAATGAAAACTTGGTGGTACACAATTTAACGGATAATATCAAACTATTGCTTGAAAAATTTTAGAGTATGATTCTTCTGGCGTGCTATCGGTACTGTTTGAGAAAACGATGGTCGATCCAATGTTTCAGCCACATGCTGGAACTACCGTTCCACCAAAACGGCCCCCACGTTGACAATGCGGTGCCGTCGCCGAGGTTGAGGATAGCGAGATAGCGTTTTTGGGGTTCGTATGTGGCCAGTGGCTTGCTGTCCAAGCTGGCCAGTAGATTTGCATGGATATAGGCAGCCTGTCGCACTCCAAACACACCAAGCTTAGGTAGATTAAAACCTTCCATAGCGGCGCAATCACCGGCCGCGAACACCCGTTCATCATCAATCGAATGCAACATGGCGTTGATACGAAGCCCGTTCTTGGGATGAGTGGGCAGGCCGGTTTTGTACACAAGGGGATGGGCTTCGAGTCCGAGCGCCAGGACGACAACATCGGCTTCGAAGACGCGACCATCTTCGGCAATCAATGATTCGCCTTCACGACGGACGATATGGGTATGCGTGCGGATGACGACCCCACGTTTCGTCAACTTTCGCTGAAGCGCCCTTGCTGCGCCAGCAGGGGCCTCTGGAATAAGCCGATCATTGTTGGTGATCAAGGTTACTCGCAGATCGATGTCATAACATCCGGCTAGTGCAGTCAGGTTGGCCGTTACTTCAGAACCCGTAGGCCCGCCACCGACCACCGCTACCCGCAGTATTTTGCGCTCACAAAATCTCGCCTCCAAATACTCACGCAGCTTCCACAGATTGGCAACAGGTTTGACCGACCAGACGCTCGGATCGTTATCCGCGCCGAGTATGGCGCTCTCATCCACCCGACTGCCGACATTGATAGACACATAGTCAAAGGCCAGAACTCCCCCGCCGTCCAAGTGGAGCTGACGCGCGCAGGAGTCCACGGACTCGACACGATCTTGAATGAATTCGCCGCCTCTGGCCTCTATCAACGGCCGGGGATCAATCTGATCCGCCTCGGGCTCGTACATTCCCCCCAACATTCCGGTGGCCAAACCCGAGTACCAGAATTCTGTCGGATCCACCAATACCACTCGCGCGCCGCACTTGACGAGCGCCTCGGCATGAGCGGCAACATGCAAATGGGCATGGCCGGCACCGACGAGAATCACCGTTTGCTGTTGGCTCACAAGCAAATTTCTCTTTTGATTAAACCCACAGAACCTCCATCAACATTAGAAAATTCGTCGCAGCCAGGTCCGAGCTGATACACGGGTGTCCAACGGCACGGTGATGCATCTCATCTAGTAGACATTGGAGGCAAAACTGTTGACTCTGGCCTCATCCCACGAATTAAAAAAATAGGCATTGTTAATTTAAGATATATTCTAGTTCACCGTTCCATTTGGCCATCAAGAGCCTGACCGAATACCGCAACATCCTTTCGCTTTTGCTGTAACATTTTGTTTTCCGACGGAAGCGGGCCAGAAAATGCCGAAACAAA
>BQIX01000482.1 GCA_021604145.1 Nitrospirales bacterium
TAAACGATCAACAACAAGTTCCAAAATATCTGGATCATCGTCTACCACGAGAATGTGTTTTGTGGACTTGATGTCAGAAGAGGTTCTTTTTTCTGTCAACGGTTCGAGTGGGAGATCGACGTGAAATGTCGTTCCCTTTCCGACCTCACTTTCTACAGTGATTCTCCCATTCTGAAGGTCTACGAGCTGTTTCACGATCGAGAGGCCTAATCCTAACCCTTTGACGTGTGTCTTGTGTCGACGATTGACGCGGAAAAACGGTTGAAATAAGTCCGGTAGGTCTGTCGCAGGAATGCCTTCTCCGGTATCTTCGACGGTCAGTCTGGCACACATGGCATCGAGTCGAATGAGTTTGACGCACACCGAACCTTCAGGCGGAGTGTATTTAATCGCATTCACGAGCAGATTGATGAGTATTTGACTCATTTTGTCTGCATCGGCATGTATCGTTAGCGCATCGTCCTGACATTCTAGTCTGAGGGATTGCTGCTTTTCTGCGGCTTGCGGCATCAGCTCTTCAATGCATTCCTTCGTTAATAAAGCCAGGGGCACTTCGCTGAGAATGACCTCCATTTTTCCGGCTTCCAACCGTGCGCGGTCGAGCAAATCGGAAATCATTCGTGCCAATCTGTTGCTGTTGGCTTGTATTCGCTGAAGGCACCGTTCTTGTTTTTCAGTAATGCTGCCCGTGACGCCGCCTAAAATATTTTCGGCGAACCCTTTGATGCTGGTCAGCGGACTGCGAAGTTCGTGAGACACATGTGCGAGGAATTGGGATTTCAGGCGATCAAGTTCTTGCAATTCCTCGTACGCCTGCTGGAGTTCCGCCGTTCGTTCCTCCACTCGCTGTTCCAACCCTAGATTTAATTCCTCAATTTGATGGTACGCATCAGTATTATCGAGGGAAATCGCCACTTGGGTAGCGACGGTGGCCATGACATCCAAGTCGTCTTGGGTCAAAGAGGGACCCTGAATCCGATCGACCATCAAGGTCCCCATTATTTTATCCTTCACTTTTAATGGTACGGCTATCAACGATGTCGCTTTGGTAATTTTGGCCATCTCCTGGTTCATGCTATGAAGCCGTTCCCAGACGTCATGGTCATGGATATTTTCAAGAAGAACCGGCTCGCCCTTCAACACGACTTGTCCTTCGATTGTCGTCGGATCTGATATGGGGATTTCCCGGGAACGAGCAAACCGCGCAGCTTCGTCAGATAGACCCAAGACGCGAGTATCATGAGAAACTTTTCGTATGGGGTCGTAAAAGCTGATCATGGCCCGGTCGTAATGCAGTTCTTGAACAATGGTCTTTAAAACATTTTGAATTAAGGTTTCTCGATCCAACGTGGCGCTAAAAAGCAGTCCGGCGCGATGGAGGGTGGTGAGTTGTGTCACTTTCCGGCGAAGTTCAACGGTCCCATGTTCCTGCTCCAGAAAGGCTTCACGGAGTTCCTCGTGACTAGTTTCCACCGTTTCGAGTTGTTCCGCAATCAATGCTTCTCGTTGCTGTGCGTGCACTTGTTGATGGCGTTGAGTACAGATCCAGGCGATCACCGGTGGGAACAGGGCAATGATTAAGGACTCCACGAAGGTGACCGTCGGATGCTGCCACTGAAGATACCCGAAGGCGAGAATCCCGGCAAAGATCCCTCCGAGCGCCCACCCAAACGGAACTTGCGCCGGTGGGGTCCACCGAAATTCCCATTCACACCACTCGTCACCATTGGCAATACATTGGAGATCTTTGACCGTCGCATGTCCCAACTGGTGAACATGCTGAGGTACAACTGAGAGTGCGGTTTTCGAGACTTCACATATTTGGTCGGCACATCGTTTTCGATACGCACCAAATTGCTGATAGACGTGCTCGGTGTATTTCATCCGAAGAATCGCTGTTCCTTCGGTCACGATGCCCACTTCAAAAACGATTGAACCTCTCGCAAATTTTTGTCCGAAATGTGGGAACATTTTGTAGATTTGTGACACAGAGAATGGACGGCCCAGGGTTTGAATGATCGGTGAAATATACTTGGTTTTCCCGACATGAATTTGAAATTGCGGATCTTTGGAAATCAGGAGGCAAAACTCGGTCAAAAAGCAGACAAATTCGTAAGAATAGCTGTTCCAAATATTTTTCAGAAACGATGGAGAGACGTGATACGTGGGATCAGGAATACGTTCGTTCAGGAGGGTGCAGAGCTCGGCTGAGGCTTGAGGGCCGGCTTCGGCCCCACTGTTTTTTATCGCACTTTCTTCCAGGTGCGTTACATAGGCACTGACTTTAATACCTGTCACATCTCGTATTTTCTCTCCTTTTTCATCCATTCCAAAAGGCCGAAACTCCATCGTGCCTTTTTCAAGAATCGTGTGCTCTTTGGAGAGGAATGTCATGAATCGATGGTGAAGCTGTTGGGGTTATAGCCGTTCCAGTAAATTTTTAACCTATGAAGTGGTTTCTCGTGCCGTGTTAGCTGGATTGAATCGGCCAGCTCTTTTATGGGTTTCGCTATATTGAGCAGAATCATACACTGATAGGGGAGAGAGAACACAAGTCAACAAGAGGAAAAACGTCGTTCGTCGCTCGTTTCTCTTCGTCCGTAAGGCGTGGGAAGAGGAACGTGAAGCGTCAAAGAAAAGCCAAAAGACACTTCTCACAAATACGAGCGACGAGATATCTCTTTATCTTCTCAGAGATACGAATACGAGCCGCGAGCGACGTTTTTTGTTATTCAAGCAGCATTTGGATCCAACCTGAACCATTATGATGAAAGTTGAAGGTTTGGGGATGAAAGATTTCAGCGAGTATTTCCAATGAGTCGACAAGTCGTGGTCCTGGACGATTAAAGTATTGATTGCCATCTGTGGCATAGACTTGCCTCATTTGCACGGCTCGTAATTGATTCCATTCCGGAATCGACGTCAGAGCGTAAAAATGCTCTTGAATCTGAGAAAGAGAAAAACCACATGGAAGGACGAGGATGATGTCCGGATCTGCCTGCAGAAGCGCTTCCCACGTGATCCAGGGCGCATGTTGTCCGGACTTGCCAAATAGACTTGATCCCCCAGCCAGTTCTACCAGCTCAGGCACCCAATTCCCCGCTGCCATGAGCGGGTCCATCCATTCAATGCAGGCCACCCTTGGGGAATGGTTCAGGGAGTGAGCGTGTTTGCTAATGGCTTGTATACGTGCTTGAAGGGTATTCAGAATCTTTTGTCCCTGGGTTTCTTGGTTTAAAGTCAGGGCCACCGTCTGCAGGTCATTCCAAACCCCTGATAAATCGGTGGTTTGGAGAGACACGATAGCGGGTTTCTTGCCTAACCATGAATCGAGGGCCAGTTCGACATCGTGAAGATTGACAGCGCACACGTCGCATTGAGTCTGAGTCACGATTACATCGGGCTGTAACTCTTGTAATATTTCCGGGAACACACGGTAGACGGAAAGAGCATTTCCCAAAAGACCTTTCACCCGTGTGTCAATCTCATGGCTCGTTCCGTTCACTTCAAACTTGGGCTCGGTACAAATTGGAAGATGGGTGATCGAAGGCGGAAAGTCGCATTCATGGGACCGTCCAACAAGCTGGTTTTCTAAACCCAAAGCACACACC
>BQIX01000483.1 GCA_021604145.1 Nitrospirales bacterium
TATTCTGTTTATTGGTCTATCCATCGTGACCGTATTGACTGGTGTTGTCGACCCGGTTCCGGCATTTGCCTTACCCTGGGCTGGATACTTTTGGGCCAAAATGTTTTTTTGGAAAGGCATTATTCTTCCTCCTGGGAAAAAGGGGAAGAAGAATAAAGTATAAGTATCGAATTGGCTTGCTACTGACTTGCTTCACGATCAGCCAGTTTGGCTTTGAGTTCTTGAATTTCTTTACGCATCTCGGGTAATCGTTGAATGAGTGCTTGAACTTTCAGCCATGAGGTATAGTCAAAGGCCATTGACCCACCTACGGCTTTTCCTGCTTTGACTGATCGGCTGACTCCAGAACCGGCTGCAATTTTGACTTGATCTCCAATCGTCAAATGGTCGGTTAGACCGGCTTGTCCGCCGATGAGAACATGGTGTCCCACCGTCGTACTTCCAGCAATTCCAACCTGAGCCACAAGAATGCAATCTTCACCAATTTGTACGTTATGGGCAATTTGAACTTGATTGTCGATCTTTGTGCCACGCTTAATTGTGGTAAAGCCAAAGGTTGCGCGATCAACCGTGACATGGGCTCCCAGTTCGACATCATCCTCGATCACAACGCTGCCCAGTTGTGGAATTTTTTGATGTCGTCCTCGGTGTTCGATATAACCAAATCCGTCACTCCCGATGACGGAGCCACACTGCACAATAACGCGTGCGCCAATCTGACAACCATCTAAGACGGTCACGTTCGGATACAGAATCGAATCATCACCAATAACCACATCATGACCAATCACTACGCCTGGGTAGAGCGTCACACGTGCCCCAAGTTGAACGCGATCTCCAAGCGAAACAAACGCGCCAATGGAAGTGTCCGGTCCAATGCGAACATCGCTCCCTTTCACTACAGTATCAGCAATACCGTGACGAGAAACGGAGGGAAGAAAATACCGCTGTGTGAGGAGGGCAAACGCATAGAGCGGATTAGGCGTGATCAATTGGGGACGAGAGTCGTCTTCAACTGCTTGAGAAATGATAAAAGCCGATGCATGGGATTGACGAGCTAACGAAGAAAGAATGGAGTCCGTGACAAAGACTAAATCTCCTGGTTCAGCCTGTTCAAGACTTGCCACGCCGGTTAGGAGGACATCTCCATCACCATGTACGTAGCCTTGAACATGTTGGGCAAGTTCGTCAAGACGTACACCTGGATTCAGTTTAGGTAGCATAAGTTGGAAATAGGCTTCGAGTGAACCACGCACTCTTTTTGGAACACCTTCAGCCTTGCATACGGGACGATTATCGTGTTACGTATTTCAAGCTAGCTAAAACACTGCGTTCAGTCAAGTGGTAAATTGTATGAATTGACGTTGCTTAATCTTTTCATCTCCCACATGTTCAAGAGAAAGGTGACCTCAACTGCATGAACAAGAGTACAATTCACTTTCAATTGATCGTTTGATACACGTGCTCATCGCTTATAATTAAATTTTTATTGATGACCGTTCTGCCTAAACAAAAATCACGGACACATATCTGGACCTATTGGCTTCCAGTCATTTTATATGCAAGCTTAATCGTCTTTCTCTCGTCATTATCCTCTCCTGGAGTCAACTTCATTACCATCTTTCCCGGGTTTGACGATAAAATCATCCATGCCATCGAATATGCTATTCTCGCTATCCTCTGTTATCGAGCCCTTCTGCACACCACAACAACAGAGTGGAGGTTCTATGCCCCGTTCCTGGCAATCATGTCATCAGTGATGTTCGGTATTACCGATGAAATCCATCAAGCTTTCGTACCATTGCGACAAGCCGATGCATGGGATGTGCTGGCTGACGGCATTGGCGCGTCAATAGGGGTAGGGATGTGGAAATGGCTGTTTCACCTGTCCTCACCTGAACCCTTGACTTAGCTCACGTCGTTCACGATCTGGTACAATTGACAAGTATCTGATCTCGGTATAACCAACGTACGCTCGTGATGATGACGATCAGGCTGAAAGGACGAGATGAGAGTTCATCCAAACCTAGTATTGCTCGTCACGCTTCTAATCGTACTTATTAGTGTGGTGGATGGCCGCAGTGCGGTTGGATCAAGTCACGATGTTTGGACGACCAAAAATGAAGAAGGCCTCAAAGCCTATCGACAACAACATTACGAACAAGCCATTCAGCTCTTCCACGATGCCATTTCAAGCCTCGAGCCCGATACTCAGCCTCGCTCACAGGAAGCCATCACCTTAAATAATCTGGCAGCCGCCTATGAAGGACTCAACCGATACGATGAAGCGGAATTGCATTATCTCCAATCTCTGACTATTGTCGAGCAGATACAAGGTCCCGATCATCCAGATCTGGTTCTCGGTCTAACGAATCTTGGGATCTTTCATCGAAAGCGTGGGCACTTTGCCCAGGCGGAACGTCTGTACCAACGAAGTCTGACCATTATGGAACGAGTCTTAGGAGACAGGCATCCCCATCTCATTCCAGCACTCTTGGATTTAGCACACGTCAGTCAAGCACAAAAAGAGTTTGAGCGTTCAGAAAAATATTATCAGCGTGCCTTGAAGATTGGTGAAACTGAATTGCCGGCCGCACATCATCAAACACAATCAATACGGATGCAGTACGCGGAACTCCTACGGCATTTAAATCGCGTAGCCGAAGCCAATTGGCTCGAAGATCAAGCCCGCCATGATCTCGATGCACCAAGCCAAAGTCCTCTCATTGAATAAACCTGAGACTATTTTGAAGATTGAGCCCAACACATCTGTGACATGCTTGATTGGTACTGTAGAGAGAATTCACGGATTGACCGATTTGGAATCGATAATGTAGGAGTTACAGCCTCGATAAAGACAATTTACACATTGAACTTAAAGTGACAGACATCTCCATCTTTGACCACGTACTCTTTGCCTTCCGAACGGATCAATCCTTTCTCACGAAGCGTGGCTTCCGATCTATGTTCCTCAATTTCTGAATAGTGGTAGATATCCGCCTTGATAAACCCTTTCTCAAAATCTGAATGGATAACACCGGCGGCTTGTGGTGCTTTTGTTCCAACAGGAATCGTCCACCCACGAACCTCTTGGGGACCTCCCGTAAAGTACGAGCACAGCCCCAGCGTCGCATAGGCGGCAACAATAACTCTTTCGAGACCGCTGTGTTCCATCCCCAAGTCGTTCATAAACATCTCTCGATCCTCACCGGAAAGCTCAGCAATTTCACTTTCCAGCTTCCCACACAAGACCACAGATTTTGAGCCGCGTGCTTCTGCAAACGCTTGAAAGTCAGCAATGACAGCCGTATCGGGGTTTTCATCAGTATTGCCAACATACAAAATGGGATGTGTGGTCAGGAGAAAGTAAGGTTTCAATAATTCAGGGTCAAGGCCAAGCATACGTGCGGGTGTCCCGGCTTCGAGTCCGTTTTTGAGCGTATCCAGGATTTCGAGTGTGTCTTTTGAAAGTTTGTCTCCAGCACGGGCTTTCCCTGACACTTTGTCATATTGGCGAGAGATACTGTCGAGGTCTGCAAGCATCAACTCCGTCTCAATGACTTCTATGTCGCGCTTCGGATCAACGCTTCCCATGGTATGG
>BQIX01000484.1 GCA_021604145.1 Nitrospirales bacterium
GAATGCTTCCATAAACCCATAGGGGCCGTAATCGATAGTCAGGCCCAAGATGGACATATTGTCTGTGTTCATGACGCCATGCGACCAACCGACTGCCTGCCATTGCGCGATCATCTCACCTGTACGAACCGCGACTTCATGAAGGAGTCGGGCATACCGATTTTCGACATCAACTAAGTGTGGGTAATCATGCTGAATGACGTAATCGGCGAGTATTTTGAGGTTCTCATGCTGTCCACGGTAGAAAAAAACTTCAAAGGTTCCGAATCGAACATGACTGGGTGCCATACGAAGAAGCATTGCGCCTGGCTCAGGAGTTTCACGCCAGACAATTTCTTCCCCACTGACAATGCACAGACTTCGGGTCGTGGGAATACCCAACGCATGCATGGCTTCGCCGCATAAGTACTCACGAATGGTGGATCGCAAGACGGCCCGCCCATCTCCATCGCGAGAAAATCGTGTGAGTCCAGCCCCTTTTAATTGTAACTCCCAAGTTTCACCCTCCGCAGTTCGAACCTCACCCAGTAAAATCGCTCGTCCATCCCCTAACTGTGGTACGTAGTGACCAAACTGATGACCGGAGTACAAAGTCGCCAGGGGATCACTTCCGGGTAGCAGCTTTGCCCCACAAAAGTATTCAGCGAACTCGGGTCGTTTCGCCTCATTCGGGTCAAGATGGATAAGTTCGGCTGCCGCAGGATTCACACTCACGAGGTGAGGATTAGGGAATGGAGTCGGACGAACCCGCTGAAAAAACCCCTCGGGTAAACGGGCATATGAATTATCGAATGATAGTGTTTCAAGTGTTTGCATATCTGTTTTGCTCCCATGACGCCATTGAATGACATTATAACCTGTCCTGCCATGAGCCTGGCTACTGTCCTGCAATGACTTGACAGATTTGTTGCAATCGTGCAGCCTCTTCAAGACTCGCAGTAAACTCACGGGGCAAAGAGTCGAATCGTCGATTTTCTACTCATGTTTGGGCAAGGTATCGCTTATCAAGAAGAAAGTTGTTGCCAATGACCAACCTTACCGACCTTTGGCAGATTCATCAGGATGCTCAGTGGCCTGAGACGTTAGACAGTGCCGAGGGAGAGTTAATGATGTTGGATACGGTTATTGTAGGATGTATCACCTATTATGTGGAAGAAAAAGAGTTGGATCCTCAACGGGTCGAGATCCTCCAGGATAGTCTTTCTGAGCTTGACCAATTGTTGCCGGATTTATCAGATGAGGGGATGGAATATTTTACTCGTTTGCGACAATTAGGGGCCTTCATTCTCAAAGAGTCGTCCGAAGCACACACCTCATAGGGAGCAAGCCACTATGATTGCTCACGATACTCAATTATGGCATATCAGAAAGAAGTTGAAGAATCGTGTGATCGGCATTTTCATTAGTGATTCAACAGGAAAGATCTCAAGAACTCCCTGTGGCTTAGGTTGGCCTGCTTTGTTTCTTGTGATTGTCCTTGTAAGTCTTTCCTCACTGATTCCTTATTCTGTCTCCGCGCAAGATGTTCAAGTCAGCGAGGATGTGCTAGAGGCAGGAAAGCAATATTTTACTCAAGGCCATTTTGCCAAGGCGGCTCAAAAATGGGAGCAGGCTGCTCGTGAGTTTGAGGAAAGCAATCAGCCGAATAAACAAGCCCAGGCCCTGCTGTATTTTTCGCAGGCGCTGTACCATCTTGGTCATTATCAACGGGCAGGAGTCACGCTGAACTTCGCTAGGAACTTGGCTGTAGCATCCAACAACCCGGTACTGGCTTCCCGAATTCTTGGGCGGTTAGGCAATGTGGCGTTTGCCTTGGGGCTTGTGGAACCGGCCGAAGTATACCTTACGGATGCATTGGCCGAAGCCAGAGAGCTTGAAGACTCCGCGTTGGTTGCGACGATTCTCAATGATCGTGGAAATGTTCTGGCCTCACAACAACGATACAGCGAGGCGCTTGGTTCATTTACGGAATCAACCGTTCTCGCCGAAGCCATGAACCACCATTCTCTGGCTGTCACGGCGCTGATCAACGCGGCGTGGAGTTCTCTTTTGGAGGGGGATTTGTCGGCAAGTCAAGACCGTCTTGATCTGGCCATGACGAAAGTCAATTTGCTGGAGAATTCTCATGAGAAAGCGCAAGAGTTTCTGAGTATCGGGTTGGCCTATACTCGGCATGGCCAGGCACGTGACCCTTCTCATCAGAAACTTTTACGCCAATCCGCTGAAGCATTTCAGCGATCAGCAGAAATTGCCCACCGACTCAAGGACCATCGAACGGCATCTTATGGATGGGGACATTTAGGGCATCTGTACGAAGTCGAAGGACGACTCGATGAAGCCATGGAACTCACGCGTCGAGCCATTCACGCCGCCCAGCAGGGAGCGGCTTCTGAATCGCTCTACCAGTGGGAGTGGCAAGCCGGACGTCTTTTGCATCTCCAGGGTAACGTGGATGAATCGATTTTAGCCTATCGTCGCGCGGTCTATACGCTTCAGCCTATCCGCCATGAAGTGACTCGAGGGTTTCCCGTTCAATCGGAATCGTTCCGTTCCTCCATTGCCCCACTGTTCTTTGAGCTTGTCGATCTGTTGTTGACAAAAGCCGATGGGACAACTGATATCGTCATGAATCAAAGCATTTTAGGAAATGCACGGCGGACCATGGAACAATTCAAAACCGCAGAATTGCAGGATTACTTTCGAGACAATTGCGTCGAAGCGTCGTTATCGAAAAAAACAAACGTTGATGACATTGTCAAGGGGTTGGAGCACACAGCCGTCGTCTATCCGATTCTTTTGCCTGATCGGATGGAATTACTAATCAGCGTTCATAACGGACAAAAAGCCGAATTGAAGCGAGAACGTGTTCAGGTCACATTAGAGGTCATCACCAGCGAAGTCCGAACCCTCAGGAAGTTTCTTGAGAAACGTACAACGCGTGAATATTTACCGCATGCCCAACAGGTCTACGCCTGGCTCATTCAACCGATTCGCAAATATTTAACCCAGTTTGATGTTCACACCCTGGTGTTTGTTCCCGATGGACCATTGCGGACTATTCCTCTCGGTGCGCTCCATGACGGTCAGGAGTTTCTCATTGAGCAATACGCACTAGCCATTACTCCAGGAATCGACTTGACGGATCCGCGCCCGATCAATCGAGAGGACATTAAACTGCTGTCGGTAGGATTAACGGATTCGGTGCAAGGATTCCCTTCCTTGCCGAATGTCGCTTCAGAAATACAAGCCCTGACACAACTCTATGGAGGCAGGGTGCTGTTAAACCAGCAGTTCCAGGTTGACGAACTTGAGTATGAAATGAAAGACGAACGTCCCAGCATCGTGCACATTGCTTCCCACGCAAAGTTTTCTGGAGAAGCGAAGAAAACATTTCTTTTGGCCTTCGATGAGAAATTGACGATGGACCGATTAGATGAATTGATCGGTCTGTATCAGTTTCGAGACACCCCACTGGATTTATTAACCTTAAGTGCATGTGAAACCGCAGCGGGGGATGATCGGGCCGCTCTCGGACTAGCCGGTGTTGCGATTAAAGCCGGTGCCCGCAGTGCGTTGGC
>BQIX01000485.1 GCA_021604145.1 Nitrospirales bacterium
TCTGTCCCGGTGGCCCGAAAAGGACTTCCGTTCTCTTGGTTCGCCCTTTTGACGCATGACAGGCTTTATCTTCTGGGCCAATATAAGCTTCCACATCGACAATTTTCGCCGCAATTCGGCCTTCAACAGAGTTTCGTACTAGATATTTCCCTAACAGCTCCTTCGCCACCTTTAGCGTCGGACGGTCATAAAAGGAGCGTGGCAGGGGTGCGGGGGAAGCTGAACGCACGCGTTTAGGAGATATGGTCGCCATAGGGAGGAAGAGTCGTCAGTCGAGTATCTTCGACCGGTCCGCCGACCGTAAAGTGGTAGAGGGATTGATATGAGGTGTGAGGGAAAACCCCGAACACCCGATGAACCGGATCATCAAAGAAACACCCAATACCCGTTGATCGGATGCCGGCGGCCTCAGCCTCTAGATATAACACTTGTCCAATTAGGCCGGTTTCCCAAAAGAGACGCCGATAGGCCCAGGGTCCATTTGTTTCTAAGGTGTGATCAAACTCGGAAATCATGCCTAACGAAAAGGCACTATCGCCTGCAATTTCCTGCCAACAACTGACCTGCACCGCAATCTTCTGCGCATTCCCTTCTTCTAAGAGATACAGAGGAAGATCGTCCGGGCACTTCTCGGGTTTGGTCCAGACAAATTGTTTATGCATGGAAGCTTTAAGCTCTTGAACTTTCTCTTGTGAGCGATCTCTACTTAATATGTAAAGTCCGGGGGGAATACCTTCCACACGATGAACAAACAGTGCGAGATGAATTGCCGGTTTCCAGGATACGCAGTCCCATGGCATCGGGCGCTGACTGACAGGGAGCTCTCCAGACGGCATGACACGGTTCAGCATAGTAAAAAATCGCTGAGCAGGAATGCTGGTGTGCCCATCAAATGAGACGGCGCTCCGACGTTGATGGATGATGTGACCGGCTGACGGTTGAGATGTGTCTACTGGTGTACCGGCTGTTCCTTCCTCACACTTATTCACTTCTTGCAGAGATTTGGGAGAAACTAACGCGATAGACTCAAATGTGTGTGCCGATTTCCATGAAGCTTCTGCCACATCATCGATGATTTCCCAAGGTATGGGATTATCCCGACTCAATCGATTAGCTTTGCCCTGCCAATGGCCTTGAGCAAGAGATTTTATGACTTTCTGATTGAGTGACAGTGGGAGTTGGCGGGGCTGTTCCGGTTCAGCTTGATGTTTCGGCCAAATCACGGCAATTAGTTCAGGATATTCTTTTTCAGACTGTACGAAGTCGTCTGATCGATCCAGGCCGAACAATGGCGAGAGGACCTCATCCGAATTTCCTTCAAGCAGCATCATCTGCCAACCCAATGTAGCGGCAGCGATGCGAAGTGTGCCAATGGCATGGCCGACATCATGCTGGCAATAGCGGAATGCACGTTCGCCATATTTCCAGGCTTCCCGCCAGTGAATGGAACTCAATCCAACAAGAAAGGCGTTCTCAGGGAATCCTTTAAGCAGGGGGTTGGCTTCGTGTCCTGTGCAAGCTAAGCGATGTTCAAGCCCATGTTCTTTAGGAGCATAATGATAGAGGCCAGGATCAAGTGGGAGGTCTGGAAATTCACCGAGAAACAGATACCCTTCAGTCGGATGGAGATTGCCACTAGAGGGATTGCTGCGTAAGGCCCAGCGATTTCCGCCGTATTCCTTCCAAGCTGTCAAGGAAAGGGCATATTCAAAAAAACGTGAGAGAGATTTGATCGTCAGTGGCTGAGAGGGAATAATTTCGGAGGAATACAGGTCTTCGTAGAGGGGCGAAGCAGGCGTATCTTCTGCAGACAACTGCGGGAGCGGAACAAGTGGGGCTCCATCAAATCGACGAAACGGATCTGGTTGATTCGCCCAATCCATGTAGCCCAACGAGCGAGCGTATTGATTAAAGTCATGCTTGGTTTGTTGATGATAGCGCTTCACGCGGTCGAGAGGCGTGAGGGGAGCAGGAGTTGTTTCTTTAGAATCCATCATATTTTGAAAAGTTACTCATAAAAAGTCAGATGTAACGGGGGCTCAGTATAACAAAGAAATATTCTTCATGCTGTCTCTTGAAGCTCCTTAACAAAGTGAATCGACTTACCCTCTCTATCTGGCAATAAGATAGTCAGTGGAACGAGTAGCCAAATAAAACTGTTAACGATTTATATAACGACTTGCTAGAAATTCTCCAGATTCTTTACAGCTGGAGTCTGACCCCAGAATGAGGTTTAATTTTGAATTTCACTCAATTTTTTCACGCCCGCTTTCTTTGCAGCTGCCTGCAAATCTATGTCGAGCGTCGCCAGTGATAGGCCAAGTCCTAAGGCGAGTTCGAGGTAAGAAACATCGTAAGCAGATATCTTGTATCGCCGGGATAGTTAAAGAGAGGCAGAAGATATGCCGTAGGTTATTTGTCGTGACCAACCTGCTCTCGACTGGGTAGGTTGACTTAGATGTGATGATTGGAGGTAAAGAGCAGTCAGACGCGATCCTAAGGAGAGAGAAATATGGAGAGAATTGTAAACTTGCATATCGAGAAATTGCCGGAAGGTGTCTACCTTGCGACGTCAGATGAAGTGCAAGGTTTAATTGCGCAAGGGCGCACAATTCAAGAGACGATCGAAATTTCCCGAGACGTGGCCAAAAAGCTTCTTGAGGTACAACATGAGCATGAAGGGGCGTTATCCCTCGCACCCGCAAACGACAAAGTTGATTATCCCGTCATTGTGAATGCTTGATGGGACGACTAGCCGGGCTTCAAGTACCGAGAAATCGTTAGAAAACTAAAGCAACTCGGTTTTGAGTTTGACCGCCAAGCCTCAGGCAGTCACGAAATCTAGTTTTATTCGGCAACTCGTTGTTACAGGACTATCCCTAATCATCCTGGCGATATGCCAGAAGGCACGCTACGGGCGATTCTGAAACAAGATAAAGTCGATCCAGCGGAATTTCTACGTTGCTGACTAGAAGAGTTATTCTCTAGGCAACTGTTGATGGATTGTGTCGGTCAATAAATGCGAGTCAGTGGCAGACGTGCGCGGGCTTTGGGGGCCATCTTCTCGCAGTGGTTGATGATCGCATTCGTCAGCACATTTTAGATTATGTTGAGGGAAAGTGTAATAGAGAGAGTGTGGGCGAAGTACTTATCGAGATAGTGTTGAAGGGCTTTCGTAGGCTGAACGATCAAAGGAAAACTGGTGAGTCAGTATTTAATATTTGAAATTCGAGTCTGACCCCTAAATAGATGGATGGAATTGTGATCTTTGTGTCTCACGTCCTTCTTTTACACATCCAAATTGTCGGCTTGGCCGGCGTTGGCCATGAGGAATTCGTATCGGGCTTCAGTTTTTTTGCCCATGAGGTCGTGGAAGATACGATCAGTGTTGAGTTCGTCCATGAGTTCGACTTTTAATAGCCTTCGTGTCGAGGGGTGCAAGGTGGTTTCTCGAAGTTGTTGCGGAAACATTTCCCCCAGCCCTTTGAAGCGGCTAATGGTGGGCTTGGCATTGCTGCGGGCATGTTCCAGAATACGGACTTTTTCCTCATCGGTTCCT
>BQIX01000486.1 GCA_021604145.1 Nitrospirales bacterium
GGCTAATCCGAATTTTTCCAGCGAGGATGTATGCGATATTTAGCACTTGCCACGGATTATGATGAGACGTTAGCTCATCATGGAAAGGTTCATGATGAGACAGTCCGGGCTTTGGAGAGGGTTGTAGCAACACACCGCAAATTATTTCTGGTGACAGGTCGAGAATTAGAAGACTTGCTCCATGTGTTTCCACATACCCATTTATTTGAATGGATAGTTGCAGAAAATGGTCTTCTCCTTTACAAGCCTGAGTCGACTGAAACGATTATGCTGGCGAACTCGCCATCCGAGGAATTTATTTCCCAGCTTCGTTCCCGACAGATCCCTATTTCAGTTGGACATACCATTGTATCCACGGTGCGTCCTCACGAAATTTCGGTGTTAGAGATTATCCGTGATCTCGGATTAGACCTACAGCTTATTTTTAATAAAGAAGCCGTCATGATGTTACCTGCCGGACATAATAAGGCAACAGGACTTCTTGAAGCGCTGAGATTATCAGGTCTTTCTCCGCATAATATCGTGGGAATCGGAGATGCAGAAAACGATCTTGCCTTTTTAGGTATGGTTGAATGCGCAAGTGTTGTAGGCAATGCCCTTCCTGCAATTAAAGAGCGAGCGGATTTTGTGACCGAGGGAGAGCGGGGAAAAGGCGTTGCTGAACTGATTGGACGCCTCATGGACGATGATTTAACATCTCTCGATTCCCAACTGTCTCGGCATCACGTGATTCTAGGAATGCTTCAGGAAAAGGAAGTCCAGATTTCCCCTTATGGGCACAACCTGCTCATTGCTGGAACATCGGGAAGTGGAAAATCCACCCTTGCCACAGGGATCATTGAACGTCTTGGGGATAAACATTATCAATGCTGTATTATCGATCCAGAAGGCGACTATGAATCGTTGGAACAAGCCGTCATATTGGGAGGCCTGGACCACACGCCAAATGTGAAAGAGGTCATACAGGTTTTGGAGAATCCTGAAACAAATGTGGTGATCAATCTTGTCGGTCTACCCATTCAGGATCGTCCCAGTTTTTTTCAGAAGATGTATGTGGATCTTCAGGATTATCGTGCACGTACGGGCCGTCCTCATTGGATCGTGCTGGATGAAGCTCACCACTTAATGCCCGCGGATTGGGATTTACCATCCACACTATTCAACCCCACGCCATATTCATTGCTGCTGATTACCGTTCATCCTGAACAAGTGGCTCAGAAGGCGCTCTCGATGATGCATGCCGTAGTCTTTATTGGAAAGACACCGACGGAAATGTTGGTGGCGTTCGCTCAATTAGTGGGAGAATCGTTTCCGGCTACCAGATCCGATGCGTTTCCACCGGGAGAGGCTCTGTACTGGAATCGTGATGATGGACTCGATCCGTTGCATTTTGAAATTATGCCGAATCGAGGAGAGCGTCGACGTCATCGCCGAAAGTACGCAGAGGGAGAATTGAGCCCTGAGCACAGCTTTTATTTTCAAGGGCCTGAGGCTAAATTTAAACTGCGAGCACAAAATCTTATGCTTTTTCTGCAAATAGCGGAGGGCATCGATCATGATACGTGGATGTATCATCTGAAACAGCACGATTATTCCACATGGTTCAGGGAGTGTATTAAAGACCATGAACTTGCCGCAGAGGCAGAAAAAATTGAATCAGAGGAAGATGTGGGAGCTGTTGAAAGCCTGGCCCAAATCAAATCAACCATTGAGTCTCATTATACTTTCTCACCCACGCCTCCCTCATCTTCTTCGAAATCATCATCTTAAAGGCTGAATCCTCTGTCTCTGTCGTTAAGTCCCCGCAGTAAAAATTGATCGTGTAGGTCTCGATTTGTCTGTCTTCGAGAATTGTAAAAACATGTTGCCAGTCACCTTTTCTCTTACTGATGACTGGCAACTCAACCACGCTTCTTCAGTCTTCACTTCTAGTTGTGTTTTGTTTGAGTAACTATCAACAATCTTTTGTGCTTGCACATTGAGTGTTGAGCCCTGACATGTTTGTTTTTATCCAACTATAAGCTCAACGGCTTGTGGGATCATCTGCTCCCTCGCTCAGGATACTTCAAGGGTTTTATCCAGTTATCAGCGAATGCTTAAACAGAGTACGCTACAAAAGCTTGTCAGAAACGGTGCATGTATGAGCTTAACGAGATTGAAAAGATGAACAAGAGAAACGCTAGTAAGAGAATAAAAGGATGGGTGGAGAAAGGCTATGGGAAAAGCACCAGGTGATTTTAAAAACCATTCAAGCGGATTACAAGTTAATCCCAATCCATTCGTAGAGGACCGAACTGCTGATGGTGTGCCCCCACGGCAACAAGAATGGCCTGGCCGGGATTCGGCTTTGCGACCAAAGGCGGACCATGGAGAAGACACATACTGCGGTGCTGGAAAACTTCACGGTCGAAAAGCGCTCATCACTGGTGGAGATAGTGGAATCGGACGAGCCATTGCCATTGTATTTGCGAGAGAAGGAGCCGATGTCGCGATTTCCTATTATAACGAAGTTGAAGATGCACGAGAAACACAAAAATGGATTGAGCAAGCTGGACGTCGAGCTCTGTTAATGTCTGGAGATCTCCAAGACCCGAACCATTGCCGACAGGTGGTTAAACAAGCAGTCCAAGAGTTTGGTTCCCTCAATATCCTTGTTAATAACGCGGCATTTCATAATGAACAAAGTCATTTTCTGGATATTACACCCGAGCAACTCGATCGGACCTTCCGAACGAATTTTTACGCCTATGTGTGGATGGCTCAAGCCGCGTTACCGCACATAAAGGAGGGAGATGTGATTCTCAATACCGGGTCTGTTGTCGCGTTGAAAGGTCATGAGCACTTAGTTGATTATGCTGCCACTAAAGCGGCTATTCATAATTTTACATTGTCACTTGCTCAGATAGTGGCAGCCCAAGGCATTCGAGTGAATTGCGTAGCGCCGGGTCCAGTGTGGACACCACTCATTCCTTCAACTAGAAAGGAGGAGGCGGTGGATTCTTTCGGTTCCAATTCTTTTTGGAAACGACCGGCTCAACCGGCGGAAATAGCCTCAAGCTTTGTTTTCTTGGCGTCATCAGATGCCCGGTATTATACGGGAGAAATTCTCGCTCCAACTGGGCAACCCTCCACCACTCGTTAGGCCGCAGGAACTTTGCAATGGCAAATATACAAAGAGAGTCGTTGAGAGTGTAAATGAGCGCCTATGAGTGAAAAATACGATAGTTAATTGTTTATGTAATCAAGAACAGTAAAAGTGAAAGGCCGGTAGAACAATTTCTCATGTCTTGTACAAGGAGGGATGTGATGCCCAGAGGTGATAAATCTAAATACACCGACAAGCAAAAACGTCAAGCGGAAAAAATTGAAGAAGGATATGAAGAGCGAGGGGTGCCTGAAAAAGAAGCCGAACGGCGAGCGTGGGCTACGGTGAATAAAATGACGGGAGGAGGAAAAAAGGTTGGTGGTTCTGGACGAGGAAAACCTCTGAATACAGAGCCGGCCAAAAAAGGAGGGCGCAAAGGCGGAAAAGCCTCTGCTTCGAGATCGGCTTCAGC
>BQIX01000487.1 GCA_021604145.1 Nitrospirales bacterium
CGCCCTGAGTCCATGTGACTATTGAGCACCCAAAAGTTTGTGAACTTGACGAGTTGAAAGCCTTTCGAAAAAAAATCATCAGCCTTGTTGAGTTTGGTATTCCATCCCGCAAAGGCTTCGTACGGTTCAGCATGCACCGAATCGGGTTCGTCCCTTGCCAGCATGAGCAACCCAGGACTCAAGCAAATTTCGCAAAAGACCCGCAATGGCCACCAGTCACCACCGCCGCCTTCTTCGAAGAGTGGATGATCAGCCCAGGCATGACCGGTGTAGCGGGCAATCTGTGCGGGACGAACAAAGACTTCTTGAAATAAGACAAGGTCATACTGTTTGGCCAGATCTCCAAGACACGCAACTTCCTCCTCTGTATGTCCTCCCTTTGAGACATTCGATTCGCCAAGAAGACGGTCATGAATATTCAACACCAACACATGAAGACCGTCTGTTTGGGTGGAATCAGGCAAGACCGAAGCATCAATGCCGGCTTGCGTCTGCCAATCCATTCGACACATTTCGGTGAGTTCCGGCTTCGTTTCAAATTTTCCCGCACAAGCGGTGAGCATCAGTATCACGATGATGAAAATAAACCGGCTTGATGACAATTGACACCTTGAAGATAAGTCCACTGAGCACTCCTTTTGCATACTTAAAAACATGAAATCCAGAGTCGTCTAGGATACAAGAACATGACCGCTCTTTCACCTATTTTTTCGCGGTCGATGATCGGCTTAGTTGAACAAATCGCACCATCACGAACGATCACCTGGCAACGCGTTAGGCGAGGGCTTTTTGCCTTACCATATCAAGTTTAAAATTCTCATTGCTATGGATTGTGTCTGTTACGATAAATTTGAACGCACATAGCCTGCAATATCAGACTTACAGTAAGAAACTTCTCGCCTTGGCTTTTGTGACATTTGGTAGAATGGTACAATTCAGTTAGACTCTTTGGAGTGGGCTTCACATAGGCTCATGAGAGGATGCGCTCTCAACGTCGACACGAATACATTTCACATTAAAATGAGAGGAATCATCATGTCAGACTTAGCAGAAATCATGAAAAAAGAGATTAAATCAATTGAGGCAGGCCAATCCCTCATCATGGCCGCTCGTCAAATGCGGGACGACCGCATTGGATCACTGCTGGTTAAAGCCAATGGCGACTATGTCGGTGTGATCACCGAAACGGATGTTGTGCGGAAAGCTGCAGCCGAAGGCAAGGACCTCTCCAGCCTTACCGTCGAAGCCGTCATGACCAAACCCGTGGTGAGCATCGAATCCACCAAAACCGTTCGGGATGCCAACGATTTAATGGGTGAATGCGGAATTCGTCATTTAGCCGTGAGCGAAGCTGGAAGAATTGTTGGAATTGTTTCCGTGCGCGATATCCTTCTGGCCTTTAAAAGTTATGCAGAACCCAGTTACGCTGAACCGAAAATATCCCAAGACTAAGTTGGAGAAGGACTCTCAGCGTGTTCTAGCTTGAGATTGAAGCCGGCTATTCAAAATTCAGGGCCCATGCAGCACTGACAAACTTCAGTAAAAATCTGATGCTCTCATATGCTTGCGTATGAGAGCAAAGAACGACGGGCCTGAATAAACCTGAAAAGGGTTCAAGTTAACAATACGGTTTTCCAACTCCGTGTCATACGATCAAGTCGCTAATTGCGGAAGATGAAAACTCGGCTTTTTCCCTAGAAACCCTAACGTTTCAATAATTCTTTCCGGCCGCCCCCAATCGCTCCAAAGAATGCCTTGCAACTCCATGATGGCTAAATGTGTGACGATGCGTTCCAGAAAGTTTTTTGAAAAATTCTGCTGAGGCATTCCCCGATAAATTTCCTCTAATGTCAACGCTTCTTGAGGGGTCCCTATCGTTTTTTGCAGACGCTGAAAGAGGCTCAGCATATCCGGGCACCTTTGTTCCCCCAAAGCCCAAAGCCTCTGGCCATAGGCGGTGACGATCATGGTGTTCCAAATTCCTCCTTTCTGGCTCAACGCTTGAACGGTTTGCTCATCTGGTTTTTCAACAAATTCTTCTACAGCATGAATGGGAA
Source organism: Nitrospirales bacterium (assembly GCA_021604145.1). Classification (GTDB taxonomy): domain Bacteria; phylum Nitrospirota; class Nitrospiria; order Nitrospirales; family UBA8639; genus JAGQKC01. The sequence goes on from BQIX01000487.1 coordinate 2,058, forward strand.
CTCTCGGATTCCCGGTTAACGCTTGCCCTGGACTAATCCATCCGTACTCGCCCTCTGGTGAATTTGGAATGGCACCCAATAAGATGATCCGTTCTCTGACACGCATGACCGCCGAAACCGTCTCCCGTACCATTCGATTGAATTTTCGATGAGGAGCAATAAAGTGATCGGACGGATAAATCGTGACAATGGCGTTGGGGTCCCAATGATTGATGTAGGTCAAGGCAAAAAAAATGCCGGCTGCGGTATCACAATTTTTCGGTTGAATCAGAATACGTCCTTTGGTTTGCACTTCCAGTTGCCGGAAAATTTCTTGGCGATGCGACTTATCAATGATTGTGACCTTATGCTCGGGAGGAGACGTTTGATCAGCGCGATCCCACGTATGTTGCAGCATTGATCGTTTCCCGACAAACGCACAATATTGCTTAGGCTTGGGGTAACCCAGCCATTTTTGAATAAACGGTCTCATTCGTTGGCCTTCTCCCCCAGCCAAGATGATGCCCCAGTGGTTTCCATTTTTATTTAGTCGATCAGGCATACGTATTCACCTTTCACATTCATATGCCGGCAACCTCACATCGCCGACAAAGAAAACGCACTCTGTGTCATAAGATTTCATATGATTGGGATCAATAGCATAAACAAGTCTGTCTCTAGACCTTACCTAGCACACGAAACATCTATGACCAATAGTTATGACCTCCGTCGCAACAAAATACTCGTGTGGGTGTTCAAGAGGTTCATGGAGCCATGTTCCTCTGCGTCCGTTCTGTCGTTTCAGCATTCAAAAGAAGAGGAACGTTCATATTGCTTGGCAGTAGAACAAACTTTGAGTTCGTCGAGTCATAAAGTTTGAATCGTAAGTATTCGGGGGTCAATGTTTTTGAAATATTTTCCTGCGCTTTCGCTTGGCCTTCGGCTCGGATTCGAAGGCTTTCGGCTTCTCCCTCAGCTCTGATCCTTAAAGAATCGCCTTCTCCTTTGGCTCGTCTTCTGGCAATCTCGGCATCTTTTTGTGCAATCACCAGTTCAAATTCCTTTTGTTCATTCTCCTGTTCTTTGGCCTGTTTTCGTTCAATCGCATCTAACACCACTTTCGGCCATTCGATATCCGACAGTGCGATACTTCGAATCTCAAGATGCCGGCCTTTTAATTTTTCAACCAAGACTCCCTGAATTTTATGGGCAATTTCCGTACTCCGTTCTGGAATATTCACCATCACGTATCCGGAAATCACACTTCGGACCGCGGAAAGAAATTCTGGCCTGACAACTTTTGGGTACCAATTCGAACCGACTTCTTGGGCTAAAAAATAAATTTCTTCCGGTATGGGTCGTATGATGATGGCGCTCTTCATAATTACCTGCAAATCGTCTGAGCTCAAGGCATCGACTTCCTCAGTAAAACTTCCCCATTGAACCGGATAGACAAACACATCATTCCATGGCGCTCGCCAGTAAAATCCATCCTTCAGTGG
>BQIX01000488.1 GCA_021604145.1 Nitrospirales bacterium
GGTAATATTGATTTCAGTGGGGCGATTGATGACGACTCCGAGAGCGCCTTCATGACCATGTTCACAGAGAAGAATAACGGTCTGCCGAAAATTCGGGTCTCGCAAGGACGGTGTGGCGATAAGGAACACACCTTTTTCTAATGCAGTACTCATGCGTTTATCCTACCGTGACTGTCTGACAGGTTCAAGAGGGACCCATCGGACTGGTATCTGTATTATTTGATGAGCTTGGTGGGCTTACTCAGATTCTCCATTCCAATTGCCGGGAACGGCCTGTCTGAGTGATGTGACTGGAGAGAAGTTCTATCTCAACTATCCAAGTATGTTGGTTGGTCGCTGGTTTTCTGTACGAGTGAGAGGCCATGTGTTTCTTCATTGTTGAGAGGTGGTGCCGGAGTGAGGGGTCCAGGTTGATCGGTGGATGTCTCATCTGCCAACGATGGGTTGTTGAAATTTCCAGTGAACTCAAGGAGTGATTTAAGGAATTTTTCTTGGATTTGTTCCAGCATTGAAGGTGCTGAATGGGTATTTTCATGATTATTCTTGAGAGACTGAATGAGACTTGTCACGAGTGTTGGGAATTGATTCCCTAATTGTTCCGGGTCAAGCTGAGAGTGCTCTTGTGCCTCACGTAGCTTTCCAAGGATGAGTTCAAGTGGACTCGCATGTTCCGTGTTCGATTGTGTCTGCGTGAGTGAATGTTCATTCGATCTTGTCCCGTCTTGACGAGCGATGCTCGTTGATTGTGTGGCAAGAGAGACGGAGGTTGATTGTCGAAAAAAGAGTGCGGCTTGAGAAAGCGTGTCGAGTTTTTCTAGTGAAGCTGCGACATTCGCGGCCTCTTCAGTGTTACCGTGGGTCAATTCTTGAAGGATATTATTTGCCGACTTCAGAAACTCTTGAATGTCCGCTTGTTCTTGTTCATTGAGCTCGCCTTCAACGAGTAGATGGAAACTCTTTTGAGTTGAAATGTTGAATTGCTGAGCTTGAACGCTAACGGTCTGATTGTTTGCCAATCCTTGAAAGGTGTAGGTTCCAAAAGATGTATTGACTTCTGAGGCAGACGAAAGTGAAACTCGATCCCCCTCTGATGTCACAAACGAGAAGTTTGTGGTCTGTAACGACTCTGAGCGGGCATGAAATTGCTTCGAGGTGGTGGTGAATGATGGGTTGAGGGAATGCTGTTGAATGTCGGGAAGTAAATGAGCTCCCACTTGGGATACTGAAGGCATACGACTCTCCTTCTGACCGTCAAGGTGTTAGGTGATCTTGAAGGGAGTATCGGTTATGGTAAAAAGGATCTAAAGGAAGTCGAAACCGGTCGCCAACGACGAAGGCTTTGTACAGTATGATAAACCTGGAAATGAAAGGCTATCGAAGATAGACCTATCCTGTCATAACAGCACTCTTATTCAGGCAGCAAGAGAGTTATGTTCGGTAGTCTTTAAATTCAGCTGTAGCATCTGGAAGTTTGAAAAAGGCGCGCATTTGATTCTTGAGCGTCTCTCTTGCACTTTCATCTCCCAGATTCAGGCGATATTCATTGATAACCATGGTTTTGACCCCTCCCGGGCCATTCCATTCATTCCAGCAGTCTTGACAAACATTTTTCTTTATTTCTTGCTCTAATTTTCCTAAGAACAAATTGTCTGTCATCATTTCTGAAGTTTTTTCGCATTTAAGGCAAGTGATTTCAGACATATAATCCAGTGCTCCTTTACCAATAAGAGGGTCGTTGTCATTGTCCACTCACGAACGGCTGAATCCTATCATACCTCTTTGACGAAGGAAAAGTGATAATGGGATCAAATTCATTCATCGACCGAGGGAAAATTTCAACGTGATTGTTGCGGGTATTGATATCGGAACATTGACCTGTCGGCTTTTAATTGCGGATATTGGGTCAGATGGGGGATTCCGAGAGATTGACTCAGATCGACGAATTTTACGATTAGGTGAAGGGGTAGACCAAAAGGGCGTGCTCAATATTGAAGCCATGGAAAGAGTCATTCACGTTCTCGGTGAATGGCAGAAGGCAATTGTACGCTGTCATGTCGAAGCCATCGTACTTGTGGCAACAAGCGCAGTTCGAGAAGCGAACAATCAACAGGAGTTCTTAGAACGGGTGAAACAGGAGACTGGATTTTCAATAGACGTGTTGAGTGGAAACGAAGAAGCGCGTCGAACGCTACTTGGAATCAAGTTTGGTCTTCCGTCTGAGGTTAAGGATTATGTTGGGTTGGACATTGGTGGCGGAAGTACCGAATGTATCCGAATATCTGGTGATGGACAGCCTATTGTCACTTCTCTTGACATCGGGGTTGTCCGCGTCACCGAACGGTGTTTTCAGTCGGATCCGCCACATGAACAAGAGGTAATGGCTGCTGAACGGCTCATCAAGGATCATATTCAACCTCTTCAACAAAGCTTGAGTGCTCATGCACATGCTACGCTTGTGGGAACCGCTGGGACCGTGACGACCTTAGCTGCGATGGCACAATTAACACATTATGAACCGGCCAGAATCCACAATTATTGGTTAACGCTTGAGAAAATTCGTGAGCTGGAATATACCTTACGCTCGCGTTCGAGAGCTCAACGTCTTCACTTGCCAGGCTTGGAGGCGGGTCGAGAGGGCGTGATCGTTGCCGGTACGATTATTTTTCGAACGATTATGGAAATGCTAGGATTTGCACGGTGTTTAGTCAGCGACTATGGGTTGCGGGAAGGGATTTTGATTGATCTCATGAACAAAAAATGTAATCGCTAGCTTTCCGTGTGGTCGTTCCTATTAATGCCCCATTACCGCTGGCTATACCAGCGAAATCCTTTGGATTCTTGATACTGTGGACGATGGATTTTGGCGCCTGGTTTTTCAAGCATCAGAGCTTTAAAGTCCCAAAGTCCAAACCACGCTGGGTCGAGCACGCTATGATAATGCAATCCGGTTAACTTGGGAAGTGTGTCCCCAAGAGATTGCTTGAGCTCATCCTGGGTGTACGCACGAACGGAAAACGGGGTGTCGAGCGTTTCGCAGATGCGCCGGATGGCATAGGCGGCTCCGGTACAGAGAACTTGCGTGTCTCCTGAAATATTCAAAAGCTGTGGGAGGGCACAGTATTGTTCCCGAAATCCGAGACCACGTGCCGCATGACGCATGTGTGAATATTGAACTTCGTATTCAGTGTGGCCCGGGAGCTTCACGGGCTCTGGATAACCGGTTTCGATGCCAAACTCTATCATGATCGCATGCCCGCCTGGTTTCAGCACTCGCCAGACTTCCATCAGAAACGAGAGCGCTCCGTAATTAAAGATGATTTCGTTAGGAAAGGGCTTATCCAGTGGCAGGTGGAGACGGCGAATAAGGTCCAATGCGGCTTGATGTTGGGGTGTAGTGCCTTCGTGAGACTCCAATTCATTGGCGGTTAAGTGAACGGGTGTCATGTCTGCCAAGTTTTCATTATCGATAATCAGATCCACGCTGCCATCAGTAAACGGAAGCTGTTCAGCGTTGGCTTGAGTTGCCGAAGCATTC
>BQIX01000489.1 GCA_021604145.1 Nitrospirales bacterium
CACCCCCCACTTCATCTGTTCACGAAGTTCAAGGTTATCATCCACAACTAAAAGAGATGGAAGAGCATGAGACCCTCTCCGACTTTGTTGATCCTTCAGTGCCTCTTCCATAACATCCTTTCAGCACTCACATCATGACTCCAAACTTGCCTAAGCATTGACTTTTGCGACTGGGAGACAGACCTGCGGTAAGAGAATAGAGACCTTCGTGCCACGCCCTTCCTGGCTATCAATCCTCATGACCCCTCCATGATCGTGAACAATTTGTCGGCATTGATATAAACCAATACCCAAGCCTTTTTTTTTGGTGGTTCGAAATGGCTGAAAAAGCGTTCGGAGTTGCGACTCGGGGATCCCCCGGCCATTATCCTTGACAACCACTAATACGTGATGGCCCTCACGTTTTGTTTCAACTTCAATCATTCCCCCATCATGAAGCGCTTGCTGGGCATTTATCAGTACATTCAAGATGACATGTTTAAACTCATCAGGAATGAGCGAGACATCGGGAAGGTCAGCACCAGGGAGTAATTGAGGCTTACAAGACACGCCTTCCAAGGTTTCCAAAACTTCTGAGACAATCTCGTTCACATTCATGACTTCAAACAACGCGGCGGTTTCGTGCTTCGGAGCTTTGACTTGAATCGAGAGTTTTCCAATCAGTGCCATCATCCGTTGAACCGTCTTCCCGATGGTCCGCATCGCTGAAGTCTGAAATTCTTGGTCATGTCCATACATTTCGGCATTTTGAGAGACTAACGAAAGCCCTGATGCGAGATTTTTTAAATCATGCAAATAAAAAGCAGAAAATTTGTGAACTGCCTCCCACTCCGCAGACGCCCGTTGCTCATCCATTAACTTCGCTTGCGTGAGCAGCATGGCTACATGATGCCCCATCGCTCGAAGGAGATCGAGATCATCTCTCCCATATGTTCGGCCATGCAATTCTTCACTTAAGGTAACAAATCCCATGAGGTGCTCAGAAGTCGACTGCAATGGCACACAGACGACCGCTCTGGTGTCTTCCATAAAACTTTTAAGCTGATCATTCGGTTCAGTTTCAGTTGAATACAATACTGTTGGAACGCCTTGCTGCCCTAACTTATCGATCAGCGGATGGGTGATAGCGATAGAGGCATTTGACGGACCAGTCGTCACAGACCGTACTTGGTGAAATCGATCATCCGCTTGAAACTTTATCCAAATCGTGACTTTGGGAGCCCCAAACGTCCGACTCAAAATATTTAAAAATTGGTCTAAAATTTCTTCGACAGACTGACACGAAGTGAATGTTTCTGTTAATTCAAGCCATTTACTTCGATAATCATATTTTGATCGATAGAAATGTTTGGCGACAAACAATTGGAGCTCAGCTTGCGCCTGCCGAGAAAACATCCCGATGACCAACACCACACCAGCGACAAAGAGCAAGAGCATGCCCAGCGCCGAACTCATGGTCCAATCAGTTTGCCTCACCACAGCGACTAACACCCCAACGCCGACAAGATAAACGCCAACAATCAGAAAGGTAAACGAGGTATAGAGAACATGAGGCGACACAAAGAGTTTCTGACTCAGGTCCTCCGGCCCCCAACGACTCAACCCATACACAATTAATCCAATCGACAACAACACTGCAATGGAGGCCATCCACATATACTCTTGTTGCCAGACAGCGAATAACAGCATTTGGCTTGCCTGAACAATCGCAATCGTCGCCATACCTCCGACCCCAATAATGACAAACTTAATTTGATAACGAAGAGGATCACGCGACACGCGCAGGATATGTTCCAATTCCGATAAGGCGAGAATGAGACCTACTAAAATAAACCCCCAAATTAACCGGCCCCATGGTCGTTGAAAGACCACGGCTTCTTGCTCAATCCCAGGTGTAATCACTAAATGCGGAAACCCGATCACAAACAGGCCTAATCCAACCGCAACGGCAAGCAAGGCACGAAATCGCCACATTAGGATGTGTTGAAAAGGTAGAGACAGATGATTCGTAAATGACAGGGCCACCAAGTACATGGTCACCGGCCACAGAATCTCTCCCACAAGAGAAAGTTGCCTCCAGAAGACAAACTGGTGTTTAAACAATATGGAAAACCCATTGGCTAATTGAATCCAAACCGTGACAGACGCCATCGAAAACAGGGCAAGAAACACACGGCCCCTGTTTCGCCTCAAAATAAGAAGGGCGGCCAAAAATAAAGCCGCCCCACCACTTAGGAAACACGGGATCATCCAGACCACCATTCTTCCTCTTAAACTGTGTGAATTGACTGATCAGGCATAAATTCCAAGAGAACAGGCCAGAGATCCTGGATGAAGTGTATGCCATGCTGGTAAGCTTCGTCCGAACTCGTGGTCACCGGTATCGATATTCGCACCAAAGACCCATCCGTTCGGTTTTTCGTGATGGCATCCCAGATCATATAGCCTTTGGCCCAATATTCACTGGCAATCACACGACCTCGATCGTGATACCAATATAAGATCACTTGCTGTTCCAATCCTTTTTCGATGAGCACACGGTTAATCACTTGCCCTCGCCCATCGCCCATTGGGACGGTCACATGCTCGGACTCAACAAATTGCCACCCCGCTCCCGGCAAACAATTCTTCGGTGAATGATAGGTACTTCCCGTTCTTTGACTTTCGTAATATCCAACATACAGCCACACCGGGCCGGTTTGGGCATCCCCACCACCTGGCATGGAATGATGTTGCTGACTCACCTTGCTAATATTGGCATTTTCAGATTCTTCAGCTGGCCAATACACTCGCATCATATAATCAGAAAGTTTGAGAACCTTCAAAACCTTCTCTTCTAAGCCCAACTCTTTACCTTTCCAGCGCTTCGCCACGGTCAAGGGGAACTCTTCAAAGTCTTTTTTACTTTGCACCGAGTCCCCATAAGAAAGTGATTCGATCACCCCCCATGTGCCTCCTAACATGATGACTGCAACAAGAAAAGGCCAAGGTTTCATCGCATGTCACTCCCTAACTTCAGCATCTCTCCCCTTCCCGTTCTGTCCCTGCCCCATCCACGACAATACGCTACCACAGACTAAAAGCATAACAAATGCTGCAATAAACACAATCCACCCCTCAAAGGTATGATAGAAACCTTCTGCAGCTTCGACTCCCCAATAGTGGGCCAGAATCCCTGTTCCGCTGACTCGTACCGCATTCGCAATAATGGCAATGGGAATTGAGAGAAACACTAATATCCATCGTTTCCAGATTACTGTCTGAGAAAAATATCCATAAACCGTCCCTAACGCTAAAAGGGAGAGTAATGACCGAAGACCACTACAGGCTTCGGCAACCTCCAATGTTGTACCGGCGAGAGCAATGAGATTCCCTTCGCGCAGCACGGGTATTCCAAGAGAAAAGAGGCAAAATGTGGCAGTTTTCGCAGCAAATAACTGCAAGGGAAACGCAATGGTGTTCACGACAATTGCAGGCAACGGCACCATAAAAATTAAAAAAGCCAGAGGGAGGCTGACAACCCACATCATATTC
>BQIX01000490.1 GCA_021604145.1 Nitrospirales bacterium
TTTTCCGAATCAACGAAATTACTGCGGTAATCCTAAAGTGTTTGTGATGATTCGGCCCGACGATGTCAAGATCACTGCCAACCCCACCGGCCATGCCCGAATCATCAGCCGCCAATTTCGAGGATCACAACATCTCTACGCCATCCAGTTGGCCTCAGGACATATCGTTCATAGTGTGCAACCATCTGACCATTCTCACCCAATTGACTTGAAGGTTTCATTAGAAGTCATCGCAACCCATACGGTATTATTTGAACATCCAACTGAATCAACACGCTAAAGGAGGGACAGGTATGACACATTGGACAATCAAACGCGCGTTACTCTTATCCGTTATCTGGCCGAGCTGCCTTACGCTCATCCTGTTGAGCTCATCAGTCCATGCAAGCGGAAAAGGCTATGAAAGTCACCATACAGGACAAGGAAATCCTCATGCCAGCATGGACATGAACGATCATGGCTCTCCACATCACAAGACCAATTATTCAGGACATGGCACTGGACATCATGGAAGTTCAAGCAAAGGTCATGGTATGAGCAGCGGACATGGATCATATGGCAAAGGATACGGTGGCGGACATGGGAAACGAGGATATGGGAAACGTGGCAGAGCCCATCAAAGTGCCAGTGAATTCATCCAGCATGTGCTGAAATACAAAGAAGGTATGGCGATTACGGATGAGCAGGAAGCCCAATTACATGACATCCTAACAACCTACAAGAAAACCCGAATCAAAAAGAAAGCCGAAGTCGAACTGGCCAACTTAGATTTACACGAACTGCTGAAGAAAGATGATTCGAATCTCTCAGATATTGAATCAAAACTCAAAGATATGCATAACGTGAAAGCCGATCTGTATATGGCCTCTATCAAAGCCCGCCGCGATGCAAAAAACGTATTGACCGACGAACAACGGAACCGCATGAAAGCCGTACACGATCGCATTCAAGCCTACTCCTCAGACGGTATGGGGAAAAAGGGGCATCCAGGCGGGTACAAGCATCACGGAAAAGATAAAGACAAATCTGACTAATGAACAGACACCTAACGAGACAGTCGTTCCAGATAGATAAAAGGCCCCTGATGGGGCCTTTTTTATAGTACGCGTCGTATTGTTAGACGCATGGCATGGAGTTCGTCGATTATGAAAGTCATTGTGGTCTAACTTAAGATTCGATTTCCAATCGACCTGTCAACCCAGAAGACATCGTGACCTTTCCGTCCGCATCCACAATCACCCCCTCGACCTCCGGCAACCGCTCAATCAATGCCATGCCCTTTTCTGGACCCATCACAAAAATTCCCGTATCGAGTCCATCTGCCATGACGCCTTGCGATGCGATGACGGTCACGCTTTGCGCCAAACGCGCAGGATGCAGTGTTTGAGGATCGAGTATATGATGATAGCGAATACCATTCAACTCGAAGTATCGTTGATAGTCTCCAGCAGTTGACACGGCCTCATTTTCCAACTCAATCGTGGCTAACACGGTTCCCTGCTCTTTGCGTGGATGTTGAATACCAAATAAAAATTTCTGACCATCTGGCATACGTCCAAATGTTTTGATATCTCCTGATATGGCCACCACTCCCGCCGTGGCCCCCGCGGCTTTCATCACCTCCGCTGCAAGATCCGCAGCAAAACCTTTCCCAACTCCTCCGACATCAACCTGCATACCGGCACGGCCAAGTGAAACCGTTCTGGCCTGTTGATTGAGCTGAAGTTGCGACAAATCAATAAGTGGCTGCACCGCTTTCAATTCTTGCGATGTCGGCACTCTCCCCTTTTCACTGACATTCCAGAGATCCACGGCAGGACCAATGGCAATGTTGAAACTCCCTCCTGTTACCCGGTCCATTGTTAATGAATATTCCAAGAGGTTCATGGTTTCAACACTCACCGTTACCGAATATTGGCCGGCCGCCGCATTGACCCGAGAGAGCTCACTTTCAGGAATCCAAGTGCTCAACAGTTCTTCCAAGCGACGAATTTCTTTTATTCCGGCATCCACAGCCTGCTGAGCAATGGCATCATCAGAAGCCACACCAGTCACAAACACAAGGGTTCCCATCAAATATTGACTTCGCTTAACCAGTGCGCTCTGTGCAGCACTCGCAATCCCGAGAGCCAATAGGACCAAGAGCAGTCCTATTCTCACGATGAACTTTCGGCGTGACAATACCGTCATAAGAAATAGACCTCCCTCACATGTTGCACAGCATGATATTCATAGGCCTTCGACTCAACTCTATTGGCGATAAAAGTATTTCAACTTCGGATTCGGTGCCACAGCATACAATCGAGTTTCGGTCTCAACCAGATTCGGAAACGCATTGATGACTGACTTCCCCTTCATCGCCGGATAATTCTCAAACACCTCATCCCAATTCAAACTGCCTTCAGAGACATCGAATGCGATCATACGTTGTGTTCGCGGAGTATCGACGTTCAATTGCCATGTTCCTAAATACGTGACTTCATTCGCCGCTATATCAAAGGTCCCGTTCAAATAGGACTGAGCCGTAAAAGGCCCTTCCGTAACTTGGAGACGAGTCATTTCATAGCGCCCAGGGCTCAGCGACACCACAAATGTTTGAGACGTCGGATTAATCTTGATACGAGTCCAATCCTGCGTTGACACATGGACGACATCCACGAACCGAATGCGTGCAGGGAATTGTCGTGGATTCGGCCCAATTTCTTTCACCTCAATTCGCCCAAATACAATGGAAGGCTCGCCTTTTTCACTCATTTCAGCCTGGCCTCCAACGGTGGCACACGACGGGATGAAAAAACTGCAAACTGCGATTATTAAAGGAACAGTCCATAATTTCCATCCATTGCCGCACATGGTCAAGGGAAATGAAAACATGACATTCCTCCTATGTTTTATCGTTGATTGTCCAGGTATCAAATAATGTCTCCCACCTCTGACTTCAGAAAACGATCTCTACACAATTTCATTTATATAAACAATGACTTGTATCAGACAAGACAAGGGTTGACAAACTCTTACACACTTAGATATTAATAATGGTTATCAATTTCAAATTATATAGTATTCATCATTATTTTCGCACTGTAACAGTTTTCAATTTTATCGCGAGTTATGAAGGTAAGTCCAAAGTCACCAGAGGGAACCGCATTTAGCCAAGAGCTCTCAGAAGCTCGTTGCGAGTGCGGGCAATTGGTGGCAAAACTTGGCAGCCAGGGTGTTGAACTGAAGTGCAAACGGTGCAAACGTCTTGTTTCTATATCTTTTTCTGACCTTGCTGATTCTGAAGTCACCGTTCAACTCTGCTCAACCCCACCAACGCTTCAACCTCCATTATAAGCGATTGCGAAAAGACTGAGAAACGACACAACCTGCGGACCATCGAGTCCCATTACTCAATAACCTCAGAGGACCCTGTGAGTCCCCAGCTGTTTACATCGGAGGACGTGCAATGAAATCAACGTTGACGTTGGGGGCTCTAGGAGTCGCCGTCATGCTGTTGGGACCGTATGGGTTTATGGACAAGGCCAATGC
>BQIX01000491.1 GCA_021604145.1 Nitrospirales bacterium
ACAAACTGAAGTTTAGTATCAAAAACGTATAAACAACAAACAACTCATTAGATTATAGAAAGCGCTCCGTTGTAATGGCAAGGGAGACTTTCCGACCGGACATTCAGAATTTTTACTTTTGTCACTGACGAAGGAGTGAAGTATGAGCAATCCCTTGAGTCCCGTAGCCCCACCCAGTGCTCCTGGCGGGGAGCCAGGCCTTGACGCAGGCCACATAGATGAACTGAACTCACTTGACTATTGGGAAGGGGGAGCCAAAGAACTCAAAACATTCAGAGGACACACGCAGGGTTTATGGAGCGTCTCTTTTTCACCTGATGGACTGACTCTGGCCAGCGGAGGGAGTGACCGATACGTCAGGATTTGGGATATTGAAACGGGACGTCTCCTTCGATCATTGCGAGGTCACACACACGATATTCGCCAAGTCGCCTACAGCCCAGACGGACAAACGCTGGCAACATCCAGCGAGGACCGGACAATTCGTCTCTGGAATCCAACGACCGGAGAAACCACACGGTTGCTGTTTACACGCTACGATCATGGAGTCACCAGCATCTCCTTCTCACCCGATGGCCTCATGCTCGCAAGAGCGGGCCAAAACAAAGACATTAAGATATGGGAAGTCACGACTGGCACAGAACTCATGACCCTACTAGGCAAGGATCAGTACGACCATAACTGGTCAGTCTGCACAGCCTTCTGCCCCGACGGCATTCACTTGGTAGCCGGCAGTGACATTGGAAAGCTTCGACTCTATGAGGTTCTCCCTAGCGGTGAAGAGAAATGCGTTCATAATGGCCATTGGAAAGATGAAGAAGAGGAAGATGAAACAGAAGTCCGAGGATACTTCGTCGAAGACATCGGCGGCTTTCAAAAGCCTATGGAATATTGGATCGGGGCACTCACCTTTACCCCAGATGGTAAAACATTATTCTCTGGTAGCCGAGATCAGACTATTAAACTCTACGAAATGCCGACATTGCGAGAATTTCGAACCTTACGTGGGCACACAGGCTGGGTACGATGTCTCCTGGTCACAAAAGATGGGAAAGTCCTCATTAGTGCCAGTGATGACGGAACCGTAAAAATGTGGGATATTCAAAGCGGACGCGTCATTCGCACACTCAAACCTCATAATGGGGCGGTTCGAGGCATCGCGCTCTCTGCAGATGAGCGATTTCTTGCCACAGCATCAACAGACCGCACCATTAAGCTCTGGGAGGGAGGCGCCTAAGATATCATTTGAATAAGCCCATTAGGTCTTTGCTTCTTCTTGTGATTCATCGGCACCAGAAATATCATATCGCTTACATTTCTCCCACAATGCCTTTCGTGAGAGACCAAGTACTTTTGAAGCCATCGTCTTGCTCCAACCAGTGCGATGAAGAATACCCAAGATATGGGAACGCTCAAATCGCTCTCGAGCCGCAGCCAGTGTTTCCCCACTCCCAGCGTGGGCTTTACCCTCAGGATGAAATTCCTGACAAAACCCGCATCCGGCTTGCGGCTCTCCAGAAACAAAGGAACAGCGGCTTTGCCCGCAAAGATCCCAGGCCTGAATTTCATCAGAATGTTGAGCAAGGGCAACCGCTCGCTCAACGGTATTTTCGAGCTCACGCACATTCCCTGGAAACGAATACTGCATCAGCACTTCTTGTGCCTTCCGTGAAAACACCTTCGGAGACTGCTGCATACGTGTGGCTAACGACTGCAAGAGATGTTCAGCAATCACAAAGACATCTTCTTTTCGCTCCCGCAATGATGGAATCTGAACAGGAACAACATTCAAACGATAGTAGAGATCATCGCGAAACCGCCCTTGTTCGACTTCTCGCTTCAGGTCTTTTTGTGTCGCACAAACTAAACGCACATCAACCTCAATAGTTTCGTTACCGCCCACGCGCTCAAACTGACGCTCTTGCAAGACTCGAAGCAATTTCACCTGAACGAGCGGGGAAATTTCCCCAATTTCATCAAGAAACAACGTGCCATGATTTGCCAGTTCAAAACGGCCTCGTCGTTGCTTCAATGCCCCGGTAAACGCCCCTTTTTCATGTCCAAATAATTCAGCTTCAAGAAGCGTCTCGGGAAGAGCCGCACAACTGACCTTAACTAATGCATGCTTGGCGCGCGGACTATTGCGGTGAATCGCATTGGCAATTAACTCCTTCCCAGTACCGCTCTCACCAAACACCAGAACGGTGGCATCGGTGGCCGAGACGAGTTTGACTTTCTCTAAGACTTCCTGCATTCGTCGATTTTTTCCAATAATGCCTTCAAAACTAAACTTACTTGCCAACTCATCACGAAGCTCACGATTCTCCCGTTGAAGCACAACAACCTTACTGACCCGCTCGACAATCAGAAGGAGTTCATCCATCGAAAAAGGCTTCGTAATATAATCGTACGCTCCCCGCTTCATAGCCTGCACAGCCGTATCAACCGAGCCGTGAGCCGTAATCAGGATCACTTCAGTACTCGAATGCTGCTCCTTACACGCCTGCACAATCTCCAATCCATCTGCACCAGGAAGACGGAGATCGGTAATCACCACATCAAATCTCGCTGCGCGAAGTTTTTCCAACCCTTCAGTACCCGTGGACGCCTCTTGCACTTCATAGCCAATAGCCTGCAACGCATCGACCATCGAGAGTCGCATCAACGGTTCATCATCAATCACGAGAATGGCCCCAAGACTCATAAAACCACCTTTACCGGAGTCGTCGCCGGAATGAGTGGAAGCCGGACGGTAAATGTCGTCCCTTTTCCCACTTCACTGTCCAGCAAGACTTCTCCTCCATGACGTTCAACAATACCAAGGCTGACCGATAACCCTAATCCTGTTCCTTCACCGGTTCGCTTGGTCGTAAAAAACGGATCAAAAATTTTTGATCGAACTTCCTGAGCAATTCCGCACCCCG
Organism: Nitrospirales bacterium; assembly: GCA_021604145.1. Classification (GTDB taxonomy): domain Bacteria; phylum Nitrospirota; class Nitrospiria; order Nitrospirales; family UBA8639; genus JAGQKC01. The sequence continues at coordinate 2,925 of BQIX01000491.1, forward strand.
TATCTTCGACATCTATTTCACACACGCCATTGCTCTGTCGAGTTCGTACAGTCACGTCCCCACCCTCCTGAGTCGCTTGCCCGGCATTTAACAGCAAATTGGTCAAGACTTGTTCGATCATATGCGGGTCAACCATGATTTTCGGCAATTCATGATCAAATTCCTTCTTTAAATCTATTCGCTTGGCCACTAAGGTATGGCTTGTCAAAGCCAACACTCGATCCACAAGTGGATTGATCTCCGTTTCGACAAGCTCAGGTTGATATTGCTGAGAGAAGTCCAATAACTGCCGAACAATTTTTTGTACGCGTTGAAGCCCATCTTCCATAAAATGCATATATTCTTGGGCGCGTGCCTCGCTCAGCGTCCCCTTCCGAATGTTATACAGACAATTCAATATCCCACCGAGGGGATTATTAATTTCATGAGCGACGCCGGCAGCCAGCTTCCCAACAGACGCTAAGCGTTCAGCATTTTGAACTTGTTGTTCTAATGTTTTTCGTTCGGTAATATCCCGTGCAATGCCTAACATCCCTAACGGTTCACCCTGCTGATCAAACAACGGAGAGACGCTGACCAGCACAGAACGATGGTCTCCACTCCGA
>BQIX01000492.1 GCA_021604145.1 Nitrospirales bacterium
AAATTGCTTGTTTATCAACTGCGCCACCAACACTCCAGCCGTCCACATCGAGGTTGAATCGTTAGTTGAGCAACACGGAGGGCAAAGCCTTGAAGCTTGTATGGCCAGTAGCATCACTCAAGCTCGCGAGGGCACACTCTATTTGATGTGTGGAGGGAAGCTGGAAGCATTCCAACGCGCTGAGCCCCTCCTTCAATCGATGAGTTCGGCACTTCGACATATCGGACAAGCTGGTGAAGCCGCCAAGGTTAAAGCGCTCGTGAACATGGTGATGAATATTAATACGGCAGGACTGGCTGAAGGCCTGGGATTAGGCGAGGCCCTTGGGTTCAATCTCGCCATGTTACAAGAAGTATTTGCCCAAACAGGCGCCGCATCTCGAGTGCTGGAAACTGATGGAGACGATATGGCCAACAGAGACCATGAATGTTATTTTTCAGCTGCCCATGCGGCAAAAGACTCTGGCATTGCCGTTCACTTGGGAAAACAGGAAGGTCTCTCACTTCCACTCGCAACGGCCACACTCGAACAATACCGTCGATTAGTCAAACAGGGAAAAGGCGACCTCGATAAATCTGCAATAGCGGAGTTAACATTTCGAGGACGAGGATAATTCCAACCACGATACGGATTAGGCCTAGAGAAGGATTGAAATCGCTCGGTATTCCGGTTAAAAGTCTTTGCCTTCCCCCCCTCATATCCATCCTCAAGATCGTCCAAGTAATCGCTCCACAACGCACAAACGCTAACTCCTCAATTGTTTATTGAATCATCGTCTCAAGATAGCGAGACCAAATGCGTTGTTCGGTAAGGCACTTAGGCCAGGATAGTACAACGAGCCAATGACTCTTATCCAATACATGCCCTCCTTACAATACATGTGCAAAATGGATATGGATTATCAGTGCCCGAGTGAATACGGTCGCTCGCAAGACAAACTATAACTGTCTGGACATCAATCATGATGACTTATAACCGTTTCAACTAACGTTTCGGTACTTAAGGTGTCGTATGACGCTTTGGCAGTCTCAATAATTCACCTGAAAATTCATTGGATTCGCTACAATCCTTTTGATGCCGCCAATCAGAGATATCCAAGTAATTCCGCGTCATGACTCGCATCAAACATTTGGAAGGTGATACCCGCTTGGATTATAGCGAATCGAAATACGTTTCAACTAAACCTGAGGACTTTCAACGCGATATCCAACGTGTCAAGAGAGCGAAGGTTCATTGATTCGGCTATAACTGGCCATGATTGACGTGTGATCTCACGTATTGGATCTCAACATTGTACACATTGGCGCGTTATCGTTTCGGTATAACTGAATCGGCTCTAGCGGGGAATAGCGAAAAGATTCGACTCGATGGCTTGCTCAATACACTCCGATCAGCCAAGATAGGTAAACATTGGTAAGAAAATACATGTTTTAGCTACCCCAAAGCCCTTGCTTGAGCCGATTCACTGTATGTGAGGAATCACTTAAGAGGTTCGCATGTCATACCTCTATGAATGATGAGAAATTGAGATTGTAAAAATTTCAAGTCCAACCAGCAAACTTTGAGACCGTTGATACTCGCTATCCATTTGAGCAAGACCACTAACTTGATCGATGACAAGATGTCATGTCGATGCGACTCCATGTAAGTTCTGATAGAGAAGACGTTCATCTCATGTACCAAGACGAATAACCGGATGAAACAAAGACTCGCCAAACCTCACTGCCCCACACAAACGTTCAAAGATTCGGAGATTAGGTATGACAACCTTTTCAAAAACTCTCCTGACCTTTTCGTCTTGGTCGATTCACAGACCGAGAAGATTTTAGACTGTAACAACACCCTCCTATTTCTTCTTGGCTATGGCAACGACGAACTCATCGGTCGATCTATTTTTGACCTCTATCACAGGAATTCATTAGGACGGGCACGAGTTGCCTTTCGCAAGTTTTTGACAATCGGTGAGGTCTACGGAGTCACGCTCCAGTTACAGAAAAAAAACGGCGGCACACTTGACGTGGAACTGCAGATGTCTTCGCTTTGTGATACACAGGGACATATCCTCTATGGTTTAGCGGTCTGGAGAGACATCACAAAGCCTCAGGCGACTGACATGGGGTGGTTCAAAGCTGAACAGTTGATCCATTCCACCTTGAATGCCTTATCAGCGCATGTTTGTGTCATCGATGCGAAGGGCCTGGTTTTGTCAGTGAATGCCAGTTGGGAAAATGTTGCACCAAGCCATGCTCTTCTCTCTAAGAACTGGAGACCCGGCGATAATTTTTTGGAGATATGCGAACAAACCAGAGACGAATGTGCGGATGAATCCCTGAAGGTTGCGAACGACATACGATCAGTCATTGCCGGAAAACAACACACCGTTTCCTTTATTTACTCCTGTCACTCACCTTCTTCACTGCAAGGGTTTCTCGTCAAGGTTATTCCAATTGAAGGACAAGGACCAGCTCGCGTTGTCGTCACCCATGAACGCATGACTGAGATGAATGCTGCCCAGGAAGCCTACAGGGTTAGCGAAGAGAAATATCGAACATTAATCGAACATTCGCCCTATTGCATCCACCAACTTAATCCCGAGGGTCAGATCATTTCAATGAACCGTGCAGGCCTTCGGATGTTTCACCTTCAAGAGGAAATGGATATCATCGGAACATCGTATCTCGATCTCATCGCCAACAAAGATAGGTCAAGAATCATGGAGCTGTTTGACCTGGCCTTAAAGAAGATCTCATCAGAATATGAATTTGAGGGACCAGATAATCGGTTCTTTCACTCTTCGTTTGTCCCAATCGAAGATACATATGGCCAAGTCCATGCCATATTGGGACTGACTCAAGAAGTCACGGAACACAAGCAAGCCGAGGTCATGTTTCACAGCCTTGCACAGGGAACAGCTTCGTCGACGGGAAAAGCCTTCTTTGATGAATTCATCAAACATCTGGCCTTAGCCGCGGGGGTCCGGTTTGCACTTGTCACTGAATTGGCTGATGAACAAGGCTCACGTTTGAAACCCCTTGCCTGCTGGAACCAGGAACTTAATCACCAGATTCATGAATATGATGTCAAAGGAACCCCGTGCGAAGGTGCACGAGCAAACAGTCCAGTGTATTACCCAAGTCGAGTTCAAGAGCTATTCCCTAACGATAAAGAGTTGGTAGAGATTGGAGCAGAATCCTATCTCGGGTTAGCCCTGTCAGGAAAATCAGGCGACTACATTGGTCATATTTGCGTCGCACACGACGGACCATTAGAAAACTATAAGTACGTTAAAACGGTGCTGTCCATATTTGCCGACCGAGCAGCCGTCGAATTGGAACGCATGAAAGCCGAAAACGATGCCCAAAAGGCGTTAGAACAGGCACAGCAGCTCGCAAGACAATTAGTGTCGGCTCAGGAAGAAGAACGAAAGCGTATCGCACGGGAATTGCACGATGAATTTGGAGCAATATTAACAGGCTTAAAATTTACCATTTCCCAACTAGCAACACAGCTTGCTCGAAACAAC
>BQIX01000493.1 GCA_021604145.1 Nitrospirales bacterium
TTGCCAACTGTCACTGACTGATCTTTTGGTAACACGCGTGTTCGCGTGGCCCAATCCCGAGAGTCGATTTTCACAAACGACACGTTCCAAATTCTTCCATTCAATAAATTTCTCACAGCTTTGGGCGTGCGTTCGACAAAAGACGGCTCGCGAATGAGTCGCTGAAGCGCTTCGCGAATCCGAATATCATAAAGCTTCACGGTCGAATCTGGATGTGTGGGTTTCGATAATTGCGTCGAGCCGACATCATAGGCTGATTGGTTCAGCAGACTCTGATAATCATCAACCGTGGTGAGATAGGTTTGAAACAGTGCCTGAAGCACTTGCTCGCGTTCCTGTCCGGACATGCGCTTAATTTCACTGTTAGGTTGGATCGGAGCCTGTTTCAGGTCTCTCTCAATTGAAATTTTTCGTGGTTTGGGTTGCGTTGCCGCTTTGCTTAAGACCCATTGGAACTCTCGTTCAAGGCGTGGAATCAGTTTTTGGGGATGATTAAGATAGCCTTCCTGTTTAAGCTTTAAGGCGTTAATTAGTAACACGACCTGTTTCTGTTTTTTTGTCCTGGCCACAAGAAACGGAAATTCCTTGACAAAACGATTAAAGACTTTTGGCTCAATGACGACCTTGTTGAGGACGCCTTTTTCTATGGCCTGATTAAATCGAGGGTATTGATGACGATCTTGAATCATCGTACTGAAGGCCTCGATCACCGTATGTACGGCATCGTCAGCGACGGATTTCTCCAAGACGATTCCCTTTGCTGCGCCCTTGCCTTTGTCCAGAAACACCTGAAAGGTCGCACCTTGAATGTTGTACCCGGCGGTCGTCGTAGTGTGGGTATGCTGGTCTCCATGTCCTTCATCGCTGAAGACCAGAGTGTTGATACTCATGACCCATATGCCTGTTATGGCAAGCAGCAAAAGGTATCTCAGAAGTTTGCCGCGTTGCGTTCGATTTCTTATGGAGGAGTCTGGAATTATTGCGCGTTTTATTTGTAAGACTTTCATCCGTGTTCCTACTCAGAGCAAGAGATGGTTGTCATTTTTGTTGGGCACTATATCGTCATGCCTTATGAGGGAATTGTAGCAAATGAAGTCATTCATTAGGCAAGTTGAGGCGATTTGCTCATACCTTCATTGACCTGTGATAATACGGACGGCAATCATGCAGGCATGAGATCGGTCTACATAACATAATGAGGAGGCGATCATGAGACTGTTACAAAAACGACGAGTGTTTTTCACTATAATGATGAGTGTCATTGCCGTGTTCCTGAGTTCGGGTGTGTTCTCGGGTGTGGCCTTTGCCGAGACGGAAAAAACGAAGGTGGTGTATCACGTGGATGGGAACGATCTGGCAACGGCCAAGTATGCCATGGCCCTGATCAATAAACATATTGAGGCGGAAGGCGGCCCAGATAAAATAGATATTAAGCTTGTCGTTCATGGACCTGCACTTCCACTGTTTGAAGCGGAGACCGTGGATCCTGAGCTGAAGGCGAAGCTCAAGACGATCATTGACCAAGGCGTGGGAGCGGAAATGTGCCAAGTGTCGATGAAATTATTCGGAACGCCACTGGAAAAACTGGTAGCCGGTTTTACTCCAACAGAACATCCTGTCGCGGTGAAGCGTATCGCGGATCTTCAAAAAGCCGGCTATATCTATATTAAGCCGTAAAGGCTTTCTCGTCTCTATCGTATCTCGTGAAAGGTCTAATTGGCTTTTTGCGAGATACGAGGCCTCGACGAATTTCAGGTCAACCTATTCCCCGTCTTTCTCGTTCATCACTCCTCTGATCAATATGTTGTCATCGTCATGGCGAAACGACTCACTCCTACTCAGAGAACGGTACAGGCGTATGAAGCACATCAAGACCTGTATCTTCAACAGTGGAATACCCGAACATTCAAAGTCCCGCCTCATTTGACTGCCTTGATTGCCCATGTGCCCAAGTCGGGCATGTTATTGGATTTAGGATGTGGACCGGGGCAGGACACTCGTTATCTTCGTCGAAAAGGTTTTCATGTATACGGAGTCGATCTCACCTGGTCGTTTCTGCAAGCTGCGAAAATACGTGCGCCTCGATTACCCGTGATGCAAGCCGATATGCGACGGCTGCCATTTTCGCCACACGTTTTTGATGGAATCTGGGCTGCGGCTTCGGTCATTCACCTTCCCAAAGCACAGGCCCGGACCTTACTCCGAAGATTGTTGACCTTGACCAAACCGGGTGGCTGGCTGGCAATGACCGTCATGTATGGTCGTGAAGTGGGTGTTCCTCAAAAACAGTGGATTGCTGGCCGGTATCTCGCGAAATGGCATAAAGCCGAGTTGAAGCACGTGGTCCAAGCGGCCGCCTGGAACATTGTCTCCATTGAGCGCGTGAAACATCAGGAACGCAAAGGTGATTGGCTCAACCTTCTCGCCACACGACCTGATTGAAAACGATAAGAGTCACCAGCATTGGCTGGATTGAGATTACAGCAGTGACTGTTTTCCCGCGACACGTGATTCCCATTCAATTGCTGGGTGGCTTGGATGTGAAGGTTCAAGGGCGGAGGTTTTTGTCTGACGGATTTGATACTGCTGCCGTGAGGTTCTCTTTTTCCACCAAATGACGACGCCGGTGATGGAAAGCATCGCGACGGCGACGCCCATCACGCTTACAAAAATCTGAAAAGCCACTCCGCCGACTGCCGCCATGTGCAGGGCAAACAGCCAGGTACTGATCGTGTCGCCGCTTGCCAGACCGGTGGGGATATAGACGGCTTGCCGTTTTCCCGTATTGGCATCGAACCAGATCGAAGTGGCACCCCCGTGGTCGGCGACATCCCTGTCACTCTCGACCCGGTACCGGTACATGCCCGTCACATGGTCATAGGACAAACTCTTGGCAGTCAGCACGTCGAACCCTTGACGTCGGGCTTCCGTCTCCATTAGTCCTTGCCCGATCTCCAAGGCCTGAGTCCAGGGAATGCCAGGGATGAGTTGTGCCTTTGAAAGTGGCGTGATGGCCCTTGGGCCGGTTTGTTCCTCGAATAGTGTCCCCATGACGGGTCTGTATACTTCCTGTAAATTAAAACCCACTGAGGACCAGGCGAGCACAAGCAGCATGGCCCATGGCCACAAGCCTCCCGCGCGATGCAGATCAAAGTTTACTTTATAGCTGCCGCGTTTCCACCGCACAGTCCAGGATTGCCACCACCGGGTTAACCAGTGTTTCTTTGAAGTGTTTTTCTGTGAGGCAACTTGCGAGCTGCGCGGTCTCTCTTGTTTGCGCGCCGAGGCCGGAAAGGTGAGGTAGGCTCCGACAAAGCAGTCCAACGTCCACAGCAATGCGACGATACCAAAGAGATACTCCCCAACCGTGCCTAGGGCTAAGCTATAGTGCAGGCGGTAAATAAAGGGCATCAGATTGGTGGGCCCTTGCGTGATGTCCCCCCACTTCCGTGCGCCCAGGACATCGCCAGTGTAGGGGTTGACGAAGAGCGTGTCGTT
>BQIX01000494.1 GCA_021604145.1 Nitrospirales bacterium
GCATAAATGGACATGCGGCGTTGGCTTGCAAAACTAAAATTATTTCAGCAACAGCAGAAAGCCACACGATTCACGTTGAACCCATGAATAACATGCCCGTCATCAAAGACCTCATCACGGACATGTCACCATTTTGGGACAAAATACGGCAAATCAACCCTTGGCTCCAACCAGCTAAACCAATCCCAGTAGCCGAACATCTTGCCCCGGCAGAAGCGATGCAACATCTTTCCGGAGTAATGACCTGCATTATGTGTGGAGTCTGTGTATCCGACTGTACGGTCCTGGAAGTCGATTCAAAATTTGTCGGGCCCGCAGCTCTCGCAAAAGCCTATCGATTTGTCGCAGATCCACGAGATGCCGCCGCCAAAGACCGGCTCACGTCACTCAATGCACCAGGAGGCATGTGGGACTGCACGCGTTGCATGGAATGCATACAAGTCTGCCCGAAAGGGGTCGGCCCCATGGATCGCATTATGTCGTTACGAGCAAAGGGGATCGACGAACAGATTCCCTCGACGAACGGTTCTCGCCATGCCGAATCCTTCGCGAACATTATTGAACACAAAGGCATATTAGATGAACCTATGTTGGCGATACGGACGTTCGGCTTTCGTAATGTTGGACGTTTAATTGGCATGATCCCCATTGCCATTCAGTCATTTCGACGCAAAAAAATTGCACCTTCAGGTCCATTGCATCGGGCCATTCCTGGCATTGACCAAATCAAGCGGCTCTTTAAGCGCGTTAGGAGTCACTCATGAAATATGCATTCTTTCCCGGATGTGTTTCAAAAGGCGCATGTCCGGAGCTCTACCAATCCGTCATGCAGGTCTATCCAAAGATCGGCATCGACCTCGAAGAAATGACCACAGCCGCCTGCACGGGCGCTGGGGTGCTCCAGGAAAAGGATCTTCGCTTAGGCGACGTGCTAAATGCCAGGACATTTGCCCTTGCCGAACAACAGAACCTACCGATCATGACTATTTGCAGTACCTGCCAAGGCGTCATGAGTCAAGCCAATCACCGGATGACGACGGATGAAGCCTATTTAGCCGAAATCAATCAGGTGTTAGGAGAAGAAGGACTCGAGTATCGAGGGACAACCAACATTCGCCATTTCATTTGGATCTTGTTAGAAGATGTGGGAGAGGACGCGCTGAAGCGTGCAATCAAAACACCGTTAACCGGCCTACGCGCTGCTCCGTTTTATGGCTGCTATCTGCAGCGGCCAACCGACGCGCTTCAATTCGACCAATATCCTGAACGTCCGAAAGCCTTAGAACGGGTCATTGAAATCTTGGGAGCAGAGGTCGTCGACTTTCCTGGGAAAAGTCGCTGTTGCGGGTTTCCCATTCTGACGATTAATGAAAAGAACTCCCTCAACATGGTTGCGACACACACCAACAATGCCAAAACTCATGGGGCTGACATTATGGTCACCCCCTGCCCACTGTGCCATCTGAATCTTGACGGAATGCAAGCCAAAGCCGGCAAGCAAGAGGATACCTCGATTGATCTCCCAATCCTTCACCTCCCGCAACTTTTGGGCCTCGCGATGAATCTCGACCCCAAATCATTGGGACTCAATCGCAATTTCGTATCCGCCGATTCGGTACTACAAAAACTTGCCGGGGTGGGATCGTCATAAAAAACGAACTCTATCTCATGACTCCAAATCTCATGAATAGTTTGGCAGAGGGAAGGAAAAGATGACATGAACTTTGACCCAGCCGTCGCGGCACGACAAGCCCTTCAACAGGCTGAACAACATGGAGAACTCGGGGAGCTAGAAGATGATATTCTCGAAGTAGAAGAAACTTTCTCCTCGGTTCAAGGCCCTGACGCGACACGTGCCTACAAAGCCTTGCAGGAATTTGGAGAACGAATGCCTCAAGCACGATACTTCCAAGAATTCCTCATCTACATCACCTGGCAGCAGGTTACGGAAGGACCTTTACCAGAGTTTTTTCAGCAAGGGCTCAAGTTGTCGGATCAATTTCTCGAACGCTTTACGCAAGACGTTGTCAATACGCCATCCCATGCGCATGTATTGGGCATTCGACAATCCTTTCAAGCAGGACTCGGTATCGAAACGGAAGAAGTCATCGAAGAACACGAAGAAGATTCGTTTGCAGGTGGGGATTAAGGAATCTGTGTGGAACCCGCGATGAATACACCGCCATCACCAGCGAATATTATGCAACTTGGCATGGCCTTTTGGGGCTCTAAAACGCTCTTGAGTGCCGTTGAACTAGAAGTCTTTACCGAGCTTGCCCGTCAACCGCTTGATGCGGATTCTCTGCGAAAGCAATTAGGCCTACACGAACGCAGCGCTCGAGATTTCTTCGATGCACTCGTGGCACTCGGCATGCTTGATCGAAACGATGGGAAATACTCCAACACGCCTGAGACCGAGCAATTTCTTGATAAAACAAAACCCACATACATTGGTGGGTTCTTAGAAATGGCCAATGCCCGCCTGTACCGCTACTGGGGATCACTCACAGAAGGACTCCGCACAGGATTGCCGCAAAACGAGACCAAAAACGGCGATGATTTTTTTGGGACATTATACGGTAACCCCACCGCACTCCGTGCCTTTTTGCAATCCATGACTGGCATTAGCATGGGAGCCAGTCAGGCCATCGCTCAAAAGTTTCCTTGGAAACACTACAAGACATTCATTGACATTGGCTGTGCTCAAGGGGGCTTAGCCGTTCACATTGCACAAACGCATTCACATCTGACAGGAGGAGGATTTGATCTCCCGCCGGTTGGCCCCATCTTTCAGGATTATGTCCATTCATTTAACTTGAATGATCGGATACGATTTGTTCCAGGCGATTTTTTCAAAGAAGCACTGCCTCAAGCCGATGTTCTCTGTATGGGCCATATCCTTCATGACTGGAATTTGGAGGAGAAGAAACAACTCATTCGTAAAGCGTATGACGCGCTTCCTTCAAATGGAGCCCTCATCATTTTTGAAGCCTTGATCGATGATGAGCGACGGCAGAATGCATTTGGTCTTCTCATGAGCCTCAATATGCTGATCGAGTTAGCAGGAGGGTTTGACTATACCGGCGCTGACTGTTCAGGCTGGTTACAAGAAGCGGGGTTCCGTGAAACTCGTGTCGAACACCTCATTGGACCTGACTCTATGGTCATCGGAATCAAGTAAAATACTTCATACGCCTTATTCGAGACACCTAGCCTATTTCATATTCCTTCTTCCATCTAATGCCTTCGAATCAATCTCCGCCTCCTCGTCTGCGAATTTGGCCAGTCAAAATGCTTATAAAACCAAGTCTCATCGATGGGAAAGGACTATTTGCAGCAGAACCTCTACCAGCGAGAAGAAAAATCGGTGAATTTGAAGGAGAAATGATCAGCCAGCGGGAAGCTCGACGACGAGCAAAAACTCAACGCCACATAGCCATTGTCGAAGTCAACAACAAAAAAGCCATTGATGCGGCTCAACAAAAACATGGCTTT
>BQIX01000495.1 GCA_021604145.1 Nitrospirales bacterium
CCATGTCTATGACGACGGGACTGACTCATGGAAAGAGGGGGGGCGGATACCAGGATTTCCTAATACCACCTGGAGTCATGGATACAACCATAACGCGCTTGATGCTGGCACGGGAACATTAGGCTACATTAGATTAACGCCGTCAATGACCAGGTTTTATAATCTGGCCATACGTCAGACTATCAGTACCACAAATACATGGCAGCTCGTCAGTCTTACCTCCAACACCGGAAACGTCGCTGAGGCGCTCGACTACTTTCCGGAGCGAGGCACTTGGGTCATCGCGGATGGAACCTCTGGCAACATTCGCGAGTACGATCCCGACACCGACACCTGGAGTTTGATAACGAAGCAAGTGAGTTGTTTCGGGACCACCGGCGTATACCACACCTTTGCAACCTATCTCCCTTTGCGGGGGGAATTAGCATTTGGAGGAGGTAATACCTCAAGCGGCCCTCCTCCACGAAGATGGTGCACGATAGATCAGACAGGCGCGGTTGTACAACGACCCGATGCACCATCTCCCCTTCATGTCAACGCGGGACAGCAAACGGGGGCAATTATCACCGCTGATCCGGACTCCGGGGATCTCCTTGTTCTGACCAACAAGGGGAAATTCCACGCCTTTGACTTTTTGACAAACCGGTGGGGTACAGTCAACGATGCAGGACGACCAAGCATCTTTAATAATTCTTCCAAGAATATTTCCAATTCCGCTGTGATTCCTATAAGTACCTATGGCGTAGTCATGTATGTAAAGGCAGTCACCAGCAATCCAGAGGTCTGGGTCTATAAACATAGTCAGGGCGGAACGATCCCGCCACCGCCGCCGCCCCCCAATCCGCCACCGCCACCCCCCAATCCACCGCCGCCCCCCAATCCGCTACCGCCACCCAATCCGCTACCGCCACCAGACGGCTCACCCGTTGCCATCAACTTTCAACCTAGCTCAGCCGCCACACCAGCAGGCTTCTTAAAAGACGATGGCTCCGTCTTTAACGCTTCTCGGGGATATGGCTGGTCAACGCGAGTCAATACAAGAGACCGCAATCGTTCGAGTAACCAGTCGCTCGATACGTTGGTTCACTTTGACACAGGTGCCGTTGTCACCTGGCAATATACACTTCCCAATGGCCAGTATCATGTGTCGCTTGCAAGTGGTGACCCCTCCTGGCCACAAGGGCCACATCATATCCAAGTCGAAGGCGTCACAGTTATTAATAATGTTTCGACCAAGGTCAATGAATTTGTGAATATTACGAATCATCTCGTGACGATTGCCGACGGTCAATTAACGATTCGCCTAACGCGCCCAAACGGCACGAGCAAGAAAACCATCCTCAACTTTGTCCGCATTGCCCCCGTGGGATCAAACCCACCACCGCCACCGCCAGGTGGCCCAACCGTTGCCATCAACTTTCAACCTGGCACTGCTGCCACGCCAGCAGGTTTCCTAAAAGATGATGGCTCAGTCTTTAACGCTTCTCGGGGATATGGCTGGTCAACGCGGGTCAATACCCGTGATCGGAATTTTCTCAACGATCAGTCTCGAGACTCCTTTATTCATTTTGACACCGGCAACTCTGTCACTTGGCAGTACAACCTCGCCAATGGGAACTACATCGTCTCATTAACCAGTGGCGATCCTAGTTATAGCCAAGGACCGCATCATATTGCCGTTGAAGGTCAGACCGTCATCAACAATGTCACGACACAAGTGAACGAATTTCTGTCTATCACCGATTTTCCTGTGACGGTCAATGATGGAAGCATCACCATTCAACTTACTCGCAACGGGGGAAAGACCAAAACCATACTCAACTTTGTACGTATTACCCCTGCGGGAGGATAAAATTTTCATTACATCTTTATCCTCAAACGACTACAACCGTCCCCATCGTTGACCCTACGTTGGGGAACGGTTGCTCGGAAGGTATGACTGAGCTGTCAGACTAAAAAAATGGGAGTAGTGAAGGAACAAGGAGCACGAGAAGTTCGTCTTTCATTGACACAATGAAAAGTTGAGACTCCTTCAATCAACTTGCCGCACGCCCTGTTTCACGCAAACTCGGTTGGCATCTTCTGGTAGGCGAGAGAAGTTTGAATAGACATAAACTCAATCCTCGCCTGTCATTCGCTCATGGAAGCGAGGACGAAGTGGATTATGTTGAAAAAACATATACCGTGAATAAATCCGTTGCAGGAATGAATCGTTTTTTATTGTTTTTATTGAGGATATTCCAGATTAACTCTGAATTCGAGAAGCCGTAACTCAGGAAAAAATGACTTCCGATTCTCTTGTTAACTGAAAAAGTTCCGTTACCCAGCAAAAGACACAGAATGCTCATTCCCATTGAGCCCATCTTCTTCTGGATCAATCCATGACTTTTGTGGAAATCCCAACGAATCGGTCCCTTCACCATAATAAAGCGCATTAGCCTTCAGGAGATAGGTCATCGGGCTAATGGTTCCATCAGTTTCCATGATTTTATATTGCGGATCACGTAACTCTGGAAGTGACGGATACCTGCCGGGCAACACCCGAAGCACGCGATGGATCGTAATATGGGTGCGTCGTTCACCAGTTGAGTCACTGTAGACTACGACCATCATCCCATTCGGCAGAAGTTTACTCTCAGATGGGAGATCGACTCGAAATTCTTCGGGGTTGGGGACATTCAGGCAGGCATCACTCGCAAGCGGCAGAATGATCAACAGGAGAATCACACTTCCTGATACAACAGACCTTTTTAAAAAAGGAATGGAGCCGCTCATACGGCACCTCCTTTGCTGAAGGTTGGTCCAAATTTTTGCCCTTATAGTTCTTTTCGGTCAGTTAATGGATAAACTGTAGAGATAGGCGTCATTCATGTAGGAATTGGAGGAAGGTTGAGGGCGTAACTCCATGAAACCTCTACCCATTTCACCATGTTGTTCTTGCAGGATCACGCAGGGGATCTAGCGCAACACAAAGGGCTATACACATTGAGGGTGCGAGAGTGAGAAGGGATTTCGCGGGCTACTCTGAACTACCCAGCATATCATCGATAAGTGGACGGTTAATATCTTCACATCCCGGGCAAATCAAATCAAAGAAGGCTTCATGATCTTCGACGTAGTTTTTTTCATCGACGAGCTTTTCCTCATGAACGGAATCAAAACACACCGGGCAAAGCATCATGATACCCCGCATGACCTTGACTGTTTTTCGACCAACACTACTAGACATATCATTCTCCTCACACGCAATTAGTTCGTATCTCGTCGTTCGTTACCCGTATTTCGTCAAAGACTAGGAGAAAGTCTCACGAGATGCAGGCGCAAGAGACGAGCACCGAATTCAGGACCACCCGCGCCGCTGAGCAAGCAAAAAGTCTTCTTGCTCAAGATCAATCCCACAATCAGGACATTCATAAGGCTCATCGGGTGGCGGGACCGACAATTCTTTCTCCTGGACCCTTCCCTGACAGACGTGGTAAAAATGTCCAGCAGAA
>BQIX01000496.1 GCA_021604145.1 Nitrospirales bacterium
TAGTGTGATTTCCGCGAAAGTGAAAACCGATCTTTTGCGTTGCCCAATGGTTCCTGGGTTGGACATTCACGTGCAAACATTTAAAAATCGTGTGCAACTCAGTGGCTTCGTCAACAATGCACGAGAGGCAGAACACGCAGCGATATTAGCCAAGGAAATTGGAGGCGTCGGCGCCATAGAGAACCATATCAGCATCAAATGACCTGCATTGAATATGTGCCGACGCCTACACTATCTACCTTGGCTCGTGCTCTGGCAAAGCTTTTTCCAATCGAAGATCAGTGTATAATTTGTAAATTGAAAAATAAGTCATAGTTTTTCAATCTGGAAAAGCAATGACACACGACTCAAAATAACTTACAAGATACGTGTATTACATTTGTGATGACTTGAATAAGCGGTTTTCAAAACAGCACACTAGAAATGCTTGTGAGAATTTCATTCTGAATACCAACGAAGGCGATTGAATTTTAGGATTTGGGTGTGACATTCCGAACACATGCGATCTCATCCGCAGTCTCTCTTCTTCACCGTCCAGCCCCTACATTAAACTGTGGAACAGGATGATCTCTAACGTATTGTATGAGTCTTTTGATGACAAGTATGGATACATGTGTTCGATAAGTCACGCGCTAATTTTTAAAGAATAAGCATCTCAGCCTGCCAGAAATCATTCCTCGTTCTTTCACACTTCACGATAAATCGAAAAGCATTCCTGATAATGGCCTTAAAGAATGAGGACGTTGTTCTAAGCTGCAGGCGGCCGACGCCCCATGACTGTACTCACAACAAAGATAATCAGAAATACAACAAAAAGTATCCATGCAATGTTCGTCGCAGTCCCGGCCACTCCAGATAATCCGATCGCTCCTGCAATAAGCGCGATCACGAGAAACGTAATTGCCCAGCTTAGCATTGCGCACCTCCTTGAACGAGAGAGACGACCGAACGCTCTCCCCCCAGCTCTCCCGTCAAAAAATAAACGCTGGACTCGTCGTCAAGTTCAATACAACGAATCCAGCACGTTATCCTCACATTCTCTCTTAAGGCATTTCCATCTCATCCATATTATTTCCAGCTTTCTCGCTAGATTGAGCGGAAATTCCTGCTTCCTCAGCTGCTTGAATAGATAAGGCATGTCCTTGATCTGTGACCTGTGCGGTGATCATATCTCCTTGTTTCAATTCCTCTGATTTTTGAGTCGTTGGACTCACATGTAGTCGTTCTTCTGTGCCTTCCTGGCTTTTCACGACATAGAATTCTCCATCAATCGCAACTAATTCACCCTCGACAGTCTTCCCTTGACCTTCTGACATGCCAGATTCAGGGGATTGAGACTGCGAACCTGTTGCCGTTGCACCCTGACCTGCAATGGCAGTTCCACTCACCAATAATCCGATGGCCAAAAACATTACGGTAACTTTAGATAAAGTATAAAGTATGCATTGCTGCCTCCTTTGATGATGAAGAGATCATGGTAGTGCCGCCTATTTTTTTATAACAGGCACAGATGACCAATGCCTACGTACAAATAAACATGCTCACATGCTTTTATGTCTACCAGAAGGGATTTTGTCAAAGTTAGACATTTTTCAAGCAACCATCGTGAACTTGTCCTTTGCGGTACAGTTTTGTACGGACATACTATGAAGACAAGATTGTTAGAATGACAGGAGATTTTTTATGCCGCGGGACTAGCGAGGTCTATATCAGATAGATCACATGTCTATTTTTCGGTCATGCGTGCTGATGAAATATCTGTCCTGATTTTCTCTGCTTCAACCATTATTTTATTCAAAAGGAGAGCATCATGAAATGTGTCACCATATATCGCACGTGTATCTTGCTTATGACTTTCGGATTGGCGGTTGCAATTTCTGCCTGCGGAAATTCAGATTCGACTTCCGACAACCCATCCGTCGGTGAACAAAAAACTTCAACTGCCGCACCACCTGTCGTCGAACAAGAAACTCCACCTACAATGCCATCTGTTAGTGAAGAAGTCACGCCTTCAACCTCTTCATCGGTCGTCGAGGAAACAACTATGCAAGGTGAACTGCTCAAGATCGAGGAAGATATGTACGTCATAAAGGATCGCGCAGGAGCAGAACAGCATTTCAATGCTCGTCCAGACACACTCGTGGATGAAGGGATGAGTACAGGAGATCGCGTTATTATCAAAATAAACGCGGATGGGGAAGCGATTGCGATCAGGAAGGAGCGATGAGCGTAGGATAAGGATTATGTAATTGGACCAGACAGTGAGTCTGTCGCATGAAGCTCCCTGTCAATGACAGGGAGCTTCATAGTACTAGTATCGAGTAAATGCAGGCGATGTCCAAGCATCTCTATTCGAAACCTTTGACCTTTTAAACAGACCCAAGGCAGAGATTGAAATCATGCGCAATTGAAATCATGCGCACTAGACAGAAAATGGTTTTAAGAATCTTTATCCGCCTGACAACCTGAATGACCACATCCACATTTACCTGCGGAAGGACTCTTAACATTTCGACAGTTGTCGGAACAAAATTCTTTACCAGGCTCTGCGTTGCACGAACAGGATGGATGTGCACATTTTTTATCCATAAAAAGTCTCCTTTACAGACTTAGTGTTTGTCTTTTTCATTTGAAAGTTGATAGTCAACAACTTTGTTTTTGGCATTCACAGTAATCTTCAGACGATCCCCTTCTTTGACATCGTCCATTTTGTTTTCAAGTTTTTCCAATTCAAGATAACGAGGAGACATCTCACCCGCTTCGCCAGCATCAACCTTGATGGTATTCTCATTGACACCTTCGACAGTACCAAAAATGAAACGTTGCCCTGAGGGAAGACTGTTCGTGTCAGGTTGCCCATTCGTCTCTTTCGTCATTTCTTGTTGATGGCCTTCTCCCGCAACACCAACAGCCGTGAAACCAAATAGGCTGAAGCATACGACACTTGTCAGAAAAATTGTCTTGGATAAGACTTTAGATTCATGAATCATGATGTCCTCCTTTCGACGAAAAAAAATTACTGATCAACGACATTTACATTGCCATTCATGTGTGTTCAAGGCGATGATCCCTGTAAGAGTCATTTCCGTGTGTCCGCCGTACGTGTGAGAAAATCAGCGAGTTCCCCTGCATGCTTCTCCGTATCTTGTAAAATATTCACAAGAATTTGTCGCGTGACAGGATCGTCATCACCCGTTTTTCGAACGAGCCTGGTATACGATTCAATCTGATTGCGTTCTAGTAATAAATCCTGGGCAACCATATCCCTCAGAGTAGTGCTTTGTTCGGTACGCACACCAGCTTTACTAGCTTTTTTGGCGATTTCGTCTAATTCATAGACAGGAACGCCGCCTAATTGCTGAATACGCTCAGCTAAGGCATCAGCATGCTGCAGTTCTTCGTTCGCATGTCCCTCGAATTCAGTCTTGAGTCCTGGAGCCATAAGAGAAACTGCCATGTAGGCATGCTGTTTATACTGAAGATAGCTGGAA
>BQIX01000497.1 GCA_021604145.1 Nitrospirales bacterium
TATGTTTGTCACCACGCATGTCGCTATTCGAGACCTTTCGCAATCGATTACGACCAGCAAGGTCCTTCGCGCGATTCGCTTGGCAGATTCCGGACTCCGTCGATCGTTTCACATCACACGGCCCCGTATCGGGGTTGCCGGCCTGAATCCGCATGCCGGGGAAGGCGGTCTCTTTGGTGATGAGGAACAGCAGGCCATAATCCCGGCTGTTCAACGGGCACGCGCATCCGGTATCCGCTGTTCAGGGCCTTTCCCTGCCGATACCCTTTTCGGAAAGGCGGTTTCTGGAGAATTTGATGGAGTCGTAGCCATGTACCATGATCAAGGGCTGGTCGCCTTAAAAACTGTGGCTTTTGGACATTGTGTCAACATCACGGTTGGCCTTCCATTCATTCGCACATCTGTGGATCATGGAACCGCCTATGACATTGTCGGAAAAGGAAAGGCTGATCCGACGAGTTTAATCGAAGCTATCAACTTAGCCGCTCGACTTGCTAGCCATAGCCATTAACTCCAAGTCATTCTCTTTCAATCAGGATCTTGGTCAGGGGGAACTTTTCAGTCTGAGAAGCTATCAAGAAAATTATGGATATGAAGGAGCAAGAAAAGAAAAAAAGGGAAGAATTCTAAGTAAGATTGGGACCGTCAATAAATTCTGACCTTACAGTGACATCCTCGTTGAGAACATTGGTAATTTCTGGCACTACATCTTTACTTAAATATCCCTCCGCTCGATCAGCTAGTTTGTGTTGAATTTGGAAACATTCGGAATCAGTTTCGGTACTGAAGGTGGGAAATTTTTCGATATTCGCATGTCTGGGTGGAGGTTCGAAGGGAAGCACTTCTAAATGTAAGTCAATAATCTGAAACACAGATAAGTCCGCCCGACCATACATGTTGGAAGGGCTTCCATTGCTTTGCCTATCTCGTTCAACGAACTTTCCAATAAACCAAATACTTCGTTCATCCGATCTTGCTTTTAAATCTGAGATGCGAAAAACCGACAAATCATTTTTTGATGGATGAGGTTCAAAAGCCTTCGGCTGTACCACAACTTCGGACGTTCCGTGATAGTTTTCTCTTCTTTTAATATTATGTCGTCCAAATACAAATCGAGCGACAATATCATTTTCATTTAAGGTCATCAAAGGCTTATGATATATGGACTTTAAATAATCGAGATAAATTATCTTTTATTTCATGAGGAAGATCCTCGTTTGTTAGGAGGCTCCTTCCCCTGGTGTCTTTCTCCACGTCGTTTCCACTTGAATCCTTACCAACACCCAACAATCCTGAATAGATGAAGACTCCTTGCCCGTTTAATCGGATTGCGAAACGATGTCCTTTCTCCTTATACCATTCCAATTCAATCCATCCAGAAGAAGTTGGGGTCAAACTAGGCAACTGAATATAATTTGGCAATCTGGCGGCTTTAAATAGAAGGTCCCTAGCCCTTGCAACTGTATCTTCTGTGATTGGTAGTTCATTCATACCATCCCAATTTTCTTGCGAGCATTCTTTTTGTATCTCCTTTAATTCCTCTAGCGAACTATATAGTTCGTCAAGCCGCTCTAGTAATTCATATGTTTCAATTGCATCTTGGCTATGCTCTTCAACAATTGGTGCCATTTCCTTGGCTTCAACATCGCTGACTTTGAAGGCAAAAGTTTCAGGCATAATTTTCTCCTAATCTGGTAATAAGTCGGCTCTCAATTCTGGACTAATTGCCCAATTAAAAATATTAAAAATTTCGTCATTAATCTCCGTCCATTTTACCTCAATCACATTTAGCGGAACATTTTGATTAAAAAAGAACAGATCTATGTCCAAAAGTATCTGCTTTTTCCCCTTCATTTGGATGGGGGCGAGTAGTCCATACGCGACTTTTAATCTCTTATCGGTATTTTCCATTGTAACATTTGTGACACCAGAGGCTACCCGTGTTATGTCGGGTAAAGACGTAATGTTATGTACAAGATCTTCATTGAAAGCCACTAAAAGAAGATCTTTGTTGGAGAGCGTCAGGTCAATAGGCTCAATCAGATTAATTTTTCTAATCGCGACACGATTGAACTTCAAAACATGACATTCTTGTAAAATAGAGAAAAAATCTCTTTTTATTTCGGATATGGCTACGGAAAAATTTTGATATGAAGGCCCTGCAATTGTATATGAAAGCGTATCTTCTGTGACAACCAATGTTTTATGGTTGTCTGCTGTTTTAAACTCATAACCATGGGTTGGACTGTTGGCGGTCTGAACAATGGGGGTTTTGTCTTTCTCAAACCTTACCTCTGCGAAATTTTGTGAAATAGGGTTTGTAATTGGGAGCTTATTTTTAAGCGTTTCTCGCTTTGCTTTAAAGCCAGCTACAACTTCCTCAGATTGCTCAAATTTTACTTGGAAAATGACTGACTTCAGTAAATTCCTCTTAAACTGACCCCCCTGTGGTCTGTCTGCTATGGGAAATCCAAACATTCTAACTCTATAATATTTGTCACTATATGTAGTGGGAATTTACGAAAAAGAAGCTGAAGGATTGTATCATAAACAGAGATTATTTTATCAAATTTGAAGTCATATATTCATTGAGGCTTCATGGAGGTATCTACTGCCATGAGCATTAGCGCTATTCCCTATTACGGACAAAATATTTTCTAGAACATTGCCCTGGACATTCAGCATTTAATGCAGGGGGCGTACTGCCAACTTCAGGCCCTCAACTCTGTAACCAAAACCATGACTGTACAAGCTAAGAAAAATCCATCAAAACCTTACGCAGGAGCTCGCTCCGCTGCATTGACCATTCTGTTAAAAGTTCACCGCCAACAACCGTTTGCGGACGACGTGGTCGACTCGATATTGGAATCAACAAAGATTCGTGACCTGGACCGAGGTCTGACCTTTGAACTTGTGTATGGCGTCTTACGACATCGCGAGACGTTGGATTGGCGGTTGAATCAATTCGCCGATCGTCCAATGTCGCGTCTGCCTCTTACCGTTGCCATGATTTTCCGGCTGGGAGCCTACCAATTACTGTACCTAGACAAAATCCCGCCTTCTGCAGCCGTGAATGAATCGGTGAAATTAGCCAAGACCATTGGAGGCCGCAATTGGAGCGGTATGATGAATGCCATTCTTCGTAATATCATGCGTCACCCTGCTCCGCCATGGCCTGATCCATCTCAAGATCCCGTTACAGCGTTTTCTATTCGGTACTCCTGCCCTTCCTGGCTCGTCCAACGCTGGTTATCTGCCTGGGGACAAAACATGGCACAAATGCTATGTGAGGCGACACTCCAGATTCCTCCTCTCACCTTACGCACCAATACCATTCACTGTTCACGCGACCAGCTACTCAATCGATTGCGATCAGAAGGATATGAGGCACAAAAGACCACAATCAGCCCACTGGGAGTAATTTTGGAAAAATGTGGAAAACTCTGTGACTTTGGTCCATTGCAAGACGGGTGGTGCT
>BQIX01000498.1 GCA_021604145.1 Nitrospirales bacterium
TAGGCTTGTTAAGACACTATATGGCTATTTCCCTTTCAGACTGTAGAGCCGTCACGGAGGAATGCCAACAGGCACTCGTGGATGGGTTAATCCAAAAAATTCATCAATCACAACCATTTCTCCTCACACTCGATATTCGAAAGCCCGGAGAATCTTGGATATTGCTGATTTCCGTTGAACCAGGATTTGCTCGCTTACACATCACCAGCCACAAACTCAAAAACCCTCCAACTCCCTTTCAATTTTGTCAATATTTGCGTGCACACCTCGAAGGCGGGCGTATTCAATCAATCGAACAGGAGCCTGGAGATCGAATTGTGTATATCACGGTCATGAAGTCTTCGAATCTCTATCGAGTGGTTGTGGCGTTGACTGGAAATCAATCGAACGTATTGGTGTTGAACCAGGAACGTATGATTCTTCGGTCCTTGAAACCATCAAGATTAGAAGTTGGAGACCTGTATGTTCCTCCTATTCTTCAGAAAAGAGAGGCTGTACGCACAACCTCAGCCTCTCTCCAGATAGAAGAGAGGATAACACCCAAAGAAAATTTTGTGCGATCTCCATCTTCCCAATCACTTGCCAACAAAGGAGAGGACTTCACGAACAGAATTCCGGTTTCCCTTGAACTTGAAGAGCGATTTCGCAAGCAGACGGACCTACAGCGTCGCTTGGAATGGTTTAAAGTTCGAACCGCCGAAGCTCGAAAGTCTTTAAAACAGGCAACACGTCGTCGTCACACGCTCGAAGCTGATTTAGCAAAGGCAGAAAAGTATCAAGAGTATCAACGCTATGGTGAATTATTAAAGGCTCAACTCCACACCATACAACCGCGACAAGCCGTCATCGACGTTGTGGATTATTACGATCCGGCTTTGCCAACGCTTTCACTGCCACTGAATATCTTGAAAGACCCAGTCTGGAATCTGGAAGACTATTTTCGTAAATATCGTAAATACATCTCTGCTCAAGAACATCTTCGTCCAAGACTAGAACAAACCGAGAAAAAGATCCAATCCCTAAAAGAGGAACTAGAACAATTGAAGAAATCAGAACTTGATGATTTGCTAGATTCACCGGCCGGTAGCTCTGAGAGTCCCACTGAGCATTCCATACCCTCCCCTCGCACTCTCTCAAAAGCACAAAGAACCCCTCAAAGCATGCCCCAATATCATGAAAAGCATTCAAGCAAAGACAAAAATGGAAAAGCCGATCAATCGGCAAAACATTATCGAACGTTTGAATCATTTGACGGATTGACAATCTTGGTTGGTAAAAGTGCGAACGACAATGATTATCTGACGTTAAAGATTGCCAAACCTGATGATCTGTGGTTGCACGCACGCGGCACACCAGGCTCTCATGTGGTCGTACGATTAGAGAAAGCCACGGATGTTCCCCATGAAACCCTTCGGGATGCTGCAACCCTGGCGTTGTTTTACAGTGACTTAAAGAAAAGTGGAAAGGGTGAAGTGATTCATACGCTGAAGAAGTTTGTCAAAAAATCAAAAGGAATGAAAGCAGGCGCAGTCCATGTGACGAGAGAGAAGAGTATTTGGATTGAGCTAAACAAAGATCGCTTGGGTCGATTAAAGGGAGGAATTTGACACGAACGATTCGGAAAGAAAACCTGTGCAGAAACACCATGACATCCCCCCATTCTCATGACGCTGACATTTTGTCACAAGACAGGTATCTTATGCCGGAAAAGAAGAATGACTATTTCTCCTGAGCTAGCAAGCTTCTCCGAAGCTGAATAAAAGGAAAGGGAAACTTCTGAATGGGACCTAGTGATGCAATAAAAGTAGAATGGCTCCTTTTCAAATTTCACATGAATACGCGTAGAACTCTAATCGCAGACAAAGAAATCCGGTTGAAGATGCCTATCCGTTAGTAAAAGTTCTGTTTTATTCTTGGGAATCTTCATTAAGAAGAAATTAGCGGCTCTTGGTGGTGTCCAGGTTAGTACGCTGCTAGAAAGTTATAAGAACAGCGATACCCCCTGATATTATTGGCTTTTCACTTGCCAAGTATAGTTAGCAGTGATAGGGTTATACCTAGAAAGGTTGATCAGTTCCGCAGTCCGTGAGCCCGAAAAAAGTACTTGTCTATACGACCCCAAATGGTCATCAACCTTATAGTGATTGGCTGAATGGGCTTCGTGATGGGACAACCCGAAGACGGATTATTCAACGTGTGACTCGTCTTGAAAGCGGCAACTATGGCGATTGTAAATCGGTAAAAGATGGGGTATTTGAACTGCGGCTAGTATTTGGGGACGGCTACCGTGTCTATTTTGCCGAAGACGGACATACCGTGGTGATTTTGCTTTGTGGATGAGACAAATCTACGCAAGAAAAAGATATCGAGACCGCAAAGGAATATTGGAAGGAGTATAAACAATGACGAAACATAAAAAACTGGAAGAAGTGCATGAAAAGTATTTTCGTGAGCACCCTGAGGAGATATCCAACTATCTCACTGAAATTTTCACCACGTATGCCGAGGACGAAGATACCGCCGCTTTACTCTCTCAATTGCGGGTGATTGCTCGTGTGAGAGGTATTTCTGAAATCTCTGCAACCATTGGCATTTCACGCCAAGGCCTTCAAAAAGCTTTGTCGGAAAACGGCAATCCTCGTCTTGAGAATATTACCGCCATTATGAAAGCGATGGGCTATAAACTCACGCCACAGCCGTTAGAGCTACGCTAATTAAACCTATCGACTTTGTTTAAAATATCCTAGCGGGTGAAAGGACGGCAATGAGCTCCTTCAAAAGAAAAAAGTATGGCCCATGAGGAATACCATTTCGCTGCGCATAAGGTAAATCGTTTTGCTTAATGATAATCAGAGGGATTGCATTTTGTTTTTTAGAAGACATTTTTTACCGGAAAATAAAAAAAGGACATTCTCTTTTTGAAGCTATTCTCGAGAGTGAGTTACTGACTGCATCCACAGTTCCAACCCTCAAAGGCCCTCTTCCCCCGCCCCCCATCCTGCCCTTGGCGATCAGATCTCCTTCAGATCTCTTGCTGAACACTTCAGAGCATCGTCTATTCCTATTATGAAAAAAGTAGAATGTCCCCTTTATCCACGCGGTTGAGATACCCATAGACATAGAGTTTCAGTAGTGTCCTTGGGTGGTAGGCTGGGCGCCCCATTTTCTCCGAATGAGTTTTGAAGCCAAGCCCTGAGAGATCGAGGTCATCCACGAAAACATCGATGACCCGAACGGCGTTGTCCTCGCCAATATAATCATCCAATCGTTCGGGAAATAACGTCGCTTGTTGGCGATCGTCGCCTTGAATAAATCCGCTCATCACAAATACCTCCGTTGGAAAGTTGAATTATACTCTCCTCCAGAGTTTTCACACAGCCTGGGCCAATAGCGATCATTCCCTTAGATTGTCCGTGTGCCAACGATAAGTGGCTGGAAGAATCTCTCATCGATTCTAGAAACGTCGAC
>BQIX01000499.1 GCA_021604145.1 Nitrospirales bacterium
ACATCTAAGTTGACCCCACTCATCCACCACCCGAGCACCATCAGACCATTACAGACAAGAATGAGCGCAACCGTAACCCCACGGGTGAACCAAAGCAATCGTCTGTCTCGATCGGCAGTCGACATGAAAGGTGCTCCACACTTTCATCATCATGAGACTGTCACATTATCCATTCTTGTGTGATATTTCTCTTTGACCAGTCGTCATTCATTTACCAACGTATCAACTCGCGAAAAATCTGCTAAGGTAAAAAACAGGTGATTGACCCGCCCCAACAACGAGAGACGATTCGCACGGATATGTTGATCGGAGGCATTCACCATGACGCCCTCAAAAAATCCATCAATCGGATTTTTCAATTGCAACAATGTCTTCAACGCACCGGCATAGTCTTGAGAAGACAAATGCGCGTCCATCGAGATTTGTGCAGCATCCACGGCTTCAAGCAGGTTCTGCTCCACATCATGTTCAAATAAGGTCTGATTGACTTGCGTCGCACTCCATTGCTCTTTCTGAAGGATTCGACTCACTCGTTTGTAGCCGCCAATTAAGGGAGTAAATTCTGGTTGAGTCGCAACGTGTTGAAGGGCATGCATGCGTGCAACTAAATCCGTGAAATCACACACACCTGGTGGTCGAGCTGCCAGTACGGCATCAATCTGATCATCTGGAATTCCATAACGCGTTTTCGTAAAAAACCGGAGTCGTTCGAGCAAAAACTCTATGAGACTGAGGCCAATTGAATCATTCGATGCCGGTCGTGCAACATTTTGAGACTTCAATATCTGTTCTGCTTGAGCAATTAGTTGAGTCACATTGACTCTCAGTTTTTTTTCGACGATGATTCGAATAAGCCCATAGGCTAATCGGCGCAAGGCAAGTGGGTCTTCAGAACCAGATGGGATCATCCCGACGAAAAAAAAGGCCGTACAGGTATCGAGTCTATCACCGACTCCCAACAAAATCCCCAGATTCGTCTGCGGCAACGGACCATCTGGTGTACCTGGAAGATACAGTTCACCGAGTGCTTCACTGACCTCAGCCGGCTCACCATCAGACTTCGCATATTCCCGACCCATAATCCCCTGAAGTGAGGGAAACTCACCGACCATTCCCGTAGTGAGGTCGGCCTTGGCCAGATATGCCGCCCGCTTACAGACATCTTTCACATCATATGCGCCAATCGCTTCCGCAATCTGAGGAACGAATTCTTGCAACCGGCACACTTTCTGATACACCGAACCAAGTTTTCGGTGAAAGGTGATTCCCTGTAATTGTTCGACACGATTTGCCAAAGATATTTTTCGGTCTTCACGGAAGAAGTATTGAGCATCACTCAACCGAGCCGAAAGGACTCGCTCATTTCCTAGGCGAATGACATCCATCTTCGGTAATGTCATATTCGTCACAGTAATAAACTTTGGAAGAAGATGCCCATTTTTACCAATAAGTGAAAAGTACCCCTGATGTTCTTTCATCGCCGTGATTAAAACCTCTTGTGGCAATGTCAGGAAATTTGAACTAAAACTTCCAAGAATAGCCTGAGGACATTCTACCGTATACACCGCCTGTTCCAATAATTCTGATTGATGTTCAGCATACACAATGCCTTTGACAGATTTCGCCAGTACACTGATTTCTTCGAGAATCAAGGCTCGTCGTTCCTGGGGATCAACCATCACGCAACTCCGCTTCATCGTGGCCTCGTATGATCTCGGATGCTTAATCGTGATGGGTCGACCAATATTCGAACGTGGAGTGCCGAGAAATCGATGCCCAAAAGTCTTTGCCCCCGAGGACACACCACCAACCTCAAAATGAAGCGTTTGGCTACCATAGAGGGCGAGAATCCATCGAAGCGGACGAGCAAACCGAAACCGAGAGACATTCCATTTCATCGATTTCTTAAACGACAATAGTTGAATGACGTTGGGTAGATGCTCCTTAAGCACTTCAGACGTCCTACGGCCGGACTCTCGTTTCACCGCACACACATACTGCCCCTTTGCCGTTTCTCGGACCTGCAGGGCATCCACAGGAACACCTTGGGTGCTCGCAAACCCTATGGCCGCTTTGGTCGGGCTCCCTTGAGCATCATACGCAATAGATTGAGGAGGGCCCATCACCTCCTGAGTCAGTGCTGACTGTTTCGCCACAAGACCATCAATAAAGACAACTAACCTGCGAGGCGTTCCCACTGTCCGAATTGATTCATAGGCCAACCGCTGTTCACTCAAAAACGTTTTCATGAGCGTTGAAAGTTGGTGCAACGCTGAATCAATAAACGAAGCCGGAAGTTCTTCGGTCCCAAGTTCCAGTAAAAATGGAGTAGATATGGATGACTGACGAGACATTTTTCGTGTTGATGATCGAGAACGTGACTTTGCCGAAGATGACGTAACACGACCTCTGGCTTTCGTTGTTGCGCTCCGACTCGTGTTTTGACGCGATGATCTCATGATCGTTAGATTACGCGCGTTGACGTGGTTTTAAGAGATTTGCGTTTTGGCCCGGTCGAACGTGCCTTCGATATTAGTGGAAACTCAAGCGCTTCTCGTTGCGCCTGATAGCCTTCTGCACATCCCCGCGCCAATCCTCGAACCCTGGCAATATACCCGGTCCGTTCCGCCACACTGATTACTCCTCTCGCATCAAGAAGATTAAAAAGATGCGATGTTTTCATACAGTAGTCATAGGCAGGAATGACTAAGTCATGTTCAAGTAATTGTTGACATTCCCGTTCATACGCATCAAACGTATGCCGAATCATCTCGACATTTGCCAATTCAAAATTGTATGTGGAATTTTGAACTTCTGCCTCACGATACAGTTGACCATACGTCACACCATCAGCCCATTGTAGATCAAAAAAGTGATCGACTCCTTGGACATACATGGCAATTCGTTCTAATCCATAGGTGAGCTCGACCGTGACCGGATCAACTTCAATTCCCCCTACTTCTTGAAAATAGGTGAATTGCGTAATTTCCATTCCATCCAGCCTGACTTCCCACCCTAAGCCCCAGGCACCGAGCGTTGGAGACTCCCAGTCATCTTGAATGAATTGAATATCATGCTCACGTGGGTTGATGCCAAGATACGCAAGGCTTTTCAAGTAGAGATCTTGTACATCCGACGGGGAAGGCTTTAACACCACTTGATACTGGAAATAATGTTGGAGACGATTGGGATTATCGCCATAGCGACCATCCGTTGGTCGGCGACAGGGCTCGACATACGCGGCACGCCATGGCTCCTGGCCAAGTGCACGCAAAAACGTTGAGGGATTGAACGTACCAGCCCCCTTTTCGGTATCATAGGGTTGGGTAAGGATACAGTGCTGTTTAGACCAAAACTGATGAAGGGAAAGGATCAAATCCTGGAGGGTCACAACTTCTTTCAACCGTTCCTGAGAAGGACACGATTCTCATAGGATCGCTGGTCGTTAAGGAACATCAAG
>BQIX01000500.1 GCA_021604145.1 Nitrospirales bacterium
AACTTGTGTCCGTCATTCAATACGTTGATTGATCGTATCGATGACTACGACAATGACGTCAACAAGTTTACCGCTAACGATTTCGAGCAGGTCGAGCAAGAATGCTATTACTGCAAACTCTGCTTCAATCACTGTCCCTATTCCCCTCCCCACAAGTATGAAATTGACTTTCCCCGGTTGATGGCCGCTTGGAAGAAGCAGCGCATTGCGGAAAAAGGTGCCACTTGGCGTGACCGCTTACTGATCCAAACCGATTTAATTGGAAAGATGGGAACACTGACCGCTCCTCTCACCAATTGGGCGCTACGAACCCCGTGGGTCCGCAAGCTCATGGAACGAGTGATGGGTGTTCATCGTGATCGGCAGATCCTACCCTTTCAGCAAGAATCCTTTCCATCATGGTGGTCCAAGCGCAAAGCCCCATCGGCTAACCCTACGGCACAAGGAAAAGTGGCCCTGTTTCCCAGTTGTATGGTGAATCATCAAGCCACGGATATCGGCAAGGCCACGGTGCAAGTCTTGGAAAACAATGGCATTGAAGTCGTGACGCCTGCCGGTCAACAATGCTGCGGGATGCCTTTATTCGATCTTGGCGATACCGACAAAATGATCGAAACGGCGAAGGCCAATTACGACACATTTCGGCCTTACCTGGAGTCAGGGTATGATATTATCGTTCCGACTGCCAGTTGCAGTTTGATGCTCAAACGTGAGTACCCCTATCTCTTACCTGACAATGATCAGATCAAGAACATGTCCGAACGGACATTCGATGTGTGTGAATATCTGATGAAACTGAAGAAGGACGGAACCCTGTCGATGGATTTTCCAATCAATCCCGGCCGGATTGCCTATCAGATTCCATGCCATCTTCGCGATCAGAATATTGGATTTAAATCCAAAGAGCTCATGGAACTCACCGGTGCGAAGGTTCAGCTCATCGAAAAATGCTCGGGCCATGACGGAACATGGGGTGCAAAGGTCGAGTTTTTTGATCTGTCGATGAAAATCGCCAAGAAAGCCGTGAGAGAAGTAGAGGAAGATGCTGTCGATGCGGTAGCGTCTGATTGTCCGCTCTCTGCGCTGCAACTCGATCAGGTTCGTGGCATTCCGCAAGGTTCCAATAAGACTGCTCGGCACCCTATTCAAATAATTCGAGATTCCTATGGATTATCCTCATGAACAACGTAACCCCCCAAGATCTTCTCTCTCACGCTGACTACGAACAACAACGATTGCCTATTCGCCAGCGAATCATTGCTCTAAAAAAACGCCGGCGCGTCGCCATTGGTGACCTCGTGACGGTGATTTTTGAGAATCGAGACACCATCATCTATCAAATTCAAGAAATGCTCAGAACGGAACGGATTTTTGATAATGAGAAAGTCCAAGACGAGATTGATGTCTACAATGCACTCCTTCCCGAAGCCGAAGAATTAAGTGCCACTCTGTTCATAGAAATTACCGATTCTGAGCGTATCCAAGAACTGCTTGATTCATTTCAAGAAATTGACCGTTCCGATACTTTGTCCATCCGTGTTGGCGATCAAGCCATCTACGCTGAATTTGAAGCCGGACATAGCAAAGAAGACAAAATCAGTGCCGTACATTTTATACGGTTTCAAACCAACTCAACATTTCGTCAACTATTAGGGAATTCCGACATACCAGCTACTCTCAGCATTACGCATCCCCACTACCAAGCCGAAGTGGTTGTTTCTCAAGAAATGCGCGATGAGTGGTTGAAAGACTTAAAATAATGATTATCTCTAGAAGTAAGCGCTTGCGTATTCGAGAGAAAGATTCATAAAATCAAGGGTTTATCACTTTCCGGTCAATTGACAAGACAGTTAGTCCTTGCTAGAATGGAAGACTCACGCAGAACTCGATTTTCCTTTTAGTTTCATCAACTTATAGAGGTGGAGGAAGAGATATGGTTACCATCACTGAAATTGCCGAGCAAAAGATTAAAGAAATGATAGTGGAAGAAGACAATGCTGTTGGATTACGAATTTACGTCAAAGGTGGCGGATGTAGCGGATATCAATATGGCATGTCCTTTGAGGATAAGATTGGCGATGATGATACGATGATCGAAAAAGGTGACGTGAAGGTCATCGTTGACTCGCAAAGCGCTCCGCTCTTGAGTGGCGCCGAAGTGGACTACGTTGACAGCCTTCAAGGTTCCGGATTCGCCATTAAGAATCCTCAAGCCAAGAGCACCTGTGGTTGTGGCAGTTCCTTCTCGACCTAATCATTGAATCCTGTAGATCCTCTTAAAGGGGCTTGGATGTGCATCTTTTCATGATGACATAACCAAGCCCCTTTTTCATTCTGGAGACCTGACCTATGTCAAAAGCGACATTGACCAAACGGACCGAATTCTGTTCTTCGCACCGTTATCATAATCCCAATTGGGATGACGCCAAAAACAAAGCTGTCTTCGGTCCATGCAACAACCAAAACTCGCATGGCCACAACTACATGCTTGAAGTCACGCTTTGCGGTCCGATAGACCCGGTCAATGGGATGATTATCAACCTGTACGATCTGAAAATTTACCTGTGGGATGTGCTCAAAGAATTTGATCATAAATATCTCAATCTCGACACCGAATATTTCACGGAGCGTATTCCCACCACAGAAAACCTCGCCGTCACACTATGGGAACGATTGGACCAGCACCCTCACATGCCCCCCATTGATCGCATCAGACTTCATGAAGATCATACGCTGTTTGCCGATGTGACGGGTGAACTCCTTAACGGGCCAGGCCAATCTCCCCATGCCGATATCACTAGACGGTATAAATTTTCTGCGGCGAAACATCTACAAAATGGACAAACCTCTGGACACAACTACTCCGTAGACGTCACGGTGACGGGCCCCATCGCTTCTGACACCGGACAGGTCGTAAATCTCGGATTATTAGATCAAATTGTGAACGAAAAGATATTGACGAGGTTTAACGGAAAAAACATTTCAAATGATGAAGCCTTTCAAGAGACTTCGCCTTGTGAATCACACCTCGCTCAGGTGATGTGGCATGCGCTTAACAACGAATTAGTAGGAACCACATTAACTCAAATTACCGTCAGCGAAGGAACGGACTCTCAAGCAAGTTATCGAGAGTAGAGAATATACCTTCTTCTCACCTAGCTCGTCTTTAATATATGCTGATCGATCAAGGCAGCGAGTTCAGCAGCCTCAACTTTCCCTTCGCGGGTCAGAACAAGCGTTCCATTGGAAAAGAAGTGGGTGGTGGGATAAGTTTCGAAGGTATGTTGCTTTTTAATTTCTCGACATTTACCGGGAACGTGCATCTTTGCTTTGCCGATCCGAACATTGGAGTATTGAGCAGCGGTTTCTTCTAAAATAGGATCGTAGGCTTGGCAAGGATCACAGGAGGCTATACCATAGGCGACCACAGATCCTGCGGATTGCTTAAAATCTTC
>BQIX01000501.1 GCA_021604145.1 Nitrospirales bacterium
GGATCAAAGGCATGATACGGCTCTAAATCCGGAATGGCACGAGGGACTGCCGGGACATTGGTGTTTTTGTCGACTGCCGGAGTCGTCTTGGCCGCAAAGGCTGGGACAGCCGACATGGACACGATCAGGCACCCTGCCGTGAACCACTTGGAAACACGATAAAAATCGCTCATTGCACTCCTCCTGTTAGTTGAGTCCCCGACGGACCAGGGACGAACAGGTGTTCGTAGCAAGAACCCATCTCCTTGCACACGAACACAATTACCTTCTTCCTCTTAACTCTCTTCGCTATATACGAACGTATCTACAATTAACTGTTTTCTTTGTTGGCTGAATTGATTGGAAATACATTAAAATATGTATCTGCCAAATGTTACGCCTTTGCCAAAAACATACCAGTATCGTAATATTCATATAACATGTTGAAAGTTATGTGAATTTAACGTTCAATATGTTCTCATACTGATCTTGAAAGTATTTCAATAAAGAGACGTGACGTTGCAAAAACACAACAATTAAGGAAGGTAAAGTACGAAATGCTGCCTTGATACAGTCTTCACTAATTTTTTTTTTGGAAACGGAGATGACCAAGGAGAAAGAGTAAAGAACATGACAATAAAATCTTTATAATGGCAAAGTAATATGTGGCGCTCCCTTTCCAAATTCTTAAATTAGTTTATTACCTCCTTGCGTCTCTGTTGCTGAATCTGTCGCTCCTTTAATCGACTCCTCTGCTTCTTTCACTGATGCTTCTAAATCTTGTTCAACGGCCTTAAATTCCTGCTGTATCATATTGATTTCAGGTTCAACTGACTGACGAAGATCTTCCGTGGTTTCCTTGAAACCTTTGACAGCTTTGCCTACTTGCTTGCCGATTTCTGGGAGTTCTTTAGGACCAAAGAGGAGAAACGCAATCACGAGAATGATCAGAATCTCCATGGCTCCAAGACCAAACATCGTTCTTGCTCGTTATGCGTGGGGAGTGGCGTATAAAGGTTGAAAGAATTTAAAGCCTTTCACACTTTACGCCTCGTCCTCACGAATATTATCCTTGTCTCGCTTGTTCTGGTTGGGGTGATGTAACGGTCTCTGTCTGTGGCGGTGTCGGTGGCGAGACCGTTTGAGCTGTTTGCTGCGATGAAACTTGCTCTGGTTGCGGGGGAGCCTCTTGGGCCATGTTAGGTTGGTCCGGGTTAGGCGTCACATCTAAAGCGTCTGCTTCATTAACAGACTTTTTAAATCCCTTGATTGCCTTCCCTAAGCCTTCCCCGAGCTGTGGAATTTTTCCTGCGCCAAACACAATCAGCACAATGATCAGAATAAGCAATAATTCCATCCAGCCAAAGGACCCAATCATAAAAAAACCTTTCGTTGCACCCGCTGTTTCATAGACCTCATACTTTTCATTGAATCCGACTAGTATACAAGAGCAACAGAGAAAAATCTACAGTAATTCACAGCAGCTCCTATGAAGACGCTGAGAGAAAAAAATGCGTATAGTCTACTAATTGAGGAGGAGATTGCAGAATCATGTTGATTCCCTCACGGTCATAGCCCAACTTCTCAAGTGCTAGCTGTGCATCTTGTATTTCAGATTCCGTGACATAAGCGATCATATCAGGAAGACCGTCTGACTTCAGGTTAGACAGAACCTCATGCAGCTTGCCCTTTTCATCCGAGGGCATCGCATCGCGAAGAGGAAATTCAATGCGCCGCTCATAGGGGCTGGAATAGCCGGTATTAATCGCTTCAAGAGTCCGAACCACATGCGCATCGAATTCCCATGAATTTGAGTTTGGAAGATTGGGGTGGGCGGCCAGCAGATCCATCAGCGTCAACACATTGGTGTTTAAACTCTTTCCGACAAATTCCCGCTGCGATTCCAGCACGAGGCTCTTGGCTCCAAGATGACGGCCAATCTCTTCCAGCAAAGCAAAATTGACCATGAAGCTGAACTGTCCGCCATGAACGGAATAGCAGGGCTTTTCTGGATCGTTCAGCACATGGGCGTCAAACGTTCCAGCATCAAAACTGCTAAATCCAATGGCATCAGGAGCCAAGAGACGCATTGCCTCCTTGATTGTCGCCGCGGCACCGGTGTTCACCGGAACCAGGACTTCCTCGTCAATATTTTTCAAAAATTCTGAAATGGTTCGACGAAAGGCTAACGACTTAGCTTCAATTTCATGGTATTCGCGTTCCCACACTAAGTCTTCCAAAAAACTTGGAAACGTCTGAAGCCTTTCAATATCTTTGCGGTCGAAGGCTTGGACAAATCCTGACCAATCGGTAATCTCTGCGAGCTTCGACTCGCTGACATTGGGACGGAGATGCTCTTCATGCAAATTACTGGCTTTTCGATACATCAATTTTGTCGGAAGCTCACTCCACAATTCATTACAGATAATCCGATCTACTGTGCGGTCTTGGAAGATTTGCAAGTCATCAACATCTCCACACGTGATCGTCACTCTCTCTTGATGGCGGACCAGATCCGGATTACTTCTTGCTTCATTGAGCACCACGTCATTTTTATCAAGGAGGTGATACTGAATGAACGGATACCACTGCTTGTCTGTATCCAACGCTTGCAGACGATCTAAAAAACAAGCGGCAAGATTTCCATTCCCGCATCCCCATTCCATGAGAATCACCGAGGATTTTGAACTTAGCGTTGAATCTCCAATTGAAGATTGTTTCGCACGCTGCGACACACGGCGATAATAATCGTCTGCCAACGCATAGCCTAGACGATAATCGGCCGAAGCAAAAGTTTGGTAAAGTTCACGGAGCCGTGAGCCTCTCAGCCCATAAAACACATCATTAATATGCACTTGCCATTCATCAACCGGACGAAAGTCTCCAATGATTTGAGGAAGAGCATCAGGATCAAACGTGGAGGACGCAGCCATAGCAGTATGATTCCTTCATGTAACGCAAGTTATTGAATTTGCTAAAGAAAGCGATTTTAACAGACTGCCGGACCCCCTGCAAGGCGCATAGCGAGATTCTTGACAGGGTCGCGTCACAAGGAGTAGAGATTACCCGTCAGTCATCAATACGGTCGGCATCATCACTGCAATCCACCGGCGAACTACAATCTCAGCATGCGGCTACTTCTTCGACCAGCCATCGGGACTTCAGTGGTTGCATCTTTTATTTGGTGGCTCTGTTCTACGGCAATTTTCTGTCCGCTTTACGCTGAATCACCAGATCCCGCCCCTCCTCCTGTTTTTCAACCCGATGAAACACAGCATGGTTTTTCAAAATATGAAAGCATCCCCCATCACCCACCAGTATCATCAGAAAAACCTTCATCTCAAGAATCAGATCTCAATAAAGCTCTAGACCAGCCTCCAGGCGGACTCTTTTATCGAATAGAATTCGCCAAGGGATTTGAAGAAGCACAAGGTCTCCGAAAAGGTCATACGATTGTATCCGTTGAGCCCA
>BQIX01000502.1 GCA_021604145.1 Nitrospirales bacterium
TCACATTATATGCACGCTGGATTTCTCTTCGTCGCGCCGTTTCACTCAACGCCACTTGCATCGAGTTCGTCACACCATCTCCATAAAGAATCACTTTACCGTGACTATTGCGGGCAGCACGTCCTGCCGTCTGAATCAGGGCACGCTGACCTCGTAAAAACCCTTCCTTATCGGCATCCAGGACCCCCACGAGACTGACTTCTGGAAGATCCAAGCCTTCTCGAAGCAAGTTAATGCCGACAAGCACATCAAACACCCCCCGCCGAAGATCTCGAATAATCTCAGCACGTTCGAGCGTTTTGATATCCGAGTGGAGATACCGGACTTTCAGTCCCACGTCGTGATAATACTCGGTGAGATCTTCAGCCATTCGCTTCGTCAACGTGGTCACCAACACACGATGACCTTTCTCAATGACACCACGAATTTCATTCAGCAGATCCTCAACCTGTCCCTTGGCCGGCTTCACTTCCATGACAGGGTCCATCAGCCCAGTCGGGCGAATGATTTGCTCAATCACGGCCTTCCCTGCCCGTTTCAATTCATACGGACCGGGGGTGGCTGACACATACACGACTTGGTGCATGCACTGTTCAAATTCGGGAAATTTGAGGGGGCGGTTATCCAGTGCTGAAGGTAAACGAAAGCCATAATTCACCAAGTTTTGCTTTCGAGAATGGTCACCTTCATACATGCCGCCAAACTGTGGAATCGTCACATGGGCCTCATCAACAATCAGCAGAAAGTCTTTCGGAAAGTAATCCAGCAATGTGGGTGGCGGTTCTCCCGGAGCCCGCCCACTCAGATGCCGGGAATAGTTTTCAATCCCATGGCAATACCCCATCATGCGAATCATCTCTAAATCATATTTCGTCCGTTGCTCGATTCGCTGGGCTTCCAAGAGTTGATTGTTTCGCTGAAAATAGGTGACGCGCTCTTCGAGCTCTTCTTCGATGCTCTGGATCGCCCGCTCATGTCGATCCGGCGCAATCACATAATGGGTTTTGGGGTAAATCGGAATCTTCGGGATACGTCGCAATGATTGCCCCGTGAGCGGATCAATTTCATAGATGGCCTCGATTTCATCACCAAACATTTCCACGCGAACGGTATTGGAGTCTGAAGCAGCCGGAAAAATTTCGACCACATCTCCACGAGCACGGAATGTCCCACGCTGCAACTCGAGATCATTTCTGGAATATTGGATTTCCACCAGCTTGGCCAACATCGCATCCCGGCGAATTTCCATTCCCTCTTCCAGATACAGCAACATATCGTGATAGACCTCGGGTGATCCAAGACCGTAAATACAAGACACCGACGCAATGATAATAATGTCATTGCGTTCTAAGAGCGCGGTGGTTGCGGCATGCCGCATTTGATCAATCGTGTCATTGATTGACGCATCTTTGGCAATATAGGTATCGGTTGTCGGAATATACGCTTCCGGCTGGTAATAGTCGTAATAGCTCACAAAATACTCAACGGCATTGTCAGGGAAAAATCCTTTGAATTCTTGATATAGCTGTGCGGCCAACGTTTTATTATGGACCACCACCAAGGTTGGTCGTTGAATATTCGCAATGACATTGGCCATCGTAAAGGTTTTTCCGGACCCGGTGACTCCGAGCAAGACTTGGTGCGCCAAACCTCGCTGAATCCCTTGAGAAAGAGACGCAATCGCCTTGCCTTGATCCCCTTTCGGTGAATAGTCTGACTGTAAGGAGAAGATCTGTTCGTGCTTCATGTCGCCAATGTACCATGAGTGAAGAAAAGCCAATATGGCGCCTGGTCGAAACGCTCAGCAGGAATACTTTTGTCCCCACCCTCATTGCTAAAAACCTTAAAACTGCTATATCATACACGACATAGCATACGTCACCCCCTCGACTCACAATGTCATACCTTACAAAGGCCTAGTAAGAAGGAGAGATTGTTCATGAAACACTCCATGTACAGTGGGATTCTCCTCGGTGTAATCTGCCTCGCAAACTTCTCGACGTCTAGCCATGCCGCGTCATACAAGATCTCATGGACAGGCGACAATGGCTATGCCATGGCAGGGAAATTCGAACATGCCGATACCCTCACTGGGATGATTAACGGTACACACCTAGAGAACTTCTCAATCGAAGGTTTTCAGAACAACGCCTCGTTAGGTCGTTGGGATATGCCATCTGGAGAAGGCACCTCTTCGTTTAGAGAAAGCGCATCTTCATTCAATTTTAATTTTGACACAAGTAAGGGAACGTTTCTGACGGGTGGACGAAGCGACACACCATCCGGACAACTCTGGAATATCCCAAGTGATGGCGGCTTCGGGTTCTTTAGCGGAAATAGCGCGCAGGGCGTCTATGTGAATGGCGAACACGTGGGCACATCTCAAATTTTCATCGGTTCGACTGTTACCACCGTTGGCCTTGTTCCCTCCACACTTCGCGCGGACCGCATTCCTAATGGGCCAAGCTCTAATAATCCCGGAGGGACCGTGGTCAATCCAGAGCCTTCAACGATACTGCTGTTTGGAACAGGTATTGGAGGACTTCTCGCCTATCGCCTTCGAAAACAACGAAGGTCCACTGAATTACGATAAAAGACTCGTCAGTGCAACCGAGCTCACTTCTTGAATAGCCATACGGCCCGCTCCAGATTTCTTGAGCGGGCCGTATGCTATGGTCATCTTCGTGACAGATTTAGATTCACTCAATACCTACCTTCAAATGCCCCCAAACCGGTACCTGTCCTTTAGTCAAAACAAGCCTGAAATCTCGCCATTCTCATTCACCCCAATCGCGTTTGCGGAAGGCACACGGGGAAGCCCAGGCATGGTCATAATATCTCCAGTCAAAACCACGATAAATTCTGCCCCAAGAGACAAGCGTATTTCGCGAACAGGAATCGTGAACCCGACTGGCGCGCCTTTTCTGGAAGGGTCTGTTGAAAAACTATACTGCGTTTTGGCAATACACACCGGAAAATGACCGTAGCCCGATCTTTCGAGTTCAGCAAATCGATCTAAGACGGGCCTGGGAAACTCGACAGTATCAGCTCTATACACTTCCTGTGCGATCATTCGAACTTTATCGGCCAACGGCAGGGTATCGGGATAGAGTACATGAAAGTCAGCATTGTTTTGATCCAACATGTGCACTACTTCCTCCGCTAATTCCAGTGCCCCTTCCCCGCCCTTGGCCCAATGTTCGGCCAGAACCACTTTCACTCCCAAGTTTGCACAGTCTTTCTTGACTAACTCAATTTCAGTTTTCGTGTCAGAGGTATACCGGTTAATCGCCACAACAGTCGGCACTCCGAACTTTTTTACGTTTTCTAAATGTCGTACAAGGTTAGGAAGACCTTGTTGCAATGTTTCGAGATCTTCTTGCTCAAGCCGCTTCGCATCGGCTCCTCCATGAAGTTTCAACGCCTTAATTGTTGCAACAACCAC
>BQIX01000503.1 GCA_021604145.1 Nitrospirales bacterium
TGGAGCTGCATCAACGTTGCAAGAATTCTTAACGGTGAAGTCCGATGACGTACCTGGGCGATCACGAATGTATGAGGCGATCGTCAAGGGAGAAAATTTCTTAGAACCTGGACTTCCCGAGTCGTTTAATGTCTTAGTCAAGGAGCTGCAAAGTTTGGGCTTGGATGTTGAGTTGATTAAGTCTGCTGACTGATCGGCCTGTTACCTGAGTCATGCAGTTGTCTATTTAACTGGAGGGAAATTCTTTGGAAAGTATATATTCCCTATTTGAGAAGCCGCGTGATGCTGTGTCATTTGATGCCATGCGTATACGTATAGCATCCCCGGAAAAAATCCGGTCTTGGTCATACGGGGAGGTTAAAAAACCTGAAACGATAAACTATCGTTCATTTAAGCCTGAACGAGATGGGCTTTTTTGCGCGAAGATTTTTGGTCCAACGAAAGACTGGGAATGCAACTGCGGTAAGTATAAAAGAATGAAGCATCGGGGAATTGTGTGCGATAAATGTGGTGTTGAGGTCATCCAGTCAAAGGTTCGTCGTGAGCGGATGGGGCATATCGAGCTGGCGGCCCCAGTTGCCCATATCTGGTTTCTCAAGGGTGTGCCGAGTCGAATCGGTATCTTGCTAGATATGAGTCTCAAGCAATTAGAAAAGATCCTCTACTTTGAAGCTTATGTTGTGCTTGACCCTGGCAATACTTCGCTCAAAGAAAACGAATTGTTGACGGAAGAGAAGTACCGAGAATGTCTCGAAGAATTTGGGATTCAGTCGTTCAAAGTTGGTATCGGCGCTGAGGCCATTCGAGAGCTATTGAGAAAAGTGGACGTTGAGGCGTTATGGAATGATCGCGATACCAAGATGAAGGGGTCTGTCTCATCGGCCGTGAATAAGAAGTTAACGAAGCGATTAAAGGTCATTGAGGCGTTTTTTAAGTCTGGGAATAATCCTGAATGGATGATCATGGATGCCATTCCTGTCTTACCGCCGGAGCTTCGCCCTCTTGTGCCGTTAGATGGAGGGCGGTTTGCCACGTCTGACTTAAATGATCTGTATCGACGAGTCATTAATCGTAATAATCGTCTCAAGAGGTTAGTTGAGCTAAAGGCTCCCGGGGTGATTATTAGAAATGAAATGAGAATGCTTCAGGAGGCGGTTGATGCATTATTTGACAATGGGCGGCGTGGGCGAATTATTCGAGGAGCGAACAAGCGTCCGTTAAAATCATTGAGCGATATGCTCAAGGGAAAGCAGGGGCGATTCCGTCAAAACCTTTTAGGAAAGCGTGTAGATTATTCTGGCCGTTCCGTGATTGTTGTTGGGCCTGAACTTCGCTTGAACCAATGTGGCATACCTAAGAAAATGGCTCTCGAACTGTTCAAGCCATTTATCTTTCATAAACTAGAAGAACGGGGAGCGGCGACGACGATTAAAAGTGCCAAGCGACTGGTTGAAAAAGAACGTCCTGAAGTATGGGATGTGTTGGATGAGGTGATTCGAGAGCATCCCGTGATGTTGAATCGAGCGCCAACCCTTCATCGCTTGGGAATTCAGGCATTTGATCCCGTGTTGGTCGAAGGGAAAGCGATACGACTTCACCCACTCGTCTGCGCAGCCTTTAATGCTGACTTTGATGGTGATCAGATGGCGGTTCATGTTCCGCTTTCCATCGAGGCACAGATTGAGGCTCGGGTGCTTATGATGTCGATCAATAATGTGCTCTCTCCTGCGAACGGACGGCCATTATCAATTCCATCGCAAGATATGGTGCTAGGCTGTTATTGGCTCACAAAGCAGTCAAAAGGAGCCAAGGGCGAGGGGGCCATTTTTTCTTCTCCAGAGGAAGTGCGGATCGCCTATGATGCGGGAGAAGTTGAAGAGCAGGCGCTGGTCAAAGTTCGCATTGACCATGAGTTGATTGAGACCACGGTCGGACGAATTTTGATGTATGAAATTTTGCCATCGAAAATTCCTTTTTCTCATGTCAATCAATTGATGACCAAAAAAGAAATGACGAAACTCATTGATGCCGTGTATCGTCAGGCTGGCCTTCATGAAGTTGTGGTGATGTTAGATAAGCTGAAGGACTTAGGCTTTGCCTATGCTACCAAAGCCGGTGTTTCTATTTGTATTGATAACATGCATATTCCAACAAAGAAGGAAGCACTCATTAAGAAAGCTGAAGTTGAAGTGCATGATGTACAACAGCAATACAGTGAGGGATTGATTACCAATGGTGAACGATATAATAAGGTGATCGATATTTGGGCTCATGTCAGTGAGCAGGTTGCCAATGAGATGATGAGCGAAATTAGTGCTGATGGAGCAGACGGTGAGATGAAGGCGTTAAACCCGATATACATGATGGCAGACTCTGGCGCTCGAGGAAGTTCTCAGCAAATCAGGCAGCTTGGCGGTATGCGGGGATTGATGGCTAAGCCGTCTGGCGAAATTATTGAGACGCCGATTACGGCGAACTTCAGGGAAGGATTGACGGTTCTCCAGTACTTCATCTCCACGCATGGAGCTAGAAAAGGGTTGGCTGATACCGCTCTGAAGACGGCAAACTCCGGATACTTAACTCGTCGTCTTGTTGACATTGCCCAAGATGTGATTGTCAGCGGGATTGATTGCATGACCACTGACGGGATTATTGTCACGTCTCTTGTTGAGGGTGGTGAGGTGATTCAGCCTTTGGAGGAGAGAATTTTAGGTCGTCTTACCGCAGAAGATGTTCATGATCCCGTCACGCAAGAAATTATTGTGAAGGCCAATGTCGAGCTTGATGAGACTCGTGTTCGTGCAGTCGTGGAGTCTGGCATTGATCAAGTTCGTATCCGATCCGTCCTGACGTGTCAAGCGCGGTGGGGTGTGTGCGTGATGTGTTATGGCCGCGATTTAGCCAAGGGGCGGCTTGTGGAAAAAGGTGAACCAGTTGGTGTGATTGCCGCTCAGTCTATTGGTGAGCCAGGCACTCAGTTAACCATGCGGACATTTCATATTGGAGGAACGGCCAGTAAGGTTGTCGAGCAGACTGTGCTTGAAGTGAAGCATGAGGGAGAGATGAAGTATTTGAGCTTCGATGCCAAAAAGAATACGGATTTCCATAATCCTTCGATGGCCGTCAAAACTCAAAAGGGTGACTGGGTTGTCATGAGTCGAAATGCGAAGGTTGCGATTTATGACGATAGTGGTCGCGAGCGGGAAAAATATCCTGTTGTCTACGGCGCGAAAATTAAAGTCAAGGATGGTGGGAAGGTTGAAATCGGGCAAAAGGTCGTAGAGTGGGACCCCTACTCTTTAACGATTCTGACTGAAGTTGGTGGGAAAATTGCTTTTGGTGATATATCTGAAGGCGTGACCATGAAGGAAGAGGTTGATGAGGTCACAGGGTTATCTCGAAAGGTTGTGATTGAGCAGGCCGGAAC
>BQIX01000504.1 GCA_021604145.1 Nitrospirales bacterium
GCGCCGAATGAACAAAAATTTTTATTACGAGACCATGCATGTCACAATAGAGGTGATGCTTTCGATACCACCGAATCAATGGAGGAACCACTAATGTCCGACTTGAACTATGAGTATGTTTCGACTTGGCTGCTTCATAACATGACCGCGTTCATCGAAGCCGGCGCACGGATTGCGTTTATTATGGTGATGGCGTTTCTTGTGATCCGCTCGATCAGATTTGGCCTGACACGACTCGAAGGGACTATCATCAAACGTCGAGAACACGAAGAAACCTATCCAGGCGCGGCTTCCAAACGGATCAAAACGCTGACAGGTCTCATGGAAACCATTAGTCTGGCGACTGTTTGGGTCATTGCCGTGATCATGTCACTTGATCAAATTGGACTGGATGTCACGCCCATTTTAGCCGGTGCCGGAATTATTGGATTGGCTGTTGGGTTTGGCGCACAAAATCTCGTCCGTGACATTTTCAGCGGCTTCTTTATGATCCTGGAAAATCAAGTCCGTGTTGGAGATGTTGCCGTCGTCA
Source organism: Nitrospirales bacterium (assembly GCA_021604145.1). Classification (GTDB taxonomy): domain Bacteria; phylum Nitrospirota; class Nitrospiria; order Nitrospirales; family UBA8639; genus JAGQKC01. The sequence goes on from BQIX01000504.1 coordinate 533, forward strand.
ATGGTACAGGAGGATTGGTTGAACGGATTACCTTTCGAACCATCATCCTCCGTGACATGGCAGGAGTCGTCCACGTCTTTCCAAACGGAACCGTAACAACCCTGGCCAATATGACCAAAGAATGGTCAGCCTATCTGATGGAAATCGGTGTCGCTTACAAAGAAGATACTGATCGAGTCGTTCAGGTGATGAAAGATGTTGATGAAGAATTACGGCGCGACCCTGAATTTGGCTCACAAATTCTCGAACCCATAGAAGTCTTTGGCGTCGATCAATTCAAAGAATCAGAAGTGGTCATTAAAGCACGAATTAAGACCCGTCCGATCAAACAATGGAGCGTCGGACGAGAATATCGTCGGCGACTCAAAAAGGCATTTGACGCACAGGGCATTGAAATTCCCTTCCCCCATCGCACGCTCTATATGGGTGAAGCCAGCATGCCGTTTACGGTGAAAACAGATCCAGTGAAGCTATCTGCATGAAAACGGCGTTTACCGGTACACGGGGATGGATGATGGCCATTCGATTTCCACGGATTGCATAGTGCTATGACACGATGGAACCTTTGTGCCTTGACACCATACGACTCACCAACAAATAATAGGAGCGCATCAGGTTCATGACATGATCATTACGGTGCAACCCGATATGCTATGCCAGACCACTCATTCCCACAGCCACACGAACAGCCGGACGACGCCGTGACACCTGAAATAGGCGAAGGTATGGCCCCTCCAACTCTCGAAGGAGGCAAGACACTTTTCGTCGATATCAACAACCCACAATGCTACCCCAGACCCAGTGCGGCGCTAAAAGATGCAGGGCCAGACGATCAAGTCTTTGTCAAGCCGGGCATCTATGAAGATCGCGTGTTTGTCGCCGACCGAAATGTTCGACTCATTGGAGCCGGACGCGACAAGGTACAAATTTTCAGCCGGCGAAGTAGTCCTTTGTATTTGCAACGCGTGACGAGCGGACGAGTGGAAGGCCTGACTTTTCGGTATGTCGGAAGCGATCAACATTCCGCCATGAACATCCTGGATTCCGTATGCACGATCACCAAATGCCGGATACTTGAAGGGATTCTCTCTGGCGTCGTCATATATGGACCGGAATGCCGGCCAACATTTTCAGAAAATGAAGTTTGCTACAACCGGGAATCCGGAATTTTCTCATTCGCTGGGGCTCGTCCCTACATCAGTCAAAACACGTGCTTCGGAAATCATCACTTCGGAATTGCCGTTCGTGATGACGGCACTTCTCCAGACATTGTCCGAAACATCTCCCGCGACAATATGCTCAGCGGCATTCTCTTGTTTCATTCAGCCAAAGCCCTGCTCCTGAACAACCACTGTCACGGCAATCAGCATTGGGGCATCGTCATGACACCTGACTGCCAGTCATCCCCCGAACAAGAAAAGCTGCTCGAAGCGAATACCTTAGGCGAAAATCCACGCGGCTCACTCATTGTCACGCATGAACCACTCGCCGAAATTGGCCGATAAGTATCAGGTTTCTTTAATGTTCTTGAGGCCTCTCCTTTAATAAAGAGACATGGAGGTGTATCATACGACTTTGTCTGAGGCGTGAGGTCTGCCTAGGTGAGAGAGATTGAGGAGCCAAGTATGAACATCTGACAGAGCAAATCGGAACGAAACAGTTACGACAATATCTCAGGCTTGGCCAGTTTCCAAAAACCAATGGCCAAGAAAAGCCATCCCACAATAAAAAAGAGCCCTCCCAAAGGAGTAATGGCTCCCAACCAACGCACACCGGTTAGAGACAGCACATACAAACTTCCGGAAAACACCAGAATACCAATCAAAAATGACCACGTGGCCCAGCGAAACAGTGAAAGCTGATATACAGCCAAGGCCCCGCCCGATACCATGAGCCCAAACGCATGATACATCTGATATCGAACGCCCGTGTGAAATACGTCCAACATGTGTTCAGACAATATGGCACGGAGACCATGCGCCCCAAAGGCACCGAACGCCACGCCAAATAATGCGATGATGGCACCGACTGACATCACACGAAATCCCATTCATTCCTCCAGATATATGTTAGAACAACTCAAGGCGAGCTAGTTGGCGGGATATGCCGACCCCATTGAATATGTTGCCAGCCCCGTTCATGTGCCCAAAATAACCCGATTTTCACTAATGAATCACTAAAGCCCGCAAATAAGGCCATTGCGGCCTCACCAGAAATAAACCACACGACAATAGTAGTCACAAGCGTGGCAATGACTCGCCAACTGAGGCCTTTGACTACACTACGTAAATGCGTTTCCATAGTCCCGACTCCCGTCTATTGTGACGACGATGGTTTTTTCTTTTTTTGACCAGTTCTCGCACGAGAATTGGTGACTTTTTTCTGAGAGAGATTGGCCTTACTCACGAAATCTTCAAGGGTATAATGATCAAGAATCGCCGCAATGGCATTTCGCACTTCTAGCATGATGCCTTGAATCGCACAGGCGGATTTCTCCGCATACGGACAATCTTCACATTTTTGATACGCCGTTTGGCTCACACAACCGATCGGGGCAAGCGGGCCATCCAGGGTTCGAATGATATGCCCCAATGTCACATCGCCAGGATTTTTCAATAAACGAAACCCGCCATCTATCCCTCGCCGACTACTTAAAATTCCTGCATTCTTCAGAGTCAAAAGAATCCCCTCAAGAAAACCCAAAGGAATTCGTTGTTCCTCCGCCAACTGCGCTCGCTGCATCGGCACCGCCTGATCATAATTTGCCGTCAACTCAATCAGTGCTCGCAACGCATACTCACTTTTTTTGGAAAATCGCATAATCTTCTTGTAGCCGATTGACAGAACTTTAAATGCTTGAAGTTGATGTTTACGCGGGGGCCGTAAAACGG
>BQIX01000505.1 GCA_021604145.1 Nitrospirales bacterium
TTGTGGCGCTTTGATTTTCACGTTATTACCGATTTTCTCAAGTACCTGTTTATTTTGCCGAATAGAAGGTGAAGGTTTCGTGCAATTAGGTCATTTACTGGATCAGCAAGAAGATATTGTTGGTCTTACTCACCAATAATTCTAACCGTGGAGATTACCATTGAAATTTCTTGATATCACTAACTGGATGTATCGACGATATGGGTCCATTGGGACTTTCGTTTTCATTTTTTTATTTTGCTTGGGAAGTCCTGTCCTTGGGATGGCACAAGTCGGCCTTTATGATGTATGGGAAACTAAGGTGACAAACTCAAAAAAATACTCGAATCCGTTTGACTATAATGTCATTGAGTTAAGAGCGACGTTCACCTCACCAAGTGGAAAGAAGTTCAATTTCTTTGGTTTTTACGATGGCAATGGGAATGGAGGACAGAATGGCAATGTGTGGAAGCTTCGATTCATGCCGGATAAGGTAGGCACTTGGAAATATTCCTATAGCTGGACGGATGGGACGTCGGGTGGTTCTGGGAGCTTCACAGTCGTAGACACGGGCTTGCCAGGCCCTTTGAAGGTGGCTACCGATAATTCCTGGTACTTTATGACTTCCAAAGGCAAACCGTTTGATTTTCGAGGTTATGATCTGCATGTTGTTGCCAAAAGCACAGCAACAAGAAAGATTCTAAGTGAGGTTTCGAGAGTGAAAAACCTCCTTAAAACACAAGTCATTGATCACGGATATAACTTTACGATGTTGGATGGTGTGACAAACCGAGCACGTCAGACGAATCGTGTCAATACGTGGAAGGAGTCTTGGTGGTTAAACACCACGGATACCAAGACATTTGATATCTCTGTATGGAAGGCTTATGAAGAGATCCTTACGCTAGCTAAGGATAAAAATGTCTATATCATAAATTTCAACGGTATGATTCATCAACCAGATAGATATAATGTTCAAGATTTTAAAGTCTTTCTCCGGTACTGGGTTGCTAGGGTTGCACCCTTTTACAATTATTTTGGCTGGAGTCCGACGTGGGAATGGCTGGACATTTGGAGTGCTTCAGAAGTTAATCAGATCATGCAGTATGTCTATGACTTAGATCCTTGGAAGCGTATGCTCAGCAGCCATGATTGTTCTCACAATAGCTTTAGCTCATGGTTGCGTTTTTCGATGCGTCAATCTCAATCTCGTGATGTATTTAACGGTAATTCGAGAAATGCTCCGTGGAATCAGTTTTCTAATCTAAAGCCTAAGTGTGGTAGCGATTCTGGCATTGGTTCTAAATTTGTGAATAAACCTATCGTTGGGTCCGAGGACCTTTGGGAAATTCCATCTGGGAATTGGAAGCAACCACGTAACAGAACCGAAGTACGTCGAGGGGCTTGGGGCATCCTGATGGCTGGAGTGATGCCATTATATTCAGAATGGAATCCTGAGATCAGTGGAGGGGGAACTGGCGAGCCAGACATCCGTCGCATGTTTGATTTCTTTTATTCTAAGACAAAGTATCGAGAATATAAACAGCTCAATTCCTTAGTTTCAAAATCTAACAGGCAAATAGCTTCAGGAAAAGAGGGCCTTGAATATTTGGTCTATGATGAAAATGGCGGATCTATTTCCATCAATCTTTCAGGGGTTGGAAGTTCAAATACCTTTGATGTCTTGTGGTATAACCCGACAACAGGCGCAACTCAGAATGGTGGTAAAGTGACAGGAGGCTCGTCTCGAACGCTTAACTCTCCAATTTCCGGTGATACGGTTCTCCTACTGACAAGAGGGGACGCTGATACGACACCTCCGAAGGCCCCAACCGGTCTTTCAATTAGGTAGCTCAGCACTCCTTATCCAATTATTACTTATTGGATTGAGGCCGTCATGTGAAGGTTCGACAGTGTAGGGCTTGGAGAATGTGTCCCTCGTAGTCCCAATGCCTGCATTGCCGAATCTGCCGGGTTGCCTTCTTCTGAATGGTTGTCGGATGATATGCCTTCCTCTTCTTTCAATCTTTAGAAAAACTGTTTCATCAGAGATTTTCTCAGCGTGGATTGAGGCGTGCTATCGTGTTGATAGCACCGATAGTTTTTACAAATACGTCTCCTATCGCCAGTCAATCCTTCTCTCATTATCTTTCTTCCCTCTAGAGCATCAAAGCCACTTCTAAAGTTGGAGTGAGGTAAGTTCGTCAACTATAGCGAACCCAATTAATTTCCAGTTGAGCAATTCAGGCAGGCAGAGCGAAGTTATACATTCCAAGCGTCGGAAGTTATTTGAAACGGCTATAGGGGGCAGCGGGAGATTTTTCAGTTTCTTCGGCTGGGTTAACCGAAACAGCCATTTTCACAATCTCCTCATCAAAACTCTCAAGCGCTAGTCAATGTGGTCAAAACTGTCTAATCAAGGGGGGGATATGTCCTCGGTGTACCTATCCATACAAAAAGACAATTGAGTTCTCTCTTTTTCAGGATTGCCTTAGTGGGCGGTCAATGTTCAAATAGACTATCTGTTATGATTGTTAAATGCGTTACAGATATTTGCTTAAAATTATTCGCCGGAATGCCTGAAAAATGGCAGTCGCTCGCCTATTAAGCATTCCCGTGCATAAGGAGACAAGGCTCTGATGAATTTTTGAAAGATTGCCAACCCCATGGTTAGCGAAGTGGGAGTCGATATTCCTTATGCTTAATCTTTTGATAGTCTTTGTGTGAAAATCCTCGCTTGCTCAGCATTGTTGTATGGTGCTACTAATCGTACATCATACTGTTGAAGTGAGGCTGGGGTCCTGGACAACAGGTGGAAGGGCAATCTTCCATATCTATGGAACGCAAATGAGACCAAGTTCGTCTTCAAGGAAAAATAGCATGTGAGGTGACTCTCAAATGCAAATTCTGCATGTTGAGAATATTTTAAGTTAAAAAGGTCATCGTTGAATGAAACATTATCATTCCCCATATTTAGAATCCTACGCCCACGGAGATGCAAGTGGAGAAAATTACGATAAGGGAATTAGTAATAACTTTGAATTAGCCATATTCGAACTTGAGAAGAAAATATTGTTGGCCATTTTCAATCGATGGTCTCAACTCGGTTCAAATCTGTCCCTGTTAGACTATGCGTGTGGGACAGGTCGCATTCTTTCCGTATTGAGAGATGTGATTCCGACTAAAGTTGGAATGGATGCGTCAGCTATTCAACTGAAAAGGGCTAAAGAAAAAAACATTGGGGCGGAATTGATCTTAGGAAATATTGTTACGGAATCTCATTTGTTGAGTGGAAGGAAATTCTCTTTTATTACCTCCTTCCGACTCTTTCTTAACCTTGAGGAAAAAAATCGTGTCCCTGTTTTAAAAGGTCTTTGTGATGTCTTGGATGATGATGGTGTATTGATCCTGGATAATCATATGAATCGCTACTCGTTG
>BQIX01000506.1 GCA_021604145.1 Nitrospirales bacterium
GTTCAAAAAGGAACATGGACGTATAACAAGGAGGCTCGTGAATTCTACTTCCATCGTTTTTTTAATTTTCAGCCAGATTTGAATATGGATAACCCTGAAGTGAGGACGGAAATCAGGCGAATTATGGGTTATTGGTTGGAGTTAGGAGTGGCAGGATTTCGCGTGGACGCTGTGCCCTTCATTATTGAAACGCCGGCACCCGGTAAAAAGAAGCCCGTGATGCAGTATCACTATCTTGGTGAGATGCGGAAATTTTTGCAGTGGCGTTGTGGCGATGCCATTCTTCTAGGGGAAGCCAATGTCTTGCCCAAACAAAATCGTCGGTATTTTGGAAAAAATGAAGACGGCATCCATATGATGTTCAATTTCTTCGTGAATCAGTATTTGTTTTATGCATTGGCCACATCGGATATCGCCCCTCTTACGAAAGCGTTAAACGCAACAAAAGATCTTCCGCCGACCGCTCAATGGGGTCAGTTTCTCCGGAATCATGATGAGCTTGATCTCGGACGCCTAACCCCAGCCCAGAGAGCGAAAGTTTACGCGAGGTTCGGTCCTGAGAAGCGTATGCAGCTGTACGACCGGGGTATCAGGCGGCGTTTAGCGCCGATGTTGGGGGATCGACGGCATATTGAGTTGGCCAATAGCTTGATTTTTTCTCTTCCTGGTACGCCCGTGCTTCGATATGGCGATGAGATTGGTATGGGGGATGATCTGACCTTAAAGGAGCGTGATGCCGTTCGTACTCCCATGCAATGGTCTGATGAAGCGCAGGCCGGATTTTCAACTGCAGACACAACCATTCATCCCGTCATTGACTCCGGGGTCTATAGTTACAAGCAGATAAATGTTGAAGCGCAACGTCGAGATCCCGCTTCCCTGCTGAATTGGACCGCTCGGATGATCCGTTTGCGGAAAGAATGTCCAGAGATTGGATGGGGTAGTTGGAAAATTCTTCACACCGGTTCATCGAAAGTTCTCGGTATGCGATATGATTGGCGTGGGAATTCCTTAGTGGTATTGCATAATTTCGATGAAAAGCCACACGAAGTCCGAATTCGTCCCGGGGTTCAGGGTGGAGAGCGCCTGGTGGACCTATTGGCAGAGGAAGAAAGCCGCAGTTCGCATTCTGGTATTCATAAGATGCCCATCGAATCATACGGGTACCGCTGGTTTAGAGTCGGTGATCTGAATCATATTATTCATCGTCAGCGAGCATAAGATTTCAGACTCCCCCAGATTTCCCCACCTCCGAATATTGCTGCAGTCATCAAGGATGGCTTTTCTATTTCCGTTGATATTTTCAACACTCTTGCCTCTTCGGCATTTGCCAATTGATTAACTTGCACATAGTTGGATTCGCTCTCGTTCTAAGTTTCTCCCCCGGAGTCCATCATCATTAGGGGAAAACAATAAAATCGAGCTTTTGTCCGGAGAATGTTCGCGATGGAAGTCATTGGCCACGTGATATTCACAGAAGAATCATTGTAGAACTCGTACTTGAGTACGGCCCGAGGTTGCTGTCATGTATGAGGCTTTTGCTCTATCACGTCTAGTTCTAGAGGGGCTGGTAGCTGCTCTGTGGTGGGTAGAAATGAGGAAGGAGCGGCATAGGCTAAAAGACCTGCTAATTTAGGGGCAATGAGGCATCTATAATTGGGTTCACGCGTCACTGTGTCCTAATCGCTGATAGGTGCTTTTAAATATATCGCTAAGTAAACTGTACTTTGTCTTCATCGTTATCCCCCACACAATAGCTCTCTCGCAAAAAACTATTGCGTTTTGGTATGTATCAAATTCTTTTTTCCTTTTTTGATGCTTTCTGTCATTACTTGTACGCGAAAGACCCATAGGAACTATTCATTCATCAGACTCGTCAGGCAGTTGTTTAGATTCCGTGCTTAGTGGTCCTGCCTGCCATTTCCTACCTTCTTTCTTTGTCTAGGTCCAAAAACAAGTTGCGAACTGGACCAGCATGGTTGATATATATGTGAATCTTGGACTTAAGCCAGTCAGGGTAGTTTTGAAATATCACCATCTGCGACCGTTGGATAATCGACAACTCAGAAATCGTTCTGTGAAACATGATTGCGATGAAATTGTAATGTGGTAATGTAAGTCAATTCCCCATATGAATATTGCTATCCTTATTCCACTTCTTCCGTTGTTGGCTGCCTTAGTGATTGGAGCTTTCGGCAAACGGATTGGCTCTTCGGTCTCGACCATTGGAATTGTGGCGACGGTAGGTGCTTGCTTCCTTTCTATCGTGACCCTTTTCCATGTCAGTATGGGAAACCCGATTCAGATCACCCTTTGGCCAGTTGGAGAAAATAGTTCAGCCTTTTTTAAATTCGGTATATTGGTCGACCGGCTCACAGCCGTCATGATGTTGCTGATTACGAGTGTCAGCATCGTCATTCATGTGTACTCCGTTCGGTATCTAGAAGGTGACCCAGGCTATGCTCGTTTCTTCTCATTACTGGGCCTCATGACCTTTGTCATTCTTGCGCTGGTTTCCAGCCCCAACCTCTTAATGCTGTTTGTGTTTTGGCAGCTCCTAAGTTGGGCCCTGTATCTGATTCTTGCGTTTAATTATGAGCATGTGCCCGCCTACCAGAATGCGTTTAAGACACTGATGGTTCACCGCATCGGAGACGTCGCTTTTCTTTGCGGGATTTTTCTGACGTACAAATATTTCGGCACGCTCGAATTTAACGAACTCTTTGAGCGGGCGACACAGCAATCTCACATGATTTCATTGCTGCCAGGAAATCTCTTTGACGTAAATGTCGTCGCTATCATTACGTTGCTGATCTTTGTTGGAGCCATAGCGAAATCTTCCCAATTTCCTCTGCACGTGTGGTTGCCGGATACCATGGATTCTCCCACCCCGGTCTCAGCCCTGATGCATGCAGGGATCATCAACGCAGGAGGATTCCTTCTCAATCGACTGGCACCGCTGTATGCGCTTTCACCTAATACGCTTCATGTCGTCTTTGTGATTGGCGCCGTGACCGTGGTGTTGGGAGCCTCGATGATGCTGGTCCAAAATGATATTAAGAAAACGCTCGGGTATTCCACTATGGGCCAGATGGGATATATGATCATGGAATGTGGGCTTGGAGCCTTTGCGTTGGCCATTTTCCATCTGATCGCACATGGGCTCTTCAAAGCTTCGCTATTTCTCAGTGCGGGCAATGTTATCCATGCCGCTCGCCATGAACCGAAGTTTCCTGAATTTTCCAGTCATGCACCAACGAAACTTCCTGCCCAAGCCACTTGGATCACGGGATTACTCGTGACCTTGATCATGCCGCTGATTATTTTGATGGTGGCGCATGATCTGTTGGAAGTCCCGCTTCAGGATGCTCATGGGGCCGTGATCTTTCTCTTTTTTAGCTGGGTGACGGC
>BQIX01000507.1 GCA_021604145.1 Nitrospirales bacterium
TCCTTTTTCAATGCTTTCTGAGGTTGAAGAAAAGGGATTGTGCCAGGATTTCGCTTCGGCGATTTGATCCTGAGGCACCCGAGGTTTCAATACGTCTGGATTGGCTGCCTCAGTGGCGATCGGCCACAAGCTCTGAATCAAAAGCGCGCACACCCATAGCGTTCCTATAGCCGTTTCAAATAACTTCTGCTGCTTCAAACGTTGTTCCTCGCAAAGTGAGTTGTATTTTCCTGTTTGGAACGTACTTTGGATTCGCTATAGTTTCCAAGGCATGACGAGGACTCCTTACAGAATGATGTGTAGTGAGAACACAGGGAGAGCTTTGGTGAGCTCTCCCTGTGGTGTGAAATTATTCTGTTCGAAAGACGTGACCGAGCGAGGTAGGAGTCGAAACGGTTCCATCTGGGACTACTTGATCTTTACCCCAGAGGTGGATAATGACGCCATCCGTTTTCCCGGCGGCTTCTGCTAAGGCTTTGACTTTGGCTGGATCATCAACGTCGAGAATTTGAACCCGGCCGGTGTCGATTTCGACTTGGTGGTCATGAAAGGCTCGATTCCATTGAACGAGCGGGACATTTTTCCTGGCCAGCTCTTTGGAAATAAAATACTCAATGGCCACAAGTTTTGCGTTGGCATCGGTCGATTCATAGAGCTGACATTGCAAGAGTTCATCTGAAACTCCTTTGCAATAATGGTGGTACGGCCCACCGACGGTACCATCAGCCATCATGTGTGGAGCCTGGATATGAATGTCATAACCATCGGTTGGCCCCCCTCCTCCACTCATGGCAGGGGTCGTCATACAGCCCATGGCCAAAAAACTTAGCGCGCAGACATACATGACTGAACGAGTTAAACGACGCATCGCAACCTCCTTTAAGTGATAAATGAAACCTATCTGGTCTTCGGTTACACTGGAAAGAGTATAATTGTTTTCTTCAACGTTCCCAAATCACGATGACGTCACATTTTCCTTCACCGATTTGGGTTGCTTGGCTTCAGCTAGACGTTTTTGTAAAACCAATGGATCAACTGAGGCTCCACAGTTCAAGCAACGCCAAATTGGCAAGTCAAAGATGGCCTCATCCGGCCCATATAACTGATCAAACACCATTAAGCCTTCGCATCGTGTACATTTCATGATCTATCCTCCTTATCCCCTCATTTTCCGACTTTATAATATTCATTTCTGAGAACAGGCTGCTCTTTTGTTGGCATTTTCTTGCGATTGAATGGCAATGTTGCCAACATCGTTCCCATCAAGCAGGAGTCTGTCCAACCAGCATGAATGAGTCCAATGCCAGCCGCCGCAGGTATGAGTAAGAACCATGAACTCACCAGCACACTCAGGACAACTCCACCTACAATCACCGTTCCCGCACTGAGACGAACTTGCTGTTCAAGTGAAAACCCTCGTTTCCCACGGACGACAGGCTTTCCTTCTGCAATCCATTGGGTCACGCCGCCTTCTAAAATGCGGCAATTGCTGATCCCATGGGTCACTAATTGGCCATATGCGAGCTTGACGCGATTCTGAGTCCGGCAGGCAAGTATGAGTTCGTGGTTCTTGGCTGTCTCTACTAATTCAGGTAAGGCTGATTTCAGGTCAGTCAAGGGGATATTCCTTGACCCAGGAATATGAACTTCTTCAAACTCGCCAGGAGTTCGGACATCCACGATTATCTGATTCGTGCGAGATGTGAATTTATGGTTCAAAAGATGATCATTGCTCACCTCTGGAAATGAGAGGTCGTGTTGTTTTGATAGGGTTTCCATGTTCTTTGCCTTTTATTGCATACAATGTCGATAGTATGTTGAAAGTACGTTTACTGTCTCTCTCGTGCCTTCTCCTAGGCTTTCCCATCTTCCATGGCTTGGGTCATCTCCGGCATCTTGGTTCCCTTTGTGTAGGTGCGTGTTCTCAATCTATTAACGTATGCAGCAATGTGTATGCCAAGCCTTCATTTAGGTTGCTTTTATTTTTATTACTTTAAAATCAATAGTTTATGAAATAATTATTGAGACGAATTAAGATGACGTTAACATCGAAACGTTAATACGTTAACTTAACGCTTTACTGTTATGGGAACTGAGAAAGGTGATACGTGTACGGTGTTTTAGTCTATAGCGAATCCAATTAATTTCCAGTTTATGAAGATACAGGTAGCCTAAGCGACGATTGTTCCGTAATCCGGCGCATCCAGATAGGCCACTGTGCTTGATAAAAGCCGTGCTGTCGCTGAGGTGGTCGCCTAGTAGCGTAAGACTATGCCTATAACATCGGAAGTTAATTGAAACCGGCTACAGGTAAACCGATTAGCCATTCGGCCATTTGTCTGTTGAATTACTGGGGCCTAGGTACACTTTTTTACGATTTAGTAGAGGAAAGTTATAGCCGTTCCAATATATGCCAGATGTCTGTGGTGGGTTATAGCGCTGTACTAGTTGAAACGTACGGCAGGGATTTATTTGGTTTCGTTATAAATGCCGAATTTTTGAAGTTTTTTCCAGAGAGTGACGCGACTGACGCCTAATAACTTCGCGGCTTCTATCTTTCGTCCATTGGTTTCGCGGAGTGCTGAAAGAATTCGCTTTCGTTCGTGCTCATGTTCCGATGAGACTAGAGGTGTCGGTGTCTCATGGTAAGTTTGGTAGGCAGGGAGTCGAATTTCTGATGGGAGATCAAGAAGGGTCAAGTAATCCGCGTCGACGGTAACAAAGGCATGTTCAATCGCATTGCGTAATTCCCGAACGTTTCCGGGCCAGGCATATTTGACGAGGTGTTGCATGGCATCTTGTGTCATGTCGGTGACTGAACGTGAGTAAATTTTGGAGTACGCATCGATGAAATGGTTGACCAGTAGCGGAATGTCTTCTCGTCGTTCTCGCAAGGGCGGCATCGTGATCTCAAAAACGCGAATGCGGTAGTAGAAGTCTTCTCTCATGTCGCCGGATGCGAGTGCTTGCTTCAATTCTTTGTTAGTTGCGGTGATGAGTCGTACGTTGATTTTGATGGCACGCTCATCTCCGACGCGATGGATTTCTCCCTCTTGCAAAACACGCAGAAGTTTGAGTTGTAGTAGTGGGCTTGTGTCGCCGATTTCGTCTAAAAATAATGTTCCCCCATCCGCGGCTTGAAACACGCCAGCTTTGTCCCGGATGGCGCCAGTAAATGCCCCCTTGACGTGTCCGAAGAGCTCGCTTTCCAACAAGGTCTCAGGGATAGCTGAACAATTAATGGCAAAAAACGGCTGATCTTTTCGACTGCTGAGCGCATGAATCGCTCGAGCTGCCAGTTCCTTTCCTGTTCCTGATTCGCCGGTGACTAATACCGAGACATCGCTTTGCGCGGCGAGACGGAGTCGACGAAAGACCTCCTGCATGACTTGGCTTTTTCCGATAAGTTG
>BQIX01000508.1 GCA_021604145.1 Nitrospirales bacterium
TATGGGAAGTGTATTCGCTGGCAGGAATTGGGATGATGACGGATATGGTGAAAACCATGGGAACACAAGAGGGTGAAAAATCCAATATCTCGGTGACGTATCCGAAGGACAAGCGCTAATGTCGCATCAAGTGATTCATGAAGCATTTTTTACGGATCACCATGAAGAGGCGGCACAAATTCTCGAAACCTTTACGGTCTCAGACACTCTCCGCTTGTTGCAAGCAACCAGTGGGAAAAATTCCGCTAACCTTCTTTCCTGCTTAAGTCCGTCGCTCGCCGCAGAAATTTTAACCGCTATGCCGAGCGACCTTCTCTCAAAAACGTTGTCTGAATTATCTCCGGCCATTGCTGCGTCGCTGTTGCATCGTGTGGATGAAGATTTGCAGATAGCCATTCTCAGTCGCACTGCGTCCAAAACGGCCAATGAAATTCGCGCGCATATGGAATATCCTTCTGAGAGTGTCGGGAGTTTGATGGATCCTTCTGCCTTTGTCCTTCCTGAAGACTTTACGGTGGAAGAGGCCATTATTCAGATTCGGAAAAAAGCCTCAAAAGATCTTCATGATCTCTATATCATCGACCGGAGTCATACACTTGTCGGGAAGTTATCGTTGCGCGATCTGCTCTTGGTCTCTCCTGACGAACGCCTCCAGTCGGTCATGCATCAAGATTTGCCGGCCATTCACCCGCTGGAAAGCCGTGAGCAAATCGTTGAGCTGTTTAGCGAACGACATCTCTTTACCATTCCGGTTGTGGACCTTGATGGCAAGTTATTAGGCGTGATTCGAAATGAAGATATTGTGAAGGCCAGTCAAGAAGACGCCTCGGCTGACTTGCAGACCATGGTGGGAGCGAGTAAGGATGAGCGTGCATTGTCCCCGGCGTGGTTTTCTGTTCGAAAACGACTCCCGTGGCTACAGATTAATTTGTTTACGGCCTTTGTGGCCGCGTTTGTGGTGGGAATGTTCGAAGAGACTATTGCACAAATTACAGCGCTGGCCGTGCTCCTTCCTGTTGTGGCAGGACAGTCGGGAAATACCGGAGCGCAATCATTGGCCGTGGTGATGAGGGGATTAGCCTTACGCGATATTCGTCCCTCGCAGTGGCTCACGGTGAGCGGGAAGGAGGTGTATGTGTCATTTCTCAATAGTCTCGCGATATCGTTAACGGCTTGTGTGGCGGTGGCGCTTTGGAGTCATTCCGTTGGCCTCACTCTGGTCATTGGCGTTTCGATGGTTGTTTCGATGGTCATCGCTGGATTGTCCGGTGCGGTTATTCCTCTGACGCTCAAAGCTTTTAAGCAAGACCCGGCACAATCATCCTCAATTGTTCTTACGACTGTAACGGACATCGTTGGGTTTTTTAGTTTCCTTGGTCTGGCGACGGTGTTTTCAAAATTCCTCGAGTTTTAGGTTTTTCCGTGCCACAGTGCGGGCTCAAGCCCAAAGTAGCATTTTACCCTCCTGGTGTTGGAACGATACCAACCATATTTAGAAAAATCGGATGTTGCCTGTGCCTCACATGGTGAGATACTATCTGGGCCTTCATTATGATCACCACAGGAGGAGGCCTTATGGAAAAGTCGGTTGTCAATCGAACGGAAACCGGAGTTCCTTTTGATCGTGATATTGAGCGATTACGAACCCAATTGACCACCTTAAAAGGTTACTTGCGAACCGAGCCCTCTTCAGAGGACTTACTGGAATTCGATTCCAAGACGGTCGATCTGATCAGTGACATTTTAGGCAGTTCTTCTCCGATGATCGAAGGATATGAGTATGCCACCGTGGGGGAAGCTGCCGGACTTATGAATTGGCCTGATGAAGCACCAGAAGGAATGACGCATGAATCGGAGCGAGAAAATATCCGACAACGCTTACGAATTTTAGAAAGTTGCGTTGCTGATTTAGAGGCTCGTCGGGCTGCAGCCACCCAAGGCGCTCGCCGAAAGCGCACATCCGGGCCTCGCGTGGCGGAATATATGTCGAAATCGATTCGTGCCATTCCAATGGATGCCACGCTGAAAGAGGCTGGTCAGTCGTTTACGAAGTGGAAAATTGGATCATTGCTAGTTCAGGGTGGGGATGAATTTGTTGGTTATATCACCGAGACTGAACTCACGAAAGAGGTTGTTGGAGGAGGTGTCGATGCCAACACGACGACGGTCAAAACTTGTATGCGAGAACCGGTGATTTCGATTGAGAGCAGCGATGCGATCGTGGAAGCTGTACGGTTAATGAAAGAGAAGGCGACCCGTCATTTGGCTGTGACGGAAAATGATCGAATTATTGGAGTCGTGTCCGTCTCTGATGTCTTACGCTATTATTCCGGTGTGAGTTAAGTCGAAATATAAGAATAGCCAAGACTTTTTTGAACAACTCTCATCCATTATGATTCTGAGCATGTGATGAAAGCCTGTGGGCTAAGAAGGGAAGTACAGCCTCTATTAAATGGACCATTAGCCGCGATCGTCTATCCAATGACGGCTTGAAAAGTAGTTTGCTGTTTTGACGAATGGATGGTGTTTCCCCTTAGGTTGCCCCTGGTGTTTGATGAGGGTCGGTTGAGAAGGCCAGCCGCCACCAGATAGGCATGAGCCCAACGCCTGTCAGTAAGATGCCGACAATCCATCCCGCCTCCCAGGGGAACCATGAGGGGCTTGGACTGTGAGCTATGACCGATCCAATGCCGGTCAGTATGCAAAAGATGGAAAAGGCGGAAAGGATTGTAGCCAGTGCGGCTTTCCAGAGTCTCGTGGTTGAGGCATGTGGTAAGTCTCCGCATTCCTTGGCAATTGGTCCCCAAAATCCTGGGGGCCAAGCTCTCTGATAAAACTTTTTTAAATGTGACCGACTTTCTGGTTTAGTGAGTAACGTCGTGAGCACACTCACGAGGGTTGCCCCGAGTGCCATGATCAGGATACGTTGAGCTTCGTCAGTGTCATTTGGATTCCAGAGTAACAGCGGGGCAAGCAGCATGGAGCCGGCAATGCTGGCAAGTTCTCCCCACGCATTCATGCGCCACCAAATCCAGCGAAGAATCAGGGTGGCTCCGATCCCAGATCCTAAGAGGAGACTCATCTGCCAAGCCGTCTGAATGGACGCGAGGGTGGGAACGAGCAATAATGCCAGTGTGAGAATGAGGAGATTGGCCCCCCGGGCAACCCAGACCAAAGAGCGGTCAGACGGCGTTTTCTTGAACCACCGCGGGTAGAGAAACCGTTTGTAGATATCGTTAGTCCAGTATGAGGATCCCCAATTGAGATGGGTATCAATGGTGGACGCGAGGGCTGCGAGCATGCCGACGAGCATGAGTCCGCGCAGACCATTTGGCAATAATTCAGCAATGCCGCGCACAAATGTGAATTCTCTGTCTGCCGTATAGTTGGCTTCAATGATTCCTGTGGT
>BQIX01000509.1 GCA_021604145.1 Nitrospirales bacterium
GACTCACCTCGTCGCCATCGGATATGCGCCGGAAGTGTTCCCAAACCCAAAGGCGCAAAAAGTTATGGTTATAGTGTTTGAGCTGTGCGATCAACGCATCAAAATCAAGAGGAGGGGCATCATGGTTGTCTACTTCTTGTAGCGCACGGAAGTGATCGTATCCATGAAGAAATATGGCTTCCCCAGTCATGGTATCTTGAAAATAGGCTGGATTTGTGGGGTGAACCACGAGTCGACCCGGAGACCGTTGAGGTTTGCCAATAGACGGGGGTACTTGGTGTTTCATTTGGTCATCGAGAATCGCCTCATATCCCTGTTGGATCGTCGTAGTTTTACAAGATTGTCGGTCAAATGCTTCGCTACAACCTTGAGCAACGATCAGACTACTCAGTATCAGTATCCACTGATACATTCTCCTATAGTCATTGGCCATAAATTTCCTAGAGTGAACACAGGGGTGAAATTATGAATAAGGTATCGCACATACGCAAGGACGGATTCGATATTATGTGAAGAATGGGCGTTGTGGTGAATGTCAACAAAGGCAAAAGAATTAGTCGTCTGGTCAGTATGCTTTTAACGCCTCATACGAATAGGTACTCCTGGAAGACTTCTTCATGAAAGTATTCTGTGAACGGAGTGATTTTGAATAAATGCGTGTTGGTTAGGTAGAAAAGGTCGAAAGTCGATGATTTGTAAGAGAAGGCTTGCGTAGTGGAGTTGACGGGCCCATCGAGGGATCTGTATAAAGTCCGCTATCTTTATGCATCACGCATAAAAATTCAGAATGCGCCCGTAGCTCAATGGATAGAGCACCTGACTACGGATCAGGAGGTTGGGGGTTCGACTCCCTCCGGGCGCGCCACATCTTTTTTACCCTCCCTCAACCCCATTAAAAGCGTGAAAGGGAGCGCCGTTTGGGCGGTTCGAAAACCTTCGTTCCGTTGGTAGGGTAATTTCTCTGCAAATGCTAATCTTAGGACCATTCTTTTGTCTTCCAATCTGTCAGAACTCCAATGTTTAATAGGGTTTCCCAGGAAGTCCATGGCGGTTCGAAATGTGTCATCGAAGGGTTTGAGCGGGCGGCCACAATTGTGTACTTTTTCGGTTAAGACAACTTTTTGTTCTTCTAACCGGCTGATCTGGTTTTCATAGGTGGTCACCACAGTTGTGTGATCGGTTTCTACGATCCGATCCAGATATTGACCAATTTTCTTCTCAACGTTTCGTATCTCCGTTTTGATGGACTGTGTCTCTTGCCCTACCATTCTTTCCCGGTCTTGCCACAATTCCTCAAACATCTCCTTTGCCATATAAAACAGGTTTTGCGTAGGACGCATTTGTAAGAGTAACTTCTCAAATTCGCCTTCCATCTGTTCTTTACGAATAGATTTCCTGTAATCGTGACAGCCCTTGGTCGGGCAGAGATAATAGGGATACTTCTCATTGCGTCCGGTGGACCAGCAGGCCGTCATGGGTTTGTGACAACTTCCACAGGTCACAAAGCCGCGTAGTGGAAAGTCCTGATTGAGGTCTTTTCGCATAGGGGCTTTCGCCCGACCATTCAGACGGTTTTGAATAGTTTGATAGGTTTCAAAACTAATAAGCGGTTCATGTTTGGCAGGATGAAGCTTGATGTTCCATCTTGGAAGGTCGATGTAGCCAGCATACAGAACTTTTCCTAAAAGATTAGTGACACGCTGGAAATGGACATCTCCATTTTTATCTTTGGGGTAATGCACGGAGTTTTCAAGAAAGTGTTTTACTTCGCTCTGGGAGTCAAAGCGGCCTGAAGCATAACCTTCCAACGCTTCTTGTACGACAGAAGCGACTGGCTCGTCTTTCACCATTACTCGTCCAACATGTCCGAGAACCTGGTCAAATCGATACCCGACAGGTGGGTTGAAACACCAATACCCATTCATGACACGAGCCTGCATACGGTTTTTGGTTTGTTCGGCGTTTTTTTGTCTCTGGTGTTGAGAGACACTCGCCAACAAATTTTCAACGAGAATACTATCGCTGTCCTCTCCAAATTCAATAGAAGGTGAAACCAGTTTGCCTCCAGCAGCGCTAATTGACGTACGAAGCTGAATATGCGCCTCCAAGCCACGCGCTAAACGACTGATGTCGTCAATGATGACAAAGAATTCTTCTTTCTTCTGACGTTCTAGGAAGGCCAGCATAGTTTGCATGCCGGGCCGGTCAATTATTCCTCCAGATGCACCCTCGTCGTTAAAGACTTGAAGCACATTATAGCCCTTGTGCCGAGCATACTCCCTGCATCTTGTTTCCTGCGATCCGAGTCCGTCACCCTTCTTCACCTGGGCAGAACTGGACACACGGCAGTAAATGACGGCTTTGGGGTTTCGTGTTTTCATGTTCGTCTGCTTCATCCATAGCGCTACCCTACAATGAAACTGGGAAACATACAAACTTAAAATAGGAATATAATCCGTAAAACGTTTCACACATGATCGGGGAGATTCATACGTTGATGGAGTATACGCAGCACATAAATATGGGAATTCTTGATTTGATAGACCAGCACATGTTTTCTGACGTTAAAGCAGCGGTGGTCTTCGGGTAACAGTGTATGCCGATACCCAAGAAAGGGATTATCTTTAACCACATCCAAAGCGTGAGAAAGAGAGGCATCGTATTCTTGCAGTTTTTCCTCGCCCCATTCCTGAGCGGTGTAAACCAGAATATCGACAAAATCGCTTTCTGCTTCTTGAGTAAGGGAGAGGGTGTATTTATTCGGGGAGGACATCAGACTTGGGCTTGTGTCCTTCCTGAATTTTCCGTGTGGCGGTTTGCCGAAGCTCGTTTAGAACGTCCGGAGTGAGTTCCCGGTGCTGTCCACTGGCGACCTGGTCTTGCCCGACCTTGATTGCCGAAAGAAACTGGTTTTTGCGTTCATCTTCCTCCCGCATGTGCCGGACAGCATCGCGAACCAGCTCAGTTTCGTTCATGTAGTACCCGGCTTCGACCTTGGTTTTGATGTAGTGTTCATCCACATCGGGAAATCTGATATTCATAGTATTGCCCTCCATAGGATACGATCATAATCATAATACATACCTAATCATATCATGATTGAGGTATACAGGGAAGAAAAATAGTGTTTTCTGTTAGTTAAGCCCCATGACCCTTTTATAGCGAATGAGAGGATTGCCTAAGCGTCTGATTCAGAAGATAAACCGGCCTGAGGTTAGGTCAACAGCGGTTCAGGTGGAAGCATTTGAATTTACTCGTCCAGCAGAATTGATTTGTTGCCGTTTCCGGTAAGGATTACCGCAAGCATCTGTGTTCACAAGTCAAGATAAAATCGTTTTTTGCGAAAGTTACTATGGGGCTGTGAGCTGCCACGGCCTGTTTTCGGTGATCAGCGTATTGGCCAAG
>BQIX01000510.1 GCA_021604145.1 Nitrospirales bacterium
GGCCTCGGTTCTTGTATTTTCAAGGAAGTGAGTCCTTCGCCAAAAAGCTTTGACACCCAATATTCACCCTCCTCAATATTGTGGATTAAGCAAACATTGTCTGATCCAATTCCGAACGCAAGCTTCAGGACAATGGGGTAAGAGGTCTGTTGAAGAAAATCAGTTGCATCTTTCCGTCGCCAAAATACCCATGTCTTGGGAGTTGGCATGTCACTGGCTTCCATCAAGTAGCGCTGCGCGATTTTATCTTCAAAGAACCACGATGTTCGCCAATCGGGAAAGGTGGGTAAGCGATTCGCATGGTGGAGGGCAGCCATCATGCGTTTGCCAGGCTCACGACTTTTCGGGGCGTTCCAGAATGCCCACATAAAGGCATCGCAATTTCGGATCTGAGAAAAGAAATGGGTTTCATTGTAGGCATTGACAATTCGAACCTCATGTCCGAACTCTTGAGCCAACTCTACCCACCGAGTAGAAAATGATTGACGTCGTCCACTAGCTAGCGGCACATCATCCGGTTGAATGGCAATGGTATACACTAGCCTGCCTTTAGACGTCACAAGTATTCACGATGTTATCTATCATCTTTTCCTTTTCGGATTCTTATGTCGATTTATCAAGTGCAATTGCGTTCAGGCTGTCAACGTGTTTTAAGAGGTTATGGCCGTTTCACATAACTTCCAATATTTGGCAATTAATTGGATTCGCTATAGCTCGGAATAATCGATCAGCATTTGGCCACCTTTTTGTATATGGCACCCTCGATTCGTATCTGATTAGAGAGTAGAAACGCATGTTGAGGGAAGATAAGAAGTGTCTATTCTGTTTTGTGGAGATAGGTACGAGAGGAAATCATCACGCGGTAGGGCAGAATTCTCATGAAAAATAGACAAGGGATGTGACACTAATGTCACATCCCTTGTCCTGTTTATGACTGAGGTGGGTTATAAGGAACTCAAAGTCGCATTCACGAATCTTTCTAAAAAAAGTCGGAACAGATTAATTTTTGCTGCCAAGCGTACGGAACTATGACCTCATGGTCAAACATGTATTGTGTGTGTTTCTTCTTCCTTTATATTCTGAGCTTCAGGGGGTTGATGATGAGCGATGGAGAACCTGCGAGCAACTGCGTGGTTCATGTTCTGAGTACTGGCCTGGTACTTTTCCATATTGACGAACACTTTAGACTGATTTTTGTGGGACACTCGTTTCATCTGTGTGAACACGATTCCCACATAGGCCATGACGGAAAGATAACAAGCCGAAATGATGAAGGTGACGAATGTTGGGACATACAACCAATCGGGCACATGGGGTGCAATGGGGTTCGGGGCAACAAGCGGGCACCAACTGGACATGCCTACGGCAAATGAAAAGGATAGAAAGATAAATCCGACCCCCACTCGTCTTTTGACATTAAGTATAAAACCTCCTAAACTTCTGAGAGAAAGGCGAACGTCATTCTCTAAGGCGTTTTCTATTTTAAAGGCCTGATTCGGATGTTGATTTAACCAAATTAATATCCTTCGCCATGTCACTGCTCCACGCACAAGGTTCGCAAAGAGACTTGGGCGTAGCTTCCAACGTTCCCACCAGCGCTTCCACCAGCATTCGTTTTTGAGCGATGGAGACGGTTCTTCCGTGTATAATGGTTCTGAAGTGTCTTTTTCTTCCTCTTTTTCCTCTGTAGGATTCATTTCTTTTTGGTACCCTTTTGACGGACGCGGCATGCCCCACAGCAGTATCGCGGCAAGAATGGCTGAAAGGTACGCGAGGGAAAATTCGTTCCGTTGCCATCCGATGATCCCGTAACTTAACAGCAGACCGGTCACGACGGCTGTGATCAACGGTATACGGAAGTATGCCCATTCCAACGCTTTTTGATAAAAACCAGGTACTTCGATGAATGATGGTTGCACAAATCTATCCATTGTTTTTGATGAAGGTGAAACGGGTGTATTGTTAGATTGCCCCTGGGCTGTCGGGGAATCGATAACCGAGTTGACCAATATGTCAAAGAGTTCTTGATCTTTCCAATATTGCGTATGCGCTGCGCCGGGGACGGGATACCGTCGAAACACGACATCTCGATAGGTTACGGGGATAGACGTGTCGAAGACTTTTCTATAGTTCTGGCATTCCTGGGCCACTTCAAGATGGTGTCCGACCGGGTCCTGTTCATCACACAAATTGTAGTGTGGTATTCGGAAAGAGATTCCATGTTCCAGCCAGTCTTCAGCCCATTCCTCGGGAAAGTCATGATGCATCAGTCCCATGTGCCGATAGTTGTGATGCCAAAGGACATGAAACTTATCAATGGGCGATCCTAAGGTAATAAAGTTTGCCACGTGTTCTCGCCAAAAGAGGTGAGGCACGGGTGGAAATTCTTCGGTCGTTAGAGAGTGCATGTCTTTGAACGCGTTGATGTTGGCCTTTCCATTCGGCAAGCCATGCTTTTTAGGCTCTTTTTGGATATTCCTTATAAGCGAATCCCATGCCTCTTTTTCATCGTCTTCTTTTTCCGTATAGCCTGGAAAAGGAAGCGATCCGCTGGCATGCATCGTGTGTCCTGAGCGGATTTTTGAGTTAGCA
The DNA here is from genome assembly GCA_021604145.1 of Nitrospirales bacterium. Classification (GTDB taxonomy): domain Bacteria; phylum Nitrospirota; class Nitrospiria; order Nitrospirales; family UBA8639; genus JAGQKC01. Next base: position 2,593 of record BQIX01000510.1, read on the forward strand.
AAGGCATAGGTCAAGGCATCAAAGCTCATGATGCTTCCTAAGCTATGGGCAATGATGGTGTACTTTGGTGGTGCATACTGCTCATCGGGATCGGTGCGTTCATGTCGACACCACTGTTCAAAGTCACGAAGATGGATCTGGTCCAGGGTAGAATGGAATCTGCGAACCGCTTGCCCTCGTGTCCGGGCATAGTCTCCATATAAATGAATATCCCCAAGAAGGTCTTCAAATATAGTTTTGGCAATTGCTGGTTTATACCACTTGAGTATTCGCTGAAAGGGAATGACCGTGTTTTCGATTTCCTTGAGCAATGGTTTCATCCATGGTTCGCTCCAATTTTCCGGTGTGAATGGCAGTTCCAGGCGATTGAGCAGTGCGCCGGTCCAGGCTTCGATACGAGAGGAAAACTTGGCCTGATGATCCTGAAGAATATCCGCCCATCGAAGATCGACAAAGCGAAAATTCTTGCCGGCCGTTTTGGACTCACGGGTGCCGTCAAAGGGGTCCGTATACTTGTCTTTTGGATCCACCGGAATTCCGCAAAACTCAGACCATCCAGGCCCATGCCCTTTCCGTCTGACTGAATAGGACGATAAATTGGCTGGGAGAAGACTCCGATAGCTCAAAGGAGCTGATTTCTTTTGGCGAGCTTCGGCAAAGCGCTGGACTACTTCCACCGAAGTCACATTTTCTGCTTGTTCGCCAATACCATGAACCGTGACGATATAATGAGGTGATTTTCTGATCTTCATGTGATTTATCCCTCTTGTGTATTTTTCTAATTTCTGTACTTTTATTTTTCATGTTCAT
>BQIX01000511.1 GCA_021604145.1 Nitrospirales bacterium
AGCAGGCCGTAACTACGATGCCCGACAAACCGTCTATGGAGTCGGAGCGTTTATCGAGGTACCGATTTTCGACTGGAACCAGGGCACGATTCAGCAGGCACAAGCCGACTATCGACAACAACAGGCCGAGATTCGTTTGACCGAACTCCGTCTGCGTCGCTCATTAGCCAAGCAATTTCAACAATACCGGACAGCCTTGCAACATGTGAAGAGCTATCAGGCGGTCATCTTACCGGAATCCGAACAGCGTTATCGACTTCGTCTGAAGAGCTATGAAAATAACCGAGAGACATGGCCTGCCGTCTTAGAGGCTCAGCAAGACTTTTTCGGACGCCAAGCAATCTATGTCGATCACTTGGTAGCTTTTCGAAGTACTCAAGTTGCAATTGAAGGGTTGTTATTAGTGGATGGATTGATGGCGCCTGGTGGCGTGACCCTTCCTGGGCACATCGATGCCACGCCGAAGCCACGATAGCATCGTATGTGAAAAATCATCTTAGTGAACAAATGAATTCATGATTATTGCGAGGAGAATACAACAATGAAATTTAGCCTCACACGACGACAAATATTGAATACTGGCATAGCATTGGGATTTGGATCGCTGTTGACTCGATTTGGAAACGCACAAACCATCTCTAATCAAGACATCCAGACCAATGGCATAAATGAAAAAAATGCGAAAGGCACATTCTTACAATATTCTCGGTTTCATCCAAGCTTTGGAGGTCCACCGAATTCCGATCAATTTTTAGGAAAACTGGTTCCTGGATTTCGGAAGTCAGGGCTGGGTCCCGTATTAGTTGAAACACCGGACTTGGTGAAAATCCCATGGAAAATGGTCAATGAGGTCAAAGAATTTGAACTCCGCTGTACGCCGGTGAAGCGAGAGTTCCTCCCAGACCAGTTTATGAATGTCTGGGGATACAATGATTCAATGCCTGGTCCTACCGTCGAAGCCTTTCAGGGAGATCGCGTCCGATTTGTGGTGCATAATGAGTTACCGGAACCCACGTCGGTACATTGGCATGGGCTGGAACTGCCCATGCAATACGATGGCGTGCCAGGGGTCACGCAGGATTTCATTCCACCTGGAGGGACATATATTTACGAATTTGACCTCCATCAAACGGGCACATTTTTTTATCATTCACACGTGGCGATGCAAGAAGCCTTTGGCATGGCAGGCTTGTTTATCATTCATCCCAAGATTGCCTACGATCCTCCCGTGGATCGAGACTTTGCCTTAATGTTCCAAAATTTCTTTGTCCCGCCCAATGCCGTCACGGCGGACTCCATGGCCATGGACTGGAATTGGCACACCATTAACGGTCGGAGTGGCCCATACACGACACCCATGGTTTGCAAACATGGTGAACGTGTTCGTGTTCGTCTCATAAATTTTAGCGCCATGCAGCATCACCCAGTTCATTTCCATGGCCATACATTCTGGCTGACTGGAACTGAAGCAGGCCGTATACCCACGAGTGCCTGGGTACCCAGGAACAATACACTGGTGGGCGTGGCCATGGCGCAAGATTTTGAATTCGTCGCCTTCAATCCAGGCGACTGGATTTTTCATTGTCATATGGTGCATCACATGATGAATCATATGGTACGGCAGGTGGGGCCACATATTCGAGGAGGATTCGATTTCTCTCAGTATGCTGACTCATTGCCTGCCCGTCCGTCGGTTGACTTGTCTCTGCAAGAATCTGCCTTTCAGATGCCAGGGTATCCGCAAAAAATGCAGGACATGAACATGAGCCACAATCACCAAGCCATGGCGAAAATCACAAATCGCCGGGAAGCCAAAGGCATGAGAGCCAACTGGTTTCATGGCGTGAAAGGATTAATGACTGTGCTACGGGTCCTACCGGAGGATTTGTACCACCGGGTCATGCTCAGCGACGAAGCAATCCAACCCGGTGAAATCTATGAGGCCATTGCCAAAAGAGGTTATGCGTCGAGAGAGGAAAAAACTTGAATCAGAACAAAGTTGTCCATTTCAATTCTCTTCTTTGACAATCATTTCTTTCGAACGCAACGTTTTAATCAGACCCACACACGCTACGAGTAACAGAATACTTTGGGGAAGTCCGGCTGAAATGGAAGCGGCTTGAAGGGCATTAAGTCCCCCGGCCAACAACAGGACAGCGGCGGCGGCCCCCTCCGATATGCCCCAAAAGACCCGATTGGCTACTGGAGGATTGGGGTTTCCGCCCGACGTGACCATGTCGTCTACAAAAGAACCCGAGTCCGAAGACGTGATAAAGAAAATCACAATAAGCATCAACGCCACCCATTGCATAAATATGGTCCACGGAAGATGCTCGAGTAATACATGTAATGACATCGCGACATTTTCAGTCACAGGCTGAAGAAGATTGCCGTCACCAAATCGCTCCACATATAAAGCCGTTCCTCCAAAAACCGAAAACCACACACAGTTTACAAAGGCTGGTAGAAGCAATACGTAGAGAACAAATTCCCTGATGGTTCGGCCTCGTGAGATGCGAGCGATAAAAATTCCCACAAAGGGACTCCAAGAAATCCACCACCCCCAATAAAATAAAGTCCAAGTTGATTGCCAATCCGAATCTTGACGCGGATCCAACCATAAACTGGTGCCGACAAGGTTTTGAAGGTACGTACCGATGCCCGTGAATAAGACTTTAATTTGATAGAGCGTCGGACCAGCAACGAAAACAAATACCAACAGACCCAGCATCACCACTCCGTTGATGATGCTTAAATATTTAATTCCCTTTGACACTCCAGTGACCGTGGAAATTGTCGCCACCAGTGAGATCAGAACAATAATCCATATTTGAACATGCGTGACATATTCAACATCGGTCACTTGGCTCAATCCCGCATTGATTTGCATGGCCCCAAGGCCCAGCGAGGTCGCGACCCCTAGCAGTGTCCCAATGGTGCAAAAGGCATCGACAACATGTCCCAGCCACCCATGAATTCGATTTCCAAAGATTGGATACAAAAGCGAACGCGGTGCGAGAGGGAGCTTAAAACGAAAATGATATAAGGCGATTCCCAACCCAAAAATGACATAGACAGCCCACGGATGAAAGGCCCAATGGAAAAAGCTGAAATGAATGGCCTCTTGCGCAGCAGCCGAACTTAATGGTTCAGCACGTGGTGGTGTTTGATAATGATAGAGGGGTTCGGCCACTCCCCAAAAAACCAAGCCCATACCCATTCCGGCAGCAAATAACATGGAGAGCCAACTCGGCAAACTAAATTGCGGCTCCTCATCGGGATCACCCAAACGGACATCACCATGTCGGCTGACAAGAATCCATAATACGAATCCCAGGAAAAAAGCTGTCGCTAACACGTAATACCAA
>BQIX01000512.1 GCA_021604145.1 Nitrospirales bacterium
CCCGGCAATCATCATACCGGAAACATAGATCACAAATGGGATGCCCAACCATCCATACTTCGGATAATACCCCCACCAGTATTGAAACACTCCGGCAATCATCGCGTCAGACATAAGTGTTGCGAAAAAAAACACCGAAGAAAGCGCCCAGTTAAACCAGACAATTTTTCTCCAATAGCCTTGGAGTTTGAGAATTTCCAACATAAAGTGGTAGATCGCTGCAGGAATCCAGGGAACACCGACATAGGCTAGATCGACCCACCAAAGAGCGACTGATTCCAATTTGGCGCAATACATCCACGTAAAGCCAAAAAACCAGAGGGTAAATGGCATGACCATAGACGCAAACACCCAGCTCACACCCGAACCGCGTTCCCGAACGACGACAGCAAGACAGACCAAGAAACCAATGACCGCGGTCAAGAATGTCGGGACGGCATAGATGCTGAATACGTAATTTGAGGGATCGACAACTTGTTCAATCATCATAAGTTTTGCGTAACAGTCTTTAAGGATGATGCAGGCTACAGCGAGAATCGAGCCCTTCGTGCTCGGCAATGCAATGGCTCAATCCACGTTTTCTTGCTAAAAAACACGAACGTAGAAACATCATGTCCCAAACATCAACAACGAGACGTCTCAACCGCCACAAGCACTGAGAGCCCATATCAGTAACATGCTGTCGACGTTTCCAGAAGAAACGACTTCCTTAGCCCACCTTGATGGATGTTCACCACAACTGTGGCTTAACAAGATTTGTGAAGACGTTTCATTCATAGTGCATATCATCCAAAAATTTAAACCAGCTCCACCATTATCTTTATTCATTACGATTAGCGGTGTAATCGGCGTAATGGTCGACACACGGTTCAAACTCAATACGAGTATTAATTTAATGCAAAAGAAATGGGACAGAAGCCGTAAATAAAAAGGAAAGATACCGTTCACTCCACCCCGAATTTCAATCTTACCTCAACCGAATCGTTCGATCTATTTTATTTGATGATTAATCAGCGATCATTATTCCAATACCTCTCAACAACCGCCATCAAAGAGGAAATTTCTTATTAATGGACAGTGGACTTCGGCTGCAGAACCGTCTACAGTTGATGATTTGTAATAATCGTAGTCACCTGAGATGCCTAGAAGCCCAATGTTCAGGTAGCACCATGATTGAAACAAGGAACTGAGTTCTCATGAGCTAATAGTCGCCTGAATGTTCCTACCTTAGGGACCATCCGTAGAAATTAATGGAATTTGCTATAGTAAACATATGAAACAATTGATTCAAACCAGTCTTTGGATCCTACTCGGACTTATTTTTCTATTTGCCGGTGGATCAAAACTCTGGGATCCAGTGACTCATGCAGAAGAATTTGCTCATTGGGGTTATCCCCTGTGGTTTGTTTATGTCACGGGAATTATTGAGGTATTGGGAGGGGTTGGATTACTCATACCTAAGGGAAGATTGTTTGGAGTCCTGCTCTTAAGTGTGACGATGGTCGGCGCCACTGTCACTCACCTTCGTGCAGGAGAAATGAGTGCGTTTCCAATTCCATTAGTACTTCTACTAGCGTTGCTTACATTAGCTTGGACTATGCGCCACTCTAAAATGAAGATTTGACAAAGCCCAGCCAGCGCCCTTTGTCTTTGTTCGTCGCTCGTGAATCGGATCTCGCATATCAAAGACCGGAGATTTTCCTACACGAAAGACGAACGACGAGTTACGAGAAACGCTTCATCCTTTTAGGGTCTATAGGACCTGCTTCCACTTCCTCACAATAAGCGGCTTACTAAGGACAGCGGCCTTGATAGCACAGCTATCGTATGACACATTGAGTGAACCAGACAAATCGACAAGCTCGCTCACCCACATTCCACCATCGATCCGGACCGTCCCCGTTGCGCCAGATACATAAATTTTCCCTGCACTGATCAGCAGCCCATTCCATTGTACCGGTCCTTCAAGGATAACCTCATCAGTCACGAGAAGAATTCCATGCCCTTGCACATTTTTTATCGAAAGACCACCAACGCTTGTCGATGAATCGACAAACACCGTTTCCGGTAATGAGGCCGTTCCCCAGTTGACGTCGGACTGATGGGTCGTGATGAGTCTCGCTCCCTGCTTGAACGAATCGATGACCTGCAGTAAGTTCAACGCCAGATCGCCTTGTTGTGGAGATGATGGAACACCGATCAAGGAAGCTGAACCAGTGACTGAGGATACCCCACTAATATAAATTGGGGGCTTTGGAGAAGTGACTCCGCATTGATCGTTTCCATTAATCGCATTCAACGGACCAACAAAGGACACGCCATTTTTGGCATAAACAGCCGCAAGAACAGGCGGGGCTGGAGGATGAACAACATCCACCTCAATCGTTACGGAACCACCTTTCCCACCGGCTGACGCCACAATCCGTTCAACTGGATACGACCCATCTACCAATCCAGGGCTCGTAAATTCTATAGGCATGGATGAATCTGCCATTGAATAGCCATACATCACGACATTGCCAGGATTTGCTCGCGTATGCTTCCTCAGGCTTCCATCAAGATCAAGATAATGAGGAGTGGTCGATCGATGACCTTCTCGTTCAGCATCATATTCTGTCTTGTGCTTCAGCTTGACCCAATAGGGCAAGGTTCGCTGTAGACTATTCGGCGTAATCTTTGAATTGGATTGATTCCCACTGACTGGGAAATAGTTTGTATGGCCTTTATAAAATGTTGTATCTGCGGATGAATGCCAATCGGACGAGGTCAGAATATAAGCTGTCCAACGAGGATCGTAGGGATTTTGGTCGCTAATTAGTTGAGGGTTCCCAAATAAATCTCCACGCAATCGGGCTCGGCTCTCGGCAATTCCAGCTTCCGCAAGGTAGAAGCCCTCAATCCCGCGACGATAATTCCCACTGATCGAAATTTCTGTTGATGTCGCCGTGAGAACCGTTGCCCCAAGAACACTCAACACGGCCATAAGTATCAGCGCAGCAACTAACGCAAATCCTTGCGTATTCGTAGGAGCGTCATGAATCGTTTTTGAGCAGACCATCATGAGAAACTACCACCCCAAATTTCGTAGTGTAACTCGTGATCGTAAGATCGTGGTTCGATATCCCTTATTTAAAGGATAACGAAGATCAGGGTTTGCGGTGCGAGCCTGAATATAGAGTTCAATTTGCCGAATCTGCTTCGAATCGATGGTTGGAGCACCAGTATGATCAAAGTATTGAATGGAAAACGTTTCGATATGTTCAGCCAGCGGTTGTCGCCCTCCACCGGTATCACGACGTAAGGTCAATGTGGCCTGATCGTGTGAGTATTGAATAGATTCGTTTGCATCCGCCGGAACTCCAT
>BQIX01000513.1 GCA_021604145.1 Nitrospirales bacterium
ATGGCGAGTGGCTGCCGCGAAGGCGAAGGGGCCTGCACGAAAAGCTGGGGTAAAGAAAAACGATGTGTTGCTGGCCATTGACAATACGTCGATTACCACTGCGGCAGAATTAAAAAGCTATTTAATCGAGCATACTGTTCCGGGGCAGACGATTGAGCTTCGCGTTCTTCGTGGAGAAACAGAAAAAATATTGCAGGTGACATTAGGTGAATCATAATGTTTACTGTAAGTTTTGAATGTATGCCTGCATTTCCGGGACGAGATCGCCACCTCCATTCGAACGACCTGACGTGGCCGCAGCCATCCCGGCGGTGAGCACTGATTTGGCTTCTTCATGTTTTCCTAATTTTCCTAGCACTTGTCCGAGTATCCAATGTGAGGAAACATGAATGGGGTCAAGCTCAACGGCAACACGAAGATTTTCTGCGGCTTCTTCAAGATTGCCGCCGTCCTCATAAATCTTCTTTCCGAGGCCATAGCGACCGAGAAAGCCTTTGGGGTTTTTCGCAACCATCTCTCGAAATGTCTCGATATCCATGCCGTCCTCCTTCTCGATGCACCAGTATAAGATTCGATCATAGCACCATTTCCCTCAAAGTTACGAGGTACAATTTGCTTCAACGGACTGTCACGCTATGACTCCTCGGCAAGGCGTTGTAGCTGAATCTGAAGTGCTTGCATGTCAGATGGTGCGTTGATTGTATATTCCTTGAATGCCCCTGATCTTGGATGGTGAAAGCCGAGGGCCTGTGCATGGAGCATGACTCGTGGAATGGCGATCTCCGCAACGGTACAGACTGGCGTCCCGCCATAGAGGGTATCTCCCAAGATTGGCGTGCCGAGAGACGCAAGGTGCACTCGAAGTTGATGGGTGCGGCCGGTGTGTGGAGAAAGCAGGATGTGAGACGCCAACGTCTTCCAACGCTGCATAACACGATATTCTGTTACCGCCGTCCGGGGGGTAGCGGTATGCGATGAGTGCTTTTTCGGGACATGTGCATCGCGTCCAATAGCCAACTCAATCACGCCGTCGTTGTTGGTTGGAGTGTGCCAGGCGATGGCCTCGTAGCGCCGTGTAATAGAATGACTTTCAAATTGACTTGCAAGCGCTCGATGGGCATTTCGATTTTTGGCGATGACCAAAAGTCCAGAGGTGTCCTTATCAAGTCGATGGACGATTCCGGGTGTCAGTGTTCCTTGTTCGGTCATGTGAAAATGATGGAGCAGACCATTCAACAACGTTCCAGACCAATTTCCAGTTGTTGGATGCATCACAACTCCCGCAGGTTTATTCACGATAATGAGTGCCTCATCTTCGTAGATAATTTCTAACGGTACGGTTTTCCCCTCAACCTTCAAGGCGCTTGGTTGGGGCCTGTCCATTGTAATCACATCTCCAGGTTTCACCTTCTGACTTGGTTTGACGATGATCGTATTCACCCGTACTCGTCCTAGCATGATCAGTCGCTGCAGGCTTGAACGAGAGATTTCTGGCTGCCGATGAGCAAGAAACCTATCAAGACGTTTGGGTTTTTCTCCTGACGTAATGAGGAATTCAGAAATCATGTTTACGTCTTGTTTCGTCTCGAGAGAGTGACAGGAATAGACCGGTTATGCTGTATGGCCGTGTCGGGTGTTGTCGGCGAAACATTCAGTCTTGTTCTCTTGGTTCTTCCAAACATCATAGGATTTCTGTTGGCCTGTCAGTATAATCGTTTACAAATAGAATAGAAATATCGTGTGAGGGAAGTCTTTTTGTGACGAGGTTTAAGTGTAAAACATGGGTCTAGGCTGCCAAGTTAGGGTAGCCTGTTTGAAGGAGGAAAACCATGGGGAAATGTTACAACTCAGTCGTTGTTGATGCTCCGTGTGACACGGTTTGGGAAGCTCTACGAAAATTTCATGATTTGTCGTGGGCATCCGGTGTCGTGACACAAGTGGATAAGATCGGCGAACTTGAGAGTGATCAAGTTGGAGCGAAACGTCTACTCAACGGTGTCTTTCATGAAACGCTCGTGTTGTTAGACGATGACGAACGGACATTCATGTATCGCATTGACGATGGTCCCGGTCCGGTTGCGAAGGATGTCGTGAAACATTATATCGGGGCGGCCAGGGTATTGCCCGTCACAGAGAATAACACGGCCTTTGTCGAGTGGCAGTCGACCTATGAATCACTGGACGATGCCGGAGTTGGGGAATTATGCAATCCCATTTACCAGGCGCTCTTACAGGCACTCAAAAAGCATTTTACATGATGGAGATTGGCGTGCAATGGAGGAATTGAATCTTGGTGGGGTATTCTCTACGGGTATCAAATTTATATAAGTCGAGAGGTGGTCATTGGCATGTCAGGCAAGTTGGCTGCCACTTCTTGATACGTTTTGTAGTTTTCAAGAACAAAAATAACGTCGTTCAGTGGTTCGTCCCAGATCTCCGGTAAATCAGCTTCACCTTCTGTCAAAATCGGATACGCTAAATTTTCTTTAGGTGGACAGAACGATGCCTCCACTCCATCTTTATTTCCTCGAGGGTCAACGCGATACCACCCAAATTCTTCAAGGTATACGGCATTGAGGCCATGTAAGCTAAACGGTGGTCTATTGTCGCTGATGGTCAGTCGTTGATAGCAAAGTCCTGTTGGAATATTGTTTGCCCTGAGTAATGCGGCAAGTAAATGACTCTTCGCATAACAATAGCCGGTGCCATGTTCCAGAACATCGGAGGCTTTGCATGTGACGGGGTTTAATGCATAGTCCCAACTGTGTTTGATGTCATCACGCACAAACTCGAAGCAGGCTTTGGCAATATCCAGCGGGGACCGATGGTTATTGGCTAACTGTTGTGCTTGGGCGACAACGGCCGGTGTATCCCAGTCGATGTAGAGGCTCGATGTCAGATAGAGATTCAAGTTTGACAGTGTTTGCTTACGCAATAGACCACTCCTGACGGCTGTGGTTGATTTCTGAGCTCATATTTGACAGGTTGTAATATTCACAATGGAATTATATGAGATGCGCTCAGTTACGTCATCCTATTTTAATCATGTCAAAGAACAGATGGCTCCATGATTGTCAGAAGAAGGCTTCCGTTCAAGTGGTTTCTACAAATTGACGGTTGGGCTGTTTTGTTTTATACCCTGTATGGTTACGGAGTCTGTACACTTCATTTAGAATTCTTTTTTGAAAAATTCGCATTCCCTTTTACCGGAACAAGTGTATTTGGAACGGCTGTCGCAATTTTATTGGCGTTTCGAAATAATTCTGCCTACGAACGGTATTGGGAAGCCAGGATCATCTGGGGTGAATTAACGAATTATTCAAGGAATTTTGCCTCACAAGTCCTTGTC
>BQIX01000514.1 GCA_021604145.1 Nitrospirales bacterium
GTCATTTGGGTCGATCAAGAAGAAGATGATGCATCATTCCAGGATGAACAAAGTCCGTATTATCATGCACGAGATGTTGCAAGGATGCGCGCTAAATTAGAGCCGGCGATGCTGGTGTGTGGATCTTCCCATCCTTCGATCGAAACGTTTTATCAACTAGGGCAAGTTGAGGAGACGAATAGGATTCAGGAGCACCATGTTCGAAAGCCTGTCAACATAGAAGTCGTGAATTTGCGTGAGGTTCAGTATGGAGACATTCTGTCCCAGAGAATGGTGAAAGGAATGAAACGGACGTTAGAAGTCAAAGGGCAGGTGATCTTATTCTTGAACCGTAAGGGGTTTTCCCGTTCACTGGCATGTAAAGACTGTGGGCATGTTCCGCAATGTGCACGATGTGGAGTCGTGCTCATATTATATCAAAAGCCGGCTCGTTTGCGGTGTTCGTATTGCGGGGCGATTCATGTTCCGCCGATGGTGTGTCCTGAGTGTCAATCAGTTCGGCTTGAAGCCTCAGGATATGGAACCGAGCAACTCGAGACTGTGGTTCAAGAAAAATTCCCTCATGTACGTGTTGCCCGTTTTGATCGAGAAACGGTCAAAACCGTCTTACAGGAAAACACGATCATAAAGGATTTTCATAACCAGAACATCGATATACTCATTGGGACAGAATTAATATTTCATGTTGACTCGTTTCCATCCGTACAATTTGTCGGAATTCCTAATGCTGATGCGGGACTGCACTTTCCTGATTTTCGAACGGCGGAGAGAGCGTATCATCGTCTGGTTGAGGCCGTACAATTGGTGAATGAAGAGAATCCTGCCTCTGAAGTTGTGTTGCAGACATTACTGCCCACACATCATGTTATTCGATCAGTATCTGAACATGATTCGTCGGTGTTTTACCAGGAGGAACTACAGATCCGTCATGCGCTGAATTATCCTCCGCACTCGAGGCTTATCCATATCGCTTTACTCGGTAAAAAATCGGATCGCGTCAAAAAAATGGCCTTGTACTGTCGAGAGCGACTCGTAGCTTTGGGTCAGCAAAAGGGAAAGAACGCATTGGTCCCCAAGTCTATAGCTGAAGAGGAGGACCGCATCTTAGGGCCGTTGCTGTCTCCGCGCGCAAAAGATCCCGAACTCACTCGCTATATTTTAATCGTGAAAGAATCTCACTGTGGACGCGAACACCGTAGGGTTCGGCGCATGCAAGATGAGCTTGCGGGGGCACTACTGCATGAACGGCTGAGCCTGGAAATTAAAGTTGATCCTGCAGATATGAACTAGGAAAATTTCTCGTTGTTCGTTTCTCGTATTTTGCGGGAAAGTTCTTCAGATTTTTACGAGATACGAATGACGATCCACGAACGACGACGCACGCATTTACCGTTTCCTTTTGGATTTTTTCTGATTTTTCGTGAGTGGCGTGGGTTGAGCTGGCGATTCTGGAAGGGGCGGCTCTCCTCGGCTTCGTTTATAAATACCGTAGGCGAACGTCATCCAAAATACTCCGGAAAAAAGGCCAAATAAGACTGCGGTAAAGATTCGTTGAAGGTCTTCAAGTGGTGGTTCAGGACCCAGGGCTTGAAGGTCCATCATTTGAATGACGGGCCATGCTAAGCTTTCTACACCTAATATCAAGGTGGTGGCTGTCCAGATGTGTGCAATTGATTGAAAGCGCCATGCCAGAAGTCCTGCCATCCCCAGTGAGATGGCAAGACCAAGAGGGAGCGAGAGTTCACCGAGGAGCATCCAGAGGCCGATGGTGACGACCAAGCTTCCGAGTACCGCATTAAGATTTAACCAAAGCGTGTGATTCAACGATGCACCTGTAAAGGATTTTAATTCAAGGAAAGTCAGCGAAGCGGTACGATACCACATGTGACCCAAGGGAGTAAGCCATAGTCGATGCTGAGTAATGAGCGGGAAATGTCTTGGGAAAAGTCGACGAAATTAGTTTTCCGAAAACGATTGTTTGGCAATTGAGACTTCGCCTGGATGCAATAAGAGAAGGGAGTCCGCTTCGAGCGGATCCTTGTGGAAGAGTGCATAGATGAGGAACAACTGCGGAGTAGGCTCAGGGGGAAATGCAAGTAAAACAGGAACTTCGACGAAAGCCGCTGGTGATTCAAGACCGGCAAGGCGTAATCGAACCGCAATGAGTACGTCTCGGATGCGATTTTGTAATTCTTCTTCTGATAAATCAGTTGAAGGACAGATTCCTCGTTTCCATAAGGGCTTGGTCATGCCAACGGCTAGCTCAAGACCGATGTTTTTCGCTTCTTCAGAGACATCCATGAGATAGCCGGCTTCGATGGCTTCACGACGAGAATGAATCTGCTGTATGGATTGTTCATCCACGAGTTCGATTTCGGCTGTGGTCTGTTCTCCGGTCGCCACATCGACTTCATTCATTGGCGCTGGAACCAACGCTCTTGATTCTTCGGGTATTTCAGAGTTTGGATTTGTGTCGGTAGCCGTCATCGGTGACTTATCCAATGTGGCCATAATTCCATCATAGACCGCTTTTGCGGACTGAGACCATTTTGGATTAAATGGCAGTCCTCGGAATGCGGCTTCCGAGGCCTTTTTTTCGTCATGTGTGAGGGGCCGAGGTTGTGTCATGCTTTACAGTTAATCACTCTTTGGCTAGTTGTCAAGGTTCAAGAAACAAATAAAAAAGTTCTTCTCTATGGAGAGTATACCACGATAGGCTCATATATTTCATGATCAACCTGAAATCAAAGCGATCTGGGGTGATATTTTCCCCATGTGTTTCACAAGATTGTTCACACTCGCATCCATCATTTCCATTAAGGGGCCAGGATACAGTCCAATCCACAGGACAAGGATGGCTAATGGAATCACTGTCGCTAATTCCCGATTCGATAAATCAGGCAGGGTTTCTGCGGCTTTCGTGTTGGCTTCGCCTAACGTAACTTTTTGTAACATCCATAACATATACGCTGCGGCTAGGACGATGCCGCTCATAGAAAACAGGACCATCGCAAAACTTGTCGAGGATGTCCCGACGAGTACCAGAAATTCACCAATAAAATTGCAGGTACCGGGCAGGCCGAATGCCGTAACCGAAAACAGGAAGAAAAACGCCACAAATTTTGGCATGGGCTTATGCAAGCCACCATAATCATTAATGGCGCGACTGTGAGTTCGGTCATACAGTTGTCCTACGGAAATAAACAAGGCTCCGGTCGTGAGTCCGTGATTAAACATTTGCAAAATGGCGCCCTGAATGCCCTGGCTGTTAAACACAAAAATGCCAAGTGTGACAAAACCCATGTGAGAAACGGAAGAGTAGGCGACTAATTTTTTGAG
>BQIX01000515.1 GCA_021604145.1 Nitrospirales bacterium
TGTGGCGTGCGAAGAGATGGCCTGAAAGGCCTCTTCCTGCCAGGGGCGCAACGGAGATGTCCAAGGGCGTAGAGGTTGGGGCATGTAACGCGTTTGGTTCCGACTCTCTAGATTAGGTGAAAACAAAAAGGCGATACGATAAGAATTTTAGCATGTGAACACAACTGGCGATGATGTTTAGTCTCAAGTTTGGGTGTCGGAAGCTTTTGGTAACGGGGCTTGTCCGCTCCGAGATATAACCGTAACCTCGTTAGTATACCTTACGAGCAGCCTTTGCCAATTTCCGATCCAGCGTAATAAGAGGACAGTCGAGGGTATTGGCTAACCATAAATATGCGGCGTCGTAGGCTGTAAGTGCGTTTTGTTCAGCGAGTTCAACTGATTCAATTGAATTTACCTCGCAGTAGGTGATGCGTATCTGTGTGAGGAAGTCTAGCCCCTGAATGAGCATCGCTCGCTTGGAAGGGTGTCGCCGAATTTTTTGAAGGCACACATTGGAGAGTTCATACGGTAAAAGACTTGGTGCTGATAATGTTGTGTTCTTGACCATTTCAAGAATCACATCGGCATCAGGTTCTGCGAACAAGATGGCGGCTAATGCTGAGGCGTCAATGACCTTATCGGGCATCTCGGTCTTTTCGAATGATTGAGGCCGCTTCACGAGGGGTTCTGAGCCCTAAAAGTCGTACTTGAGACAAGACTTGTGAAGGTGTGAGTGAAGATGGAGACTCTACACTCGATTCGATAATAGCGAGAACTTCTCCTTGTAGGGAGCGGTGATGCTTGGCTGCGCGCTTACGGAGACGGGACATTAAACGATCTGGCACATTTTTAATAGATAAGTTCGTGGGCATGAATGACCTCCAAAATGGATCTATCTTGGATCCATTTTACTGCATTACTTCCTGTCAGACAAGAAGATTCAAGGTAAAAGTTTCATAGTGCCATGATGAGTATTAAGACGAATCTTCTTAGTGCATACTCTTGACTAATATACTAAATCCTGTATTTTTCTATTACCTGATTCGCTGAATCTTTATAAAATGTCGCACTTCCTTAAGAGAAGTATTACAAAAGGGATATCTAATAAATACATGGGATTGGTTGAGAGGAATATTCTCCAAAGCTGTAAGCCAATTAGCTCTCGAATGTAACGGAATATGGCATTCGGTTACGTAGATTCTTTATTGGCAATGTGATGAGATCTAAAATATGGCGTATCTTATGCACATATGCTTTGACAATAGTCATCGATTATTGAAAGACTGTTACCTATTTGAATACCGTGGGGTGAGGTTCAAGCTGGTTCAAAATAGTACGCGTCAATCAGCTGATCATTTGTTGACTATTGTTTCAGAGAAAGATGCTGACGCCCAAGAAAACGCATTCTCTAAAGCATCAGAATTCTTAAGCGCGGTTGGATGGGAAAACTGCTCACGAGTCGCAGTTTGGCTGGCTGGCGGAGTGGGTTGTCCCGATGAATATCCTCTTGAGAAGGCCAATCCAAGCATACGGACGTTTCCTCGGGTTTCATTTGCTGGAAGCGTTTTCGGTTTTGATCTCAAACGGATCCCAAATATTGAAACGGATGAACAGCGGATAGCTCTTGCACTTTTTAGAGAAGCGAATGCATCAAATAATGACTATCTATCGTTTCTGTTTTTTTGGCAGATTCTTCAGGTAGAGAATCTTGACCCTAAAAGTTTTGTAGACAAGTGCAAAGACGACCATCATATTCTATTAAAGAATTCCGACATTGATACCCTAGCAATGGGGAGTGGATCGTTAGGTAAATGTTTGGAGCAAGATTATCGTCATGCAATCGCGCACATTACGCGTTCGAAGGGTAAAAAACCGCTTGATCTAAATAAACTACATGATCGGATGCGTTTAACAATTAGCTCTCGTATAATTAAGGATGTTGCAGTACGTTACATTCGCACAAACCTAAAACTTGCAAACCATCTTTACCTCACAAACCCAACGCGAGGTAATTTCTCAGAATTCTTAAATCTTTGATGGTGAGGTGATAGTATTTTGGCTCAGTGATTGTTATAGAGTTCTCAGCCTACGCTCAACTCATTGAATGACAGACAAGTACTGTCTAATCAATGCAAAATCCAACCGAATACGGTATTCAAGTACATCAACTATTCAAAAAACGCATCTATATCGTGTGCACCTTGGTATGCATGAATGATTTCAACCTCCTTGTCCTCCTCCAACACCCGATAGAAAATAATCTACTATTGTAAAAGAAAGCTTCTCACATCATTCCGCAAATCAGGACGCAGTCGTCCTATAAATGGGTTTTGTGCCAAGGTCTCGCATTTTGATTCGATCAGATCAATAAACATGCCCCGCATGTTTGGGGCTATTGGCTGGGATGTATTCGTAAATATTTTCGAGATTGCGAAGAGGGTCAGGCCGAAAACGAAGGGTCATGCTTTGCGTGTCCGCTTCCGGTGTCGATCCCGAAGCGAAGTAAACACTTCATCTGCAGAAAGAGACGCGTCTCCCGTGTTGATGGCATGGCCAATTTTTTCCCTGAGTTCAAGCAGTTGTTGAGCACGGAGGTGGTCTTGTGTCTGAAACAGTTTCAAAGCTTCTCGGATCACTTCACTGTTTGCGGAATATTCTCCGGCTCCCACTTTATCGCGTACCAATTGTGCCATTTCACGGGGCAACGTAATGCTAAGCTATTCAGCAGGGTGGGATGGATGTTCAGTACTCCCACTTTATATAAAATTATTCAATACGACCAATAATTTCATGGCAGTCTATCATCCTTGACAGCAATCTCCATTGTGGAAAGCCTCCAAAAAGTCAGGGCTTACCCTTTGCCTTCGAAGTGTCGAGAGATGTCCATGCTTGAATGAAGTACTCGAACGACATCAATGCCGCTTGATGACTCTTGGAAGAAGATGACGTGTTGGCCTGCGACAAAACTCCGAAGCTGCAGATCGAGATCATCTCGTTTTCGACCCAGTTTGGGTCGACGAGAAAGCTTTGTGAAGGTCGCCGTTAGTTCAAGCAGATAATCCCTAGCTTGGGATGCACCCCAGGTCTCTCGTGTATAACGTTTAATCTCGCGGAGATCTTGTTGGGCAGCCTCCGACAACCCAAAAGTGGGCATCACAATTCCTCAAGCAGCTCTCGCATAAAGGCTTGTCCATCCACACTTTTTTCGCGTTCGAGTTGTTTCAACCCCTTCTGAAGTTCCGCACGCAAGACATCTCTCTTTAAAGTTGCGTGGGCTTCATAGTCCTGGATCGACATCATGACGGCGACGGGTCGCCCTTTTTTAGAGATTGTTACTGGTTCTCGTT
>BQIX01000516.1 GCA_021604145.1 Nitrospirales bacterium
TGCGCGTTGAGCCCCGTGACTCATTCCCATCTCCATGATTTTCTTCAATAATTTTGAACCGACCCCTCGCCGCCTCATATCAGCCTCGACCGCGATATTCATAAAACGTAGTTCTTCAAAAACGGCCCAGGCACATATATAGCCAACCATCCGTGATGTTGAAACCGGCCTCCTATCGTGCGATGTTTGAGTAGAAACGTCCTCACAACGCGCAACAAACATCAAACTAAATTCATTGCCACTCAACTCAGCTTCAAATGATTTTCGAGACCATGGCACTGAAAATACTCTACCTTCAAGAGCTTCCAATTCATCCAGATCTTCAAGCGATGCTTGAGAAATTGAGAGTCCACTCACATTCACATCTCTCTGCTTGTTCATCATTGAGCCTGACTCTTACTTCTTTGAAGTTCAGCATATGGGGGGAGAATATAGCGCGGCGCTATTCCAACTCCAGCCACATCACCACATGCGAACCGTTGAAAACTCGCTAAGCCGACACTCACCGCACTGGCCACATGGATATCAGACGGTGCGGAACTAAATAGCGTTGACTGTTCCAGAATCGCTTCCTGGTAATGAAGCCAGCCTTCTCCAAACCCCAAAGCAGGTTCCTTCAGTGATTGCAGGACATGTTCAATCGACCCGACTTGATCATCAGTTACACGTACCAGCTCCCTGCTTTCCCAGCGAAACCCAGCCCAATAGATCTCATTCGACCTGGCTTTCAGCATGGGGTAAACAAGCCCATGGCCTGTCCGAACATTCCAGGCCATCGCTTCAAGCGTCGGAACTGCCACCAGGGGAATATCAAGTGCAACACGAAATCCAGCCATTGCTGCTAACCCAGCTCGCAACCCGGTAAACGATCCCGGTCCAATTGAGACGGCAAGGCCAGAACAATCGGTAAGTTTCAGCTGAAGAGAGGCGAATAAATCATCGATAGTGGGGATAAGCCGTCGCGTATGAGAGCCTTGCGCATCGAGACTACGAGCTCCCAGAACATGTGAGTCTTCCAAGACGGCAACACTTTGTTGGCTGGTCGCCGTTTCGATTGCAAGAATTCGCATAGCCTAATCAGTTTCCGAAGGATTGACAGAGCAAGGGGAAAAATGTTCCAGCCTCAGGCATGTCATGACCCGGTATTGACGGCGAGCTCCTGGAACGTCAAGGTGACTGATCCAGATAACCGGTCATCTTCGGCTCTAATCTGAAACGGGAGATGAATCGTCGATTCTGAAGAGTTTATCAGGACAGAAAACCTCCGAAAGTCCTGACACGCAATGCTCATGAGCATTTCCTCTTCTTGATCCAAATATTCAACATATAGAATATCATAGCGCTGCTTATCCACCCAAAGACGCATCAGAGACACATCACCGTCTTGATGTTCCTCGTCAGAGATGGTTGGGATATCGAGACGAAACCCTCTCTCATCTTCATACACCTGCAGGCGGTCAAGTGTAAGGCCCTGGATTTTTCCGAGCACGACATTCATGGCACGTAAACTCAAACTCACGACGCGTCCAATATCCCCGGTTCTCCCTAGTTCCTGAATGTTCCCTGTCGTAAAACGACCACTCGCCGGCATCATCAGCCGATAGATATCATCTTCTCGTATAAATTGAAAAAACGTCCCCCCAACTGGAGTTAATCCTTTCAAGCGAATCGAGTTTGGTCGTGTATAAAAGACCACTCCTGGTATGGTTTTAGAAATCGGCAGAATTGAACCGGTAATCGAAGCATGAAACAGTCCCTTGAGGTTTTGAATACTCGCTTCCTTCAGCTTTAATGCCGCAAGAATGTCACGGGATTTCTGGTGATCTACGGCTTGCGCTGGCTGAATCGCAACCGTAGTACAGCCTTGAAACAGAAGACTTCCCACGAGCAGACAACATGAACACCACCAATATGGCTTCGATGGCCATGCATCATCACAATTCGTATCAGGCATCAGCCATCACCAGATCAAACGCACCATGAATTTCTTGAATGCCAATCATTTCCATACCTGCAATCGGCTTCCATTTTTTCAGATTTCCTTCTGGGAGCAAACAGCGTTCAAAGCCCAATTTCATGGCTTCGCGGACTCGAACTTCGACCTGATTGACAGGGCGAACTTCTCCCCCGAGACCTACTTCCCCCAGAACAATCGTACGGGGATCGATCGGACGATCTCGAAGGCTTGAGACAACGGCCACGACAATACCCAGATCCATCGTAGGTTCATCGATCTGCAACCCTCCAACTATATTGATATACACATCCTGACCAGACAGATGAAGCCCGAGACGTTTTTCCATGACAGCTAAGAGTAGTGCTACGCGATTGAGTTCGATCCCATTCGCCATCCGCTTCGGCATAGCATACCCTGTCTCAGCGACAAGAGCTTGTAGCTCGACGAGAATCGGACGAGATCCCTCAAGACTCGACACAACAACTGATCCTGTTCCCTGTTCTGGACGCCCACTTAAAAATAATTCTGACGGATTATCGACTTCGGTCAATCCACCATCATTCATTTCGAACACACCAATTTCATTTGTTGCCCCAAAACGGTTTTTTACAGCACGAAGAATACGGTAGGCATGTCCTTTCTCACCTTCAAAATACAACACGGTGTCCACGATATGCTCAAGCAGGCGAGGCCCGGCTATGACCCCTTCTTTTGTGACATGACCAATAAGAAATACGGGAACTCCCGTCCGTTTGGCATACCACATGAGCTGACAGGCCACTTCCTGTACTTGACTGACACTCCCTGGGGCGGAGCTGATCTCTTCGGTAAACACGGTTTGAATTGAATCAACAACCAGTGCCTGGGGCTCCAGCTCCTTAGCAACTTTGAGAATTTCTTGAAGTGAGGTCGCGGCATGAATATACAACGATGAACACGACACATTGAGTCGATCACCCCGCATCTTGATTTGGCGAACAGACTCTTCACCAGAAACATAGAGAACGTTCCCATTCCCATAACTCAATGAAGGGAGCGCCTGAAGTAATAGAGTCGTTTTCCCAATGCCCGGATCTCCACCAACCAAAATCACTGAACCCGGGACCACCCCGCCACCTAAAACTCGGTCTAACTCCCCAATGCCTGTGGGAAGACGCATTTCTTCTGATCCATTGATCTCTCCAATGGGGATGGGAACTTGCGTTTCACTACCAACACCCGCAGGACGATTCGCCCCGACCTTTCGAATGACTTCCTCTTTCATGGAATTCCATTCACTGCAGTCGGGACACCGGCCACTCCATCGCGGTGCTTGGTAACCACACGATTGGCAACAGAATGTCGTTTTCGTACTCACCGATTTT
>BQIX01000517.1 GCA_021604145.1 Nitrospirales bacterium
ACGCATCCCCGTAAAGTTCTTTGTACAGGCGGGGGGAGTCATGTGTCTCATGTGTGGCGAGAGATCGTCGGATCGTGGCCTCCCCATTTCTCCTGGCAGCTTAGCCTTCATTCAGCAAGCCAGGAGACTGCCATTTGCGAAAGTGACGCGTCTTCGAGCCAGCGGACAAATCCGACAGGAAATCGAACAAGTCATTGAAACATATGTAGAGGTTGTGATCGGAAGGTCGCTTCCATCGATGAACGTATCCGCTCAAAGTTCTTCGCGACTTAATCGATTCTCAAGATCCTCAAAGGAGTATATCTGATGACAAACAAGACACTCGAACCAAAGGATATGAATTGGCTGGAGAATGGCGTGCTGGGTATTGAGTGGAGTGATGGCCATCATGGGGTCTATCCCGTCCGATACCTTCGTCAACACTGTCCTTGTGCGGCTTGCGTTGATGAATGGACCGGAGAATTACGACTCCAGCCAGACTCCGTCCCTTTGCTGATCATGGTTCAAGATATTGAAGCCGTCGGGCGTTATGCGCTTCGATTTAAATGGAGTGACGGCCATGACACTGGGATCTATTCCTACGCTGCCTTACGACGTTTGTGCCAATGTGATATCTGTCAACCCGAAAAACCTCAAAAGCCTCGAGGGAAAGTCCTTCTCTAAATTTTTACGAGTCAGAGAAGAGTTGTAACTCTGATAGAATGATAGGTGTAGCTCGTCGGCGAAACGTGAGCGTGCTACTCAGTAAGAGACACGTTGCGGAATGATGGGATTTTTAGAATCGCAGTGCGGGCTTCTGACACATAATAGGCATATGCTGGCTCTGGATATTCGTCAATGATGGATTGCATAAGGTCTTGCGCCAAAAGGTAGCGACCGGTTTGCCAAGCAGCTTGTCCTGCCTGCAAAGCACAGGAAACAGCCATGGCTCTTGGGTCAACAGAAAGGCGAGAACTCCGAGCTGAGGTCCAATTTTTCAGAAATTTTGGTAAAGGAATGGGCGAGTGGTGAATGGTGATTGGCCCAGGCGCTTCTGATAATTGCGCGACATACTCCTGCATTTGTAAGGGGTTTTGGTCGATCACGCAATCGTTGTACAGAGTCCACAGGTCCATAAATTCTGAGTCCTGGAGACTTAACTCACTCTTTTCGGTAGGTTGAAGGCTTTGGCAACCCGAAAAGGTTAGCATGCAAATAAGGCTCAGGAGAATATAGGTTTTAAAGTTTTTTATAGTATGCATATCGATTATCTTGCTACCCGATCATTTACGTTTATGTAATTCGCACAGATTTGTATTACTACTTAGCAATACTAATGCTCACAATTTACTTAAATGTAACATACTGAAAAATATAATAAAATAGTCGAATAACCGGTGGAAGTCCTGTTGGAGTGTTGCTTAAATACAACGAAGGTGTGTGATTTGCTCACTGGTTTTTGAGTTTTTCCAATGATTTAAACTGAAATTTCTTGAAATTTGTCATAATGATTTCCTTCTGACTACCAAATTCCTAGATCAGTAGCTAAAGTCTTATTCATAGCATTGGGCAAGGCGTAAACAACAATCTTTTAGATTGTTAGAACCGCGACGGACTGCGTCGACCCGCCGGTTTTGAGGAACACTCAATCCAATGAAAGTTAGGAGGCTGAGCGCATATGCTCCCGCGAGGTTGTGCAAAATAACGTATGTTATCCAGACCAAACAATCAATGAGTTGTCGGCCCTGCGCTCAAGCGGACAATGCCGGCGCTTGAATTCATGTCGACGAATGAATCGGTTTATCGACGATTTCGATGACCGACCGTTTCCTCTTCATACTGCTTTGAAAGGCGTTTGGTCTCTGGATGAAGGGTGTAGCCCTGTCCTTTGGCAATATCGCGGGTACGAAAGAACGGGCTCAACATGCCGCTTGGATGTAGATAGCCTCCTCGAAGAGGGACTGACCGGTTTTGATGATGAATGAGATGACATGGCACAGGTCGAATACTTGTTAGCCATGCCGCCAGATCTTGAGGGTTGCCAATTGA
This sequence comes from Nitrospirales bacterium, assembly GCA_021604145.1. Taxonomy (GTDB): domain Bacteria; phylum Nitrospirota; class Nitrospiria; order Nitrospirales; family UBA8639; genus JAGQKC01. The sequence continues at coordinate 2,029 of BQIX01000517.1, forward strand.
TGCAGACAATAAGAGGAGCCGGGCTTGGGTCGGACAAAAAATGATCGTTTCCTCCCAAACCACTCCACGTTCCGGGTCGGCCAAGTATTGTGATTCATCTAAGATCACCAGTCCAAGGGTGTTGAGTCGAAGGTCGATTTCTCCACTCGCAGCATCATAGAGCAAATTCCGCAAAATTTCCGTGGTCATAATCAAGAGCGGAGCCTGGGCATTGTCTCGTCGATCCCCTGTAAGAATCCCGACTTTCTCGGGACCAAAGAGTTGAGAAAATTCCATGTATTTTGTATTTGACAATGCTTTAAGTGGTGAGGTGTAAATCACTGTACGTTCCTGTTTAAAGGCATATTTTGTCGCTTCGATTGCAACGAAGGTCTTGCCACTTCCAGTCGGCACACTCACAATCACATCAGTCGTGGCCAGTTGTGTCACGGCCTCTTCTTGCCACGGATCAGGATGAAACTCCTTTGCTGGAGGAGGCACGCCAAGTCCCTCAAGCAAATGAGAGACAGTGATAGGTGGAGGCAAGGAAGAGGCCGTGTGTTTCGTTTTTGATTTTTGAGGTAACGGTTTCTTTTTCGCAGAGACACGAGAAGGTGCAGGCCCTGATGCACGGACAGACCTTTGGGTTTGATACTGTAAGACATCAGTTTCTAAGGCTTCACGAGTTTCCGAAGGAAGGGAGAGAAACACGTCAATTAATCGATGTTTGCCAAGGCGAAAATGACGATGAACTCGTCCCTGAGCGAGTTTGTGGAGATGGCGAAGTGGAAGCGATTCAAGCAGACCGATGAGTTCATCATTCGTCATGGATAGAGCCTCTTACGGAAGTTCTTCAAGAACTTCGCGCCTCATTGTGGTGATGGCGGTACTGGCAGTCTCGGCGAGACTGGGATGCGAGGCTTTGAGTGTTTGTAATTGAGAGAGAAATTCGATCGTTCTGGCAAATAGCCGATAGACATCACCTTCAGCCATGGCGGTCATGCGGACCAGTGACACCCATTTCAGATTCGGATCACGGACCCACTCATCCGTTAAGGCGGCCACATCTGTCCGGAGAAGCGGAGCTTCTTCATACGACGCGAGAGAGCTGGCCACAGCGCGAACCTGGTACAGCATCGTGCTGAGGCCTGAACTCATTCGAAGAAACGTTCCCGGCCGATCATCGTCATGGGCAATACTCGCCATCATGGCGGCCAACAGCGCGGGCTCAATGGCTGCAAACGCTTCCATTCGAATCAGTTCCGTAATGAGGAGGGAATGATCGATGCGAATCAGCCGAGCCCATTCACCTTC
>BQIX01000518.1 GCA_021604145.1 Nitrospirales bacterium
AGTGACGTTAAAGGCAATAATGATCTGTTGTCCTTAACACAACCGCAGATTATTCAAGCCATTCATCAAGAGTATATGGAGGCCGGGGCCGATATTATTGAAACCAATACCTTCAATTCCAATATCATTTCCATGGCCGACTATAAGATGGAATCGCTGGCTTATGAGTTAAACGTGGCTGGTGCTCAAGTTGCCCGCGAAGCAGTCAAAGCGATTATGGCTCAGGATCCGAGTCGGCCGCGATTTGTTGCTGGTTCAATGGGGCCTACGAATCGAACGGCTTCTATGTCGCCCGATGTCAATGACCCGGCTTTTCGGGCCGTCACCTTTGGGCAATTGGAAGAAGCCTATTACGAGCAAGTACGTGGATTAATGGACGGCGGTTCTGACCTGTTGCTGGTTGAGACCATTTTTGACACCTTGAATGCAAAAGCGGCGCTTAATGCTATCGATCGTTATTGCCAAGAACAACAGCAGCAAGTCCCGATCATGATTTCGGTGACCATTACGGACCAAAGCGGACGAACGCTTTCAGGGCAGGTGATCGAGGCCTTTTGGAACTCCGTATCGCATGCAAATGTGCTGAGTGTCGGTATTAATTGTGCCTTAGGCGCTAAGCAAATGCGTCCCTATATTGAAGAACTGGCCGGCATTGCACCGGTGTATATCAGTTGTTACCCCAACGCAGGCCTACCAAATGCCTTTGGCGGATTTGACGAAACTCCTGAACGTATGGGTGAAGATTTGCGGGAATTTGCCAATAATGGCTGGTTGAATATCGTCGGTGGCTGTTGTGGCAGTACCCCCGAACACATTCAGGCCATCGCTCAAGCAGTGGAAGATTTACCACCGCATGAACCAGTTTCAAGCTCCCATGTGACCCGACTGAGTGGTTTAGAAGCGCTGGCCATTCGCCCGGAAGCGAATTTCATTAATATTGGTGAACGTACCAATGTGACGGGATCTCCGAAATTCGCCAAATTAATTTTAAATGGGAATTTTGAAGAAGCCCTGGCTGTCGCACGGCAACAGGTCGAAGGTGGCGCGCAAATAATCGATATTAATATGGATGAAGGCATGTTGGATTCAGAAAAGGCCATGGTCCATTTTCTCCATCTCATTGCTTCGGAGCCAGATATTTGTCGCGTACCCATCATGATCGATAGTTCCAGGTGGTCGGTGATCGAAGAGGGACTGCAATGTATACAAGGGAAGGGTGTTGTCAATTCGATCAGTTTGAAAGAAGGGGAAGAGAAATTTAAAGAGCAGGCCAGAATCGTGAGGCGGTTTGGAGCGGCCGTGGTCGTGATGGCGTTTGACGAAGTCGGGCAGGCCGATACGGCAGAGCGGAAAGTCGAAATCTGCACGAGAGCGTATAAAATCTTAACTGATGAAATAAAATTCCCTCCGGAAGATATTATTTTCGATCCCAATATTCTCACGGTGGCAACAGGCATTGAAGAACACAATAATTATGCCGTGAATTTCATTGAAGCCACAAAGCAAATCAAGGCTACCTTGCCGCATTGTAAAGTCAGCGGCGGAGTGAGCAATATTTCCTTCTCCTTCCGTGGGAATAACGTTGTGCGAGAAGCCATGCACACGGCGTTTTTGTATCATGCCATCAAAGCCGGATTAGACATGGCTATTGTGAATGCCGGGCAGTTGGGCGTTTATGCAGAGATTCCCAAAGACCTTCTGGAATTGGTCGAGGATGTGTTGCTGAATCGACGTGAAGATGCGACGGAACGACTCGTGACATTTGCCGATTCCGTCAAGCAAGGCGGGAAGGTTGTGGTGAAAGACGAGGCCTGGAGACAGGGCACGGTGCAAGAACGGCTTTCTCGTGCACTGGTCAAAGGCCTGGTTGAATTCATTATCGAAGATGTCGAAGAAGCCCGTCAGCAGTATGACAAACCGTTACATGTCATTGAAGGACCGTTGATGGATGGAATGAACATTGTCGGAGATCTGTTCGGGTCAGGAAAAATGTTTCTCCCTCAAGTCGTCAAAAGTGCCCGCGTCATGAAAAAAGCCGTGGCCTATCTGTTACCGTTTATGGAGAAGGAAAAAGAAGCGACTGGTGGTAATGCCCAGGGTAAAGTTCTCATGGCTACGGTGAAGGGCGATGTGCATGATATTGGAAAGAATATCGTGGGGGTCGTTTTGGGATGTAACAACTACGAAGTCATCGATCTGGGGGTGATGGTCCCGTGCGATAAAATTTTGCAAAGAGCCAGGGAAGAAAAGGTGGATATGATCGGACTGAGCGGTCTGATTACGCCCTCATTGGATGAAATGGTCCACAATGCCAAAGAGATGAATCGGGAAGGGTTCGACATTCCGCTCTTAATTGGAGGGGCGACAACCAGTAAGGCGCATACGGCAGTGAAGATTGCTCCAGGCTATCAACAGCCAGTCGTACATGTGTTGGATGCGTCAGTGGCGGTTAATGTCGTACGGCAATTACTCAGCCCAGATGGCAAGACCGCATTTATTGAAAAGGTCCAAGAACAACAGGCGCAGACGCGCGAAGCGTATAAAAACAAGCAGACGACAAAAAAGTTAATCTCGTTGGAAGAGGCGAGGAAACGGCGAACGGCCGTTCAATGGCAGGCCGCAGACATTGCCGTGCCAAGTTTTCTCGGGACGCGGGTGATCGACAATATGGCATTGGAGGATCTAGTGCCGTTCATCGATTGGACACCGTTTTTCCATACCTGGGAGTTGAAAGGACGATATCCGAAAATATTTGAAGACGCCACTGTCGGAAGTCGAGCGAAGGAATTGTTTGACGATGCGCAAAAGCTCTTGAATGAAATAATTGCCAAACAACTACTCAAAGCCAAAGGCATTTATGGGTTCTTTCCGGCCAACAGCATGGAAGATGACATTCAAGTCTTTGTCGATGAATCTCGAACCAAGGTCCAGACCACGTTTCACACGCTTCGGCAACAATTAGAAAAACCCAAAGGCGAGGAAAATTATGCGTTAGCGGATTTTATCGCCCCCAAGTCGACAGGCTTAAAAGATTATATCGGAGGATTCGCGGTGACGACCGGTATTGGGGTCCAGGAACTCTGTAAACGGTTTGATGAAGATCACGATGATTATAATTCGATCATGACCAAGGCTTTAGCCGACCGGCTGGCTGAGGCCTTTGCCGAATGGCTGCATCGGGAAGCCAGAAAAGAGTGGGGATTTGGACATGAGGAAACTCTCTCAAACGAGGAATTGATTCGTGAACGGTATCGCGGCATTCGTCCGGCACCGGGCTATCCGGCCTGCCCGGACCATACTGAAAAGCCCACGCTCTTTGA
>BQIX01000519.1 GCA_021604145.1 Nitrospirales bacterium
TTAGCCTTCTTTATGCAATTGTTCACTCAAATAATTCTCAAGCCCGACTTGCTTAATCGTTTCTAGCTGAGTTTCAATCCAATCAATGTGCTCTTCCTCATCTTCAACCATTTCCTCAAGCTTCTGGCGAGTGTTGTAATCACCAACTTTCACACAATGCTCAATTCCCTCTGTCAGGAGTTTGACCATCTCCTTCTCTTTTGCGAGGTCAAGCTTGAGTTGCTCAGGGACCGTCTCACCAATTGTGACCTTTCCGAGACGTTGAACATTTGGCAACCCTTCTAGAAAGAGAATATGACGAATAATCTCGTCAGCATCTTTCATTTCTCCAAAACTACGTTCTTTGACTTTGTGCTCGAGACGCTCAAAGCCCCAGTTTTCACACATCCGTGCATGCAAAAAGTATTGATTAATAACCGTCAGTTCTTCCGTTAAAATCTTGTTTAATAGGTCAACAACGCCTTTTTTGCCTTTCATGTCCGGCCTCCTCTACTTCTAAGAATGTGAATAATGCCATACGAAAATTTCAGGTTTTTTCTATTGCGGATTAGATAAGTGCTCACATGAGTCTATTATCGGAAAAATTGCCATTAAAGTCAATAAAAAATCCTAGGTGTAAATAACTAAAAATGAAACTCATTATCATCTTCGATGAGACAACTTCTCACAATCATTTCATATATTTAGATAGTACTACCGAGCAATTCCAATAAAATTGTGATCTAGCAGACTCCAATCTACTTGACAGGTGCACACAATAATATTATGATATTGAAAATCGTTATCATATTCATGATTAAGCAAACGCACATGACACCCTTAAGTATCAAAAATCCACATCTTCCACAGGGGATTGGAAATTTCTTTTCCTGGCCAGGAGACGCTCCCATGCACCCACCCTCCTACTCGCTGTCTCTTGGCCTTCCCCTATTCTTGAGGTTGACAAGATGCCATTAATAATCAAATTCAACTTCGTGAATTTCATGCACCATGAACATTCAGATAGACGTACGACACGACACCAAACTTCGGCCTTTCCATTTTCCAACACACTTGATTCTGGAGGATACTCATGAAAATTGGATCACCAATTCCCACCTGGCGCGTTCCCACGTTTGTCAAAGGCACACTCACCTTTTCCTCTCTCATTCACTCCACCTCTCAACCATTAGTTCTCTGTTGCACGCCTTCACTCACTGCGGCACAAGCGTGGCTCCTCGAAGCGCACGTCACCAAATTCCACAACCGTCATGCCTTCCTTGCCACACTTGTTTCACGCTATATGAATCATGACTTACCCTGGACACTGCCCTCTTCAAATTTTCACCTTCCACTGCTCACAGATCCATTACGCCGGTTAAGTCGCTCTCTGGGCCTTTCTCACAATCTTGCGGCTCCACGATGTGAGACCTTATTTTTTGCTCAAGATCATCGATTAGAGTTTCGATTGCTTCATGACTTGAACGTCAAAGGTTTAGCGAGAGTCCTGGAAGTCACGGAGCATCACTTCTCCCACCTCATTCAACGGCCTTCGCAAGAACCAAAGAATTCCCTACAATTCATGCAACCAAACATTGAAGACATTGAGGCTCATGCAGCCGTACAAACATCGACATGACAGAGACAACCTTTGCTACGGTAGCACGCAATAATTTCAGTAAGTGCAGATCGAGAGTGTGATCGCGATATAGCTGAGGCTTCGGTTCCTATTCTGATTGAGTTTTGACAACTATGGTGAAAGCGAATAGTTTTCAACCGAGTCGCTCACACAACCACAGCGCAAATGATAATTTTCGTGCTTTAACTTTTTCTTAGTCCAGATGACCTGACGCCTGCGGGCTCTAGCCGTGCCACGACTCTTTCTTATGGTTGACATGTGTGTTTGCGTTCTAGCGGGCATGTGAATTCCGTGAGAAGGGATGAGGTTTCGCTAGAGTCCGCTGAGCGAACGTCTCAAAGCCTGGGCGCGGCCTGTTTTGAGCAAAGTGAGTTGCCCTGCCCCACCACTATAGAGAATCCAATGAATTTCCAATTTTGAGAAGAAGCCTAGGCGACGGTTACCCTGTACACCCCTAACACGCAACTGACGTTGCATGCAGTTTCTGCCACTGACGTAACAACTTGCAGTCGCCTTGACAGCGTACTACTAGAAATACATTCCAGTCGAGCCAGCCTGACTCGCCCAGTGATATTACCCACATCAAACTTTGAAAGTTCCTTGAAGCATTTATAGGGGTTCGTCTCAACACAGAAATCTGGCATGAGCGTCAATGGCTTTGGAAACTTATGCCGAAACAAAATGGCCTTGGGTGCGTATGCGTGAACGGAATGCATGGCTAACACGATTTTTCTCCAAGATTCTTGAGTAAATTCTACAAATTGTGAGCGTAGCAACTTTAAATCTAATAAGAATGTAGGAGAAAGAACCGGGATGGGACTATCCGTCACCCATGGCATTGTGACTGATCACGGAGGAATGATTTCGGTTCAAAGCAAGCTAGGAGTCGGAACAACATTTGTCGTACATTTTCCACGAACCGTCGAAGTCCTTAAGAAGCCGTCTCCGAACACCATCATAAAAGTGCCAAAGAGCGAAGGGGCAGTGCTGTTCCTAGATAATGAAGCTTCGATTGTTGAATCAGCAAAAATAATGTTGAAAACACTTGGCTATCATGCGCAAGTCTATACGAACAGCCGAGAGGCGCTTGCAGCCTTTCGAGAAAAGCCACACACAATTGACGCAGTGATCACAGACCAGACAATGCCCGAATGCACTCGAACTGAATTGGCAAAAGCCATTTTACAAATCCGTCCGATGATTCCACTTATTCTCTGTACCGGATTCAGTCACATTATCAACGAGGAGAAATCCCTTTCGATGGGAATTCCGGTTTTTCTCAAAAAACCCTACCAATTTAATGATCTTGCTCAGGCTGTCCGATATGCCTTTGAAAGCAGCCATAAGCGCAAGACTGCAACACTTTCCAACTAGACCCTCTTTTATTATCTTTTCCAAACAACACTACGGCGTTCACTTATCAGCGCAAGGTGAGGTGCCTTTTTCATCAAGAAACGCATCAACGGTTTTTTGGATGGCTTCCTCTATCTGTCCACACACCCATTGATCTTCAATTTTTCCACCTTCAGTCGTTACATAAAAAATATCAGCAGCCTGGTCTAAGCGTTTGCCAATTCGAGCCGAATGAATGGAGAGGTTCAGGCCGACCAAAGACTGAGCGATGATAAAAAGAAGCCCTTGCTTATCATCCGCAAAAACCTCTATCACCGTATAC
>BQIX01000520.1 GCA_021604145.1 Nitrospirales bacterium
GCATGATCCAAAAACTGGGAAGCCGATCCGTACGGGACCAGTTGCAGATATTCATACCATTGAACGCGTTGGACATGACGTGGCTGGAAGTTTCCGTGAGTTGATGGTGCACGTCATGGATACGGTTCCACATACGGTGAATGTGGTGACGGCTGGGAACCCTCCTGGTCAGCCCATTGAAGTGGCGTTAGAAGCTGGACGAACGGTGTCATTTATTATGCCGCCAAATGAAAAAATTAAAATGACACCCATGCCATTCTTAAATGGTGGAACGCACACAACTGGTGGCGCATTTAACTTCCGCGCTGAGCCATTCGCTCAACGGTTGGCCAATAATCCAGATATGTCGCAAATCTTTAGTAGCACGGTTCATGGTGAACCAAGCACGCCGATGATTCGTGCGTATTTAGGAGATGCGATCGTCTTTCGTTTGGTCGATGTGACGCAAAACGAAAGCAATGTATTTTCGGTTTCCGGTCATACCTTCTGGACGGAACGATATGCGCATGATTCAAATAGAAAGAATTCTATTCATATCACGATTGCCGAGCGGTATGACCTTGTTGTGGCTGAAGCAGGAGGCCCACGTCACCAAGCTGGTGACTACATGTACTTCAACGGTCGAAGTTCAAAGTTATCTGAAGGTTCATGGGGAATCATTCGTGTGCTTGATGAACCTGTTGATGACTTACAGCCACTTCCAAATAAAGCCTACGGAAAGGAAGGCATGCCGAAGCCTCTTCCGGTGTGTCCTAAAGATGCAACAGAAAAGGTCTTTAATGTGGCTGCCATCGATTTTCCGTCAATGACCTTCAACCCGAATGTTGAAGAAGCCATTGAAGTGGACTTTGAACGTAAAATAGAAGTGCAAAATCCAGATGCAAAAATCTATGTTCTAGAAGAAGAGGTAAGCAAAGTCTCTGATGATTACCATCCAATGCCGCTCACGTTGCGGGCCAATGTTGGTGATTGCATTAAGGTGAACCTTACGAACAAGATGAAAGAAAGCCGTGCTTCGTTCTCAGCCTTTGGGCTAGCCTTTGATCCCAAAGATTCGCAAGGTCTGAACCTTGGGAATAACCCAGGAGAGCAAACTGTGGCTCCTGGTGAGAAGCGGACCTATACCTATTATGCTGATCCGTTCATCGGTGAAACACAGTCTTTGGTATGGGATTTCGGAAATGTGGCCATGAATCCACGAAATGGATTATTTGGTGCCATTATTGTTGGCCCTAAAGGGTCACAATATCGTGATCCGAAGACCGGAGCTGACGTGTCCTTGAAGAATGCGTGGTCGGCCGATGTTATTGTGGACCGTACGATTCCAGGGAATGAGAAGCGTAAGAGTTATCGGGATGTGGCTTTATTCTTCCAGGATGAAGACAACATCATCGGAACCAGCTTTATGCCTTACGTACAAAATGTCGCAGGGCTTGTTGGAATCAACTATAGAAATGAACCGTATCTGTATCGTGAAGAAGAGGGATGTTCATTGGGTCGTATGTTCCAACCTTGTGAGGTTGATGATCCAAAAGATCCTGCAACGCCAGTTATTATGTCTCATGCAGGTGACCCTGTTCGTATTCATGTGTTCGGAGCAAGTAGTGAACAAAACGGAATGTTTACGCTGGAAAAACATGAGTGGCCCATTGAGCCATTTATGGAAGGTGCGGATATGATCAGTACTGTAGAGTTTGCAGGATCAGAGAGTATTGATGCGTTTGTTCCTTCCGCAGGCGGTAACTATGCCCTTCCTGGTGATTACATTTATGGTAATGCTCGACTTCCTTATTCCCAATCTGGGCAATGGGGTTATCTACGGGTGTTGCCAGAAGGTGATCAGCGTATTCTGCCTTTAAGCGGTAAGAAAGGTAGTATGCAAGAAGCGAAGGCGGTAGATGGTGCAGAAATTAAGCCAGTAAAATTTAAATAAATTTTACTGCTTGGATAGTGTACGGTTGAAAGCGGGGAAGCCGAAATTTGGCTTCCCCGCTTTTTTACGTGTAGTATAGTAGAGAGATAGACAAGATTTTTTAACATCATATTTATCATTGATCACTGTTGCGCTGTGGGAGGGGAATTGAGATGGGGTTGCTGAAAATCCTGATTGGGCTTTTGGTTATTGGTTTCTGGGCACCTCCAGCCTGGACCTATGAAGAAGTTTCAGTAGAAGATGGTGGAACCATTCGTGGGAAAGTGACCTTGGCAGGAGAACTGCCTCGACCGATGGCCTTTAATTTAGTGACGATTCCCGATCCGGTCTATTGTGGTCGAATTTCGACGGGAACAGGTTGGCGCATTGTTGAGGATTTCATTGTTTCGCCAGATGGTGGCCTAAAGGATGCCGTTGTGATCTTAAAGGGCATCAAGAAAGGTAAGCCATTTGAAACAAAGAAGGTGAGAGTCGAAGCAATTGATTGTGATTTTTCCCCGTTCATCAATGTCCTCAAGAAAAAAGATGAGTTGACGGTCGTGAATATGGATCCGATTGAACACGACATTCAGGGATATGAAACGGCTCGGGAGCGCGGCGCTCGCGTGTTATTCAACCGCCCTCTTCCCATGAACCCATTTCATAAGGTTCTGGGAATGATGAATAGTCACAAGCATATGCCTGGCAAACCTATGATTGAAAATGTACATCTTCGGAAGGGACGGAATATCTTTGTCATGCAATGTGGCTTTCATCCATATATGTTTTCATGGGGTGTGATCGTGGAAAATCCGTATTATGCCATCACTCAGGAGCCCGGTGAGTTTGAAATCTCTGATGTTCCTCCTGGAGAGTATACGTTGACAGTTTGGCATGCGGGAATGAAGCAATATCTTGAGCGTAAGATTACGGTGTCGCCAAATGAGACGTTGGAAGCAAACTTTGAATATACGGCCGTCAAAGGACGGAGAAGTGTTCACGAAATGCATGAGAATCCACATTTTGGATTGGAACTGTTGGGAGAAGGCGTAGAGATTGTTCCCTCTCTTCGTCTTCAGACACCATAGGAATGTAATAATGGCTGATTCTAAATTCAAAGGTTTAGGGGTTTTGTTATTTGTGAGTTGTATTGTGTGTGTGGGCAGTGCTCCTCTAGGCTTTGCGTATGAAGTACACGATGTGAAAAATGGAGGGTCTCTCGCAGGCGTGGTGACGCTCTTGGGGCCTCCGCCTGATCCGAAGGCGTATAATCTGATTACATTTCCAGACCCTGAATATTGTGGAAGGATCTCAACTGGAAATGGGTGGCGCTTGCTCCAAGATTTTCTCGTGAATGATCAGC
>BQIX01000521.1 GCA_021604145.1 Nitrospirales bacterium
TATAAAAAGTGTGATTGAGAAGTATCTTGGAGAAACTGAAAAACATGTATCCTCGGTCTTACACAAGGCAAAAATGCAAGGAACCATTATGTTCTTTGACGAAGCCGATGCCCTATTCGGAAAACGAACTGGCTTATTCGATACTCACGATCACTATGACGACCAGGAAACCAATCATCTTTTACGAGTAATCAATCAATACCCCGGGCTGATTATTATGAGCACACACCATTCCCCTCAATCCCGTGCAATTCAAATCACGACCATTCATTCCATCATCCAATTTCCTTGCATACCATCTCGAGATTGTGTCTCTCAGTAACACAGAGCCTGAGACATGCTTTTCTCTTATTTCATCCTGAGTGCTTACCCGTGACTGCTTGAACTCTCATTATTATTAACGAAAAAAAGGGCTCATTTGGTTTCATCCAAATGAGCCCTTTGTACCGGTAGAGCTAGCAAGTATGAGGGGTATTAAAAACCAGCCCTACAGCGTGTATGGTCGTTTCTATATTATTTTTACTCTCGGCTAATTCTTCATTACCAAATTCTTTAATCTTGAGACTTTTTAGATCCTTTATTCAGGACATCATTCATGGCCTTTTTGGTTTTCTCTTTTTTGGACCCGTTCTCTCCAGTAGCCTTCCCGGCCGAACTGGCAGAGTGAGCCTTAATTCCTGAACCATTTTGTTGTCCCTGCAACTTTTTGAATGCATCCTGTGCAGAACCTGCAAAACCCGAGACAGGAACAAACGTCAAAGTGCCCCCAATTGTAGCAATGATAAGTGCTGATGTCAGACGTACAACCATGTCCCCCCTCCCTTTAGAACCGATACATAAAATGCTTCTCTCCATTGGACTCGCTAGTAGTCGGTAAGAGAGTAAGAATGCCACCAACAGCGGCAACGATGAATACTGAGAATGCTGATATGATACGGGCAACCATGATTAAGTCCTCCACCATTACATTCTCTCTAAGAGAATCCTCACCCTCCTTAACGCACAGCAAATTCAGGCAAGTCATAAAAATAAAATGATACTGCCTATAAATACAGCAAGACGTGTTCCTGAGAATTTGGTCTGCTTTTATGTTCTGCAAAGCATCAATAATTCAACAACTTGGAATTCCATGACACAAAAAGACACAGATGAGTAGACAACAGGAACTGTATGGTTCAACCTTCACTCATTGATATGAAAGCCTTCACCATAACAGGCTTGCGAACCATAAAATAGGGAAACGCGTGTATTGACCTGGCTGGCTAAAAAATGAAAATGAGAATCATAACCAAAAATGAACGGAGAAAAAAAGAGTGAGAGGAAGGGTTCTTATGGGTTTAAAAAGGTTTGCACGTGGCGCTGCTGACCAAGAAGCTTACTTCGGCGATACCGAATCAGACATTGGATGGCCTTGATGCCATCTTTCCAGGTAATCTTTTTCCCGTCGGTTCGACTGCGAGGACAATAAGAAATAGGCACTTCGCAAATCCGCCACTTTTCGTACGCCACTTTACTTGTCAGTTCAAGCTCAAGCTCAAAACCTGGTTCATTCAGAGCCATAGGGTGAATGACCGATCGCTTGAAGACCTTATACCCTGTCCACACATCTGTCAGAGACAGTCCCGTGAAAAAATTGGAAAGTGCTGTCATCAACTTATTTCCTATGTAGCCCGCCATTGTCCAGGCAGGAGTTTTGGAAGCGAGAAATCGCGAACCATAGACCACATCAGCCGTATCCTGACACAGAGGTAGTAAGAGATTGGCATAATCATGAGGGTCATATTCTAAATCTGCATCTTGCACCAAAATCATATCTCCACAGGCCTCTTGAAAACCTCGGACTAATGCAGCTCCCTTCCCGTGATTATGATTGTGGAATAACACCCTGACGTTTCGATACGTGACATGACTTTCAGATTGAGCTGAATGACCAAAATTTTTCACGGCGTCTTGGGTACGAAGAAATTCTTGCAACCATTCCGTCGTTCCATCAGTAGAGCCGTCATCCACGATGATAATATCTTTCTCTAGTTCGCCCAGTTCGACCTGTAACACTCGACGCAGAAGTTCCTCGATCGTCTGGCGTTCGTTAAAGACCGGGATAACGATAGAAAGAATCAGGAGTCGATCCATAATGACAGTTTCTTACCTGACAACGTTACTCGTGACAGAATTCAGTCGATAATACCGAGTGCAGCCCCTTGACCCCTCACCTCCGCGGTTCAACACAAAGAAATCACCACAACCCTCCCTAGCCGCCTAGAACTACATGGCATGGCGCCAAATCCGACTCACCTCAGTTTATGCACGGTATATGAGAATTTATCATGTCTCCTCACTAACTGCCAGATTGATAATGAGGAGGTAGACTGCTTTCACACGACACGACAATATGAAAAATCATCGCGACGATCGGTGAAAAACCTTAGGCCCTGCGGTATGAATACAAGACATCTATCCTCCAGACTACGATCTGCATCATCCTCTAAATGATTCTCCTGTTTTTTCTCCCTCTAGAGGATTCAGGTATACCGAAACGATAAAGCGCCGACTGGACAATGTTGGTGGCCAATACTTGAGATCACACGTCAATCATTGTCAGTACATCTAAACGGGTATCACCTTCCGATGTTTGCAATAAGGAACCTCGCTGGGTTACTTGAAAACCTAGACTCGAACTTATTTGGATTCGCGATAGTATGGTAAAGTGCGATTCTCGCATCTGATCTATAACGACTTCAATCTTCTATATTGACAACAATTTTCACCTTTCCACACGCCGATCATTCTACCCGCACAGAAAAGTTGACATGCCAGTCTTTTCACGCCTCAGCCAAACTATCGTGATCATCTGGCTGTTATCTGGTGCAGTCACGTCTCAGGCATCTGAACAATCTGACATCACTCAACTTGATCCAATTATCGTCAGCGCCTCGGCGCTTTCAACTCCATTAACTCAGACTCCTGCCAGCGTCACCGTCATCACTCAAACCGACATTGATAATCAGCAAGCCCATCGATTCAGTGAAATTCTTCAGCAAGTACCTGGTCTCCATGTTGATGAGATGGGCGGACGAGGTGGGATCAATTCCGTCTATATTCGAGGAGGTGATCCGAATTTTACATTAATCATGATTGACGGGGTCCCCGTGAATGACCCCACCAATCAACGAGGCGGCTCGGTTGACCTCTCAACACTCACACCTGAACGAATCGAGAGAGTTGAAATCATTCGCGGTCCATTATCAGCACGGTATGGATCCGA
>BQIX01000522.1 GCA_021604145.1 Nitrospirales bacterium
CCTCTGCCGCTTTTTGCTTTGCCAACACATTCGGAAGAAGATTGAGGCTTTTAATATCACATCGTCCCCAGCGAATATCAGGAAGGGTAATCGCATGCACACCCTTAGCTCGCAAATGTACATCAAACTCAGGCAATTCTCGAAAAGTCATCAGGACGGTAGGAGAGAGAGCCGCAGGAAATTGATGCTCGCGGGGAGCAGCTCCTCGTGTCACCTGTATATACACCTTACAGTTAGCATAACCGCTTTGCTTGACTCCCAGAAGAATAGCCGCTTCCCATTCATGCCGATTGAGTGGAAGCGGAATATGAATCTCACGTGCACTCCTCTCCAAACGAGCTAAATGTTCTTCAAGATAGAAGAGACACCCCTGATATGTCCGAATCACTTCATACACACCATCTCCAAACTGATATCCCCTATCTTCTGCCGACACACTGACCTGCTCTAGAGGCATGAACTGTCCATTTAAATAACCAATATTTGGCATAGACTCTATGGTGTCCCTCGTTCACTCCTCGACGGTGATAGAAAAAATTCGACGGTCTTCAGCGGTAAATTTCCACGCCATCCGCTTATGAAATTCGAGCAAATACCGACCAACCTCTCGCGCTTGGAACTCAAATGAACGGCTACCGGAATCAACGGCATTATTACTCGTCGTACGGAGAAAATCATCTTCAAGCAGCACTAATGCCTTTGCATCATACGCAGGCACCCACTGTTCGCCACGAGTACGATCTTCCCACAACTTTACCGTAAACGCCTCGCCCTTTTTCACGTGAAGAGGCTTCACTGCGTCTTGTTTCGTTGTATCCGCTACCCCATTGCCAGATTGCTGATCCATGCTCTTTTCCCCTATCCGTGATCACGAAAGCCTTCGCCGATACTAAAGTTACTCTAACGACCACACATCCCGGGTTTGAAGACACACATAAACCTGATCGCCCTGCACCCGCACTTGATAGCTTGCCACACAATTGCCGCCACCATCGCCCCCAAACCCACTTCGAATATCAAATTGCAAATCATGCCAGGGGCACGTGACCAGATACTTTTTGACCTTGCCTTTTCCAAGCGGCCCTCCCTGGTGAGGACAAATATTATTAATCGCATAAAATTTCCCGGCTACATGAAAAAGTGCCACAGACTTATCATTTACCTTAATCACGCGCCCCTTTCCTTCAGGGACCTCATCGATTCGCGCAATGGGGATAAAACCCTCTAAGTTGTTTTCGTTATATTTCGATTCCACAGTTAATCCCTAGAAGAATGAATCACATCAACCTTTTGCACCATATTCACTACATACGAAGAATAAACTTTAACGGCTCGCCCAACTTGACTTCAGCTTTCTTCACAAACCCCGCATTGGCTTCAATAATATAGCGAGCATTTTGAGGTGGAGGACCGTACCAAGGACAAGGATCGCTTGAACAGGGAGGAGCGGCCTCTACGATATGCACGACTAATTTACTTTCATCGACCCAGAGTATATCAACCGGAATACGAAATTCTTTCGTCCAAACTTGATGGCTTGCCGATTCATCAAATATATACAGCATGCCTTCGTCATCTTCTAAATAATTGCGAAATGCAAGGCCAAACAGCAGCTTTTCCGGCGTATCGGCCACTTCTGCCTTTAATACCTGACCGTTAGGAAAGGACACATGAATACTTTTCGTTTGTTCGGGCCGATTAAAAAGAAGGGCACCGCTAATGAGAAGCAGAGACATAATGATCAAAAAAAACAGTCGTTTTTTATGCGGTTGATCCTGAAAAAAGGCAGACATCGTACCTACAGTTGAATTGGCTTATACGGCGTAAAAGAAAAACGCTTAGATCATGGACGACAACACAAACTACAGACCACAATGATGTTTTTGGGGAAAATTCACGTAAGGAGACTTTCAATCGGCCAAAATCTGAGCGGCACAACAAAATAGGACACATGTACAAGTACAAGATTTTCTCAGCATCAAGAGAAGACTTCGGTCTCGACACGGCCTCAACAACTCAGAGACCATCCTGCTGATTCTCGCGGAACGGCATGCAACAACTCTCACAGCCACCTTGCCCTATTGCTCATAATCTGTATTATGGCTATGATGTTATTGAGTTTTTGTTCTATAAGTCCGATAAATTAAATGATAACAACCAAAGGTCTCTACTGAATAAAAACCCCGATTCTAAAAAAGGAGGCTCGTGATGAAGGGTACCTTCTTAATGACCATAACCCTGCTGACCTTGCTCTTTGGGCAAACCTCAACCAGCATTGCCAATCTCACCAATGTATCTCAAGCCATTAATGGCTTCGTAGAAACAATCTATCCCAAAGGAAGCCATTACTTTTGGGTCATTAACGATACAACAACAGAATCTCAACACGAAATGGTGATTGATATTAACACGACCCTTCAAGGTGAAGCCAATAAAGAAAAAGACCAACACCGATTCTTGATTCTGATCGTCAATGGTGAGTTTTTTGGCGCACAAAAGATTCCTCTTAATGCCGAAGTCAAATGCAAGGAAGAGCAAGAAGTCTAAATATTATTCCTTCAGATTCTTTCCAATAGACACTTCCAAAAAAAAGCCCCATTCTCTTCAAGAGAATGGGGCTTTTTACGACACGTATCTGTCACGGCTCTCAACAACCGAGGGCCAAGCGATTTTAACGCAAGACTAACAATTGTCCGCCGAGGTGAGCATCATGGAGTTGACATGAATACTTCATCGTATTGCTCGCGGTCACATAAGTCAGGTCGCTGGTTGGAACACCAATGTACTTGGTTTCCCCTGGCTTTAACACAATTTTGATATCCATCACCCATGGTCCAGCCTGCTCCGAATCAGCAGATAAATTGAATCCATGCTCGGTATCAAGCGCGTTGGTGACCTTCAGTAAGACGGGACGACCAGCCCGGCCGCCTGTCCCAGATTTCGTCAGATTCAATACAGACGTCGGCGGATACCACACTTTTTTACCACCCACCATCATTGCGGTGAACTCTAGGTCAACGTCTAAGGCTTTAAATGATTGCCCGACGACTGAGCCAGTCTCAAGGTCACCAATTTCAACACCACCAGACTGCAGGGCTAGTGCACCTGTTGATCCAGCCGCTACTAGCACAAGACTTAAAAGGACGGATAGAAGCACTCTGTGCATCGCCTACCTCCCCATGAAAAGCTTGTTAATAATAAAAGAGTTACCAGTTCTAAAACGAAGGGCCTTCCAATTACCCTAATGCTCATTCTCAAAAAGA
>BQIX01000523.1 GCA_021604145.1 Nitrospirales bacterium
TACAAATGCCGTAAAATTCATGAGGTTATAACGAAGGAGCGTATAGGCCACTAACGATACATGAAAGGTAAAGAGTATCGTCCCGTACGGAAGAACTTCGAACCCATACCAAAGTGGGAAATTTGTCGCTCCCCCGGCAAATCCAACCCCCGTTGCGACGATCAGATAGAGATATTGCTGACGGCGGATCCTATCTCCAGTCGTATAGGCATCCCACAAGAGATAATGCCCATAAATGACGACTCCAGACCACCAAATAAGAAATCCATGAAACAGAATACCCGGCACTGGCCAAAACGGAAAAAATTTATTGGCTTCAACTTCTACGACAAAGTATGGACTCATATTTGCCAGAAGGAAAATTACTCCGACAAGATAATTTCCCTTCAAGATATTCCATTTATTGACGTGTTCATTTCGAAGAGTAAGGATATGATGGAGAAATGTGACAGGGATAAAAATGGCTCCCATCATCAAGAACCGGATAAAAAATAATGCGAGATCTTTGGATTCTGAAATCTGCCAGAAAAAATATCCAAAACTCCAAATGGCCGTGGTAAGCCCAAATAAACCGTAGGTCCAATGTTTTGGATTTTGAGGAGCACGGAAATACACCAACAAGGCCAATCCAGTTGCTGCTATTCCATTTAATAAACCGCTAATGGCAAAAAAATTCACTGTGAGTTGGGTATCCATACCCGTACGCTCCACTCAGGACCTTATCAAGTTGATAGATTATCAGACTTTGACAAAAGACAGTACGTAAAATACACAAGAAGGTCAAGTCAGAACCAACATCTCAAATGTGCGAGAATGCGAGAAGAGTGAAAGAATCCAAGCTTACTAATTGAATTCGCTATCGTCAGTCGAGGAAAACCTACGAAGAAGTTCTGGCAGCTGAGTAAAGCTTTGTATGCTCTGCACGGAGTGGAGAGATTTTTCCGTGCCATTTATTAAGACAGCATGTAACCCTGCCTGTACAGCGCCTTCCCAATCGTCCTTCACACTGTCGCCTATATGCAAAGCTTCATGCGGCTCAACAACATGTTCATTTAGAGCAAAGTCAAAGATTTGCTTTGACGGTTTGACTGATTGCACGAGACTTGAAATCGTCACGGAATCAAAAAATGGTCTGAGCGCAAGATCGTCAAGTATTTGAAAGAGTCTGGTATCGAAATTTGAAATAATGCCTAACTCATAGCCATGATCTTTTAACGTTTGGAGAACGGAAAACACTTCCGGGTCGGCCTTCCAATGTAAACCCGTACCAAATGCCTCATAGATCTCCTCAAAATAATCGTCAAATCGTTCAAACATTCCAACGCGGTAAAAGACGGCATGGACTATATCAAACCACCACAGACGTTCACATTGTTTTAACTTTTCAGGTTGTGAAACATGAAAAATTGCAGGAGGTGCTTGTTGGAATGCATGAGAAAAAGCCGACTGGATCGCTGACTTTATATCTGGCGTCTGCTGGACGCCATAGTTCTTGGCATATTTAAGATATACATCAGCTACAGACCCGTTAATATGTATAAGGGTTCCGGCAGCATCGAAGAACACGACTTTTATTTGGGAAGATGACATATTTTCAACATCCAACCTTGAGGTCCTATCTCCGTGAATACAAATGGTGTGTGGTCCTAATTCTTGAAAACATTTCAGAAAATTCGAACAAAACCACACAAATATCAATGCCTGCTCTGGTGGGAACTTGAGAAAAGAGGATTAATTCGGTGGGTAAAAACCTGGAGTGATTGTAGACCATGAATAGATGGTCGGACTGAGAGAAAACATCTTCTCGTTTATTTGGCTTTCTTTGTTCTTCGATCACGCTCCAAGGCTTTCAAGCGATCTTTGTTTTTTCGATGTTTTTTTCGAAGATCACGATCTTTTTCTCGACCTCTGGGCATAAATTCCTCCTCATTAGTTTATTAGCAGCAGGGACAATATATAGACGATCTATATCATAACTCGGTAGTATCCAACAAGTACGACATCTTGCTTGATGCCCTTCTAAGTGCATGATAAGATCGGTTTTTTCAATTAAATTTCTGACAACACATGCCCCCACCACAACTTAATAGAACATACGCACCCCAGGAAGTTGAAAAACGCTGGGGCCAGTATTGGATTGATAAAGGTCTTTTTACGCCTAAAACAGATGGACCTGAACAATCGTATACTATCGTCATCCCGCCTCCCAACGTTACGGGCTCTCTTCATATTGGACATGCCCTGAATAGCACGCTCCAGGATATTTTGATTCGCTGGAAACGTATGCAAGGATTTAAGACTCTCTGGCTGCCAGGAACGGACCATGCCGGGATCGCCACACAAAATGTCGTTGAACGCCAACTGATGGCCGAAGGTAGCTCACGAGAGCAAATAGGCCGTCAAGCATTCATTAAACGAGTATGGGATTGGAAGCAACAATCCGGCGATACCATTATTGAGCAACTTAAACAGTTGGGCGCATCATGTGATTGGAGCCGTCAACGCTTCACGCTCGACGATGGACTATCGCAAGCTGTGAATGAAGTTTTCGTCACTCTATACGAAGAAGGTCTCATCTATCGAGGAGAACGATTAATTAATTGGTGTCCACGATGTCTGACCGCACTGTCAGACATCGAAGTTGAACATGAGACCATCAAGGGCAAGCTCTACCACATTCACTATCCTGTTGCGGAAAAGCCGGAGACCTTCCTCACTATTGCGACAACCCGGCCAGAAACAATGCTAGGAGACACGGCCGTTGCCGTTCATCCAGAAGATCCACGCTACAACCACCTTATTGGTCAGTTAATTCAATTACCCCTGACCAATCGAACAATTCCAATTGTCGGTGACTCTATTCTTGTTGACCGTGAATTTGGAACAGGAGCCGTTAAAATCACGCCAGCCTCGGACTTCAATGATGAAGAAGCCGGCAAACGCCTAAACCTTCCATCAAAACCAATCTTTGATCATCATGCTCGAATCAATACGGAGCTTTTTGAAGACGGTGATATTGCTCCACAACTCAAAGATCGTATTCACGGAAAAGGAGAACTCGAAGCTCGAACGCTTATTGTCGAAGCCTTGGAAGAACGGGAATTACTTCAAAAAATCGAAGTCCACACTATGGCCATCGGCAAATGCTACAGATGTAAAACGGTGATTTTACCCTACCCCTCGCCCCAATGGTTTGTGAAAATTCAGCCCCTCGCCGATCCAGCCATTAAGGCTGTTGAATCGGGAGATATCCGAATTATTCC
>BQIX01000524.1 GCA_021604145.1 Nitrospirales bacterium
GTTTCATATTATGTATGACACCGGTCTAGTGGAGGAACTCAAAGACTTAATAATTCGAAAAGAAAATAAAGCCAACGACCGAGTCGGCGGTCTGAGTGATTGGACCGACCGTTTCATCGAAGGCGTGGTCCGACGGCCAGGAACACTCCTGTGGGATGAAATGAAACAAGATGCCAACGATGCCTTTGCCCCAAATGGAGCCGGCACGGATGCCATCAATCGATTTACGAAACATATTAAACAGTCAAGCAAACCAAAAAAAATTCACCTTGTTGGTCATAGTACAGGAGCCATTGTGATAGCTCACCTGCTGCACACCCTGAGACGCTACCAGTTCAAAGTAGAAACTTGCACCTTACTCGCACCAGCGTGCAGCGTCGACTTGTTTCACTCGCATTACCTCCCAGTTCTTCAAGGCAAAACCACATTGAAAATCAAAGATCTGACTATCTATAACTTGAAAGAGGAACTTGAGCTAGATGACCAAGTAGCAAGAATTTACCGAAAGTCCCTTCTCTATCTCGTATCGAATTCCTTGGAACGCCGACCAGAGCCTCCACCAGAAAACCTTAAGTCCAAACCGCTGTTAGGCCTGCAGGTGTTTGAGAAACTGGTCAAGTCCGTGAGAGGAAAACCCAAATTCATCTACTCGAACGGAGTCGACGGCAGGAGGACGCGAAGTACGACACATGGAGGGTTTGATAACGACATCTATACGATGAATCACGTCCTTGAACGGATGCTAGGCAAAAAACCAGCAGACCCATTCACCACAGATGACTTGGATTACTAGAACGCATGTAATAGAAGTATCAAAATGGTGAGCGAATCCCAACGAACGTTGCCCCAAGTGCTATACGCATAGATACCGAACCATCGCGTTCTAGAGCACTTGAAATCAACATGTCAGGCAACTTGTAAACTTGCAACAAAGGCACCGTCTCAGTTGCCATTGAATCCTCAACTATCGTGCTCTAGAGCACCTATGATCCACAATGCGGTCAGCCTTAGTGGACTTACAACCCTATTCCGTCTCCAGTGACCACGGAACATTCAACGACCGTGCTCTAGGCCACCTGTAATAAAAGTGTCAGATGGTCAGCGAATCCCAACGAACGTTGCCTTAAGTGCTATGCGCACATATACGGAACTACCGCGTTCTAGGGTGCCTATGATCCACAATTTCATAAGCTTTTATCATGTCACAACTTCGCTTTATCTCATTAGCCATGGAACTTTGAATGATCGCACCCTAGGGTAGGCCACTTGTAATCAAAGACCAGACAATAGCCTAATCTTCTATCAAAGGCTGCCTCCTGAATTAGCAGCTGGCCTTCACGACTATCGTGGCCTAGAACTCCTGTACTGAAGATGTCAGATAGGGCGAGACACCAAGGTGAATTGCATAAAAATGTGGCTTAGACATACGGAACTACCGAGCAAGAACACCTGTAATCCGCATGTTGCGCACTTTGTAAGCCTGCAACAAAGATTCAGTCTCAGTAGCTATAGGGCATTCAACTACCGTGTTCTAGAGCACTCTGTAATCAAAGTACATAAGGCCTAATGAATCAAGGCCTATCAAGACTAGGTATGACTCAAAACATGGGCAAGAACATGTAATGCAGGAAAACAACCCCCCTACATCTGCCAATACACGAGAGCTTCAAGCGGATTGAGGCCTTTCAATCCAAAAAACGCAAACGAAACAACAAAGACCAGAAGGACAGCCAGAACGACCAGAAGCGTGATACTCCAATTTTTCCGTGGCCGAGAGAATTGAGCCTCTTCTTCATACATGGCCTTTGCCTCTTCCCAGAGAGGACTTCGCTTTCGTTCCTTACGGAGGACCATCTTGTCGGCCGCTAACCGTCCATCCAATGCTTGCAACTCCTCTTCCTGAAAATTCTGCTCCCGCACATTCATTGCGGAAATCTTGCCTGTCGCCGGAGAACTGGTGACATCAACGCCTCCGCCTCCTCGCCGTTCTTTGATCCGACGGGTATAGGGCACTCCGCAATTGGGGCAAAGCCATGTTTGCTCTTCTGCCACGGAAGAGCCCGTTTCGGGCTCAGAATTTATTGGACCCTCAGCCTTCGTTTGATGATTGGCTGTTGGGGCCCCGCAATGAGGACAGGCATACGCGAACTTGGATATGGGATTCCCGCAGTCTTGGCAGGCCAGAAGCGTCTCACTAGACTTCCCATTCAATCGGTCCTTTTTTCCGGGATAGGGAAAGGCGCATTGAGGACATGAGCGTGCTTCTGATGAAACTTCTTTCTGACATTCTGGGCATTGGACAAGCGGCATCTGATTAGACCTCGCAATCCTCTTTTAGATATTGTACGGGCACACGGCTGGTAATACGTACCTAATTATATAGCAAAGTCAGTACCTGTACGAGAACTAGAGAAAAACATAAAAAGATTCAATGTGTTATACTTCTCCATCGCCATACGCTGTCAAATAACAGGAAAAAAGTGGAGGGAACTTCCTTCATAGGTTTTCTCTAGTTCTATCAATACTGCGCTAGGAACAGCGCTGGATAAAATGATTATACCTTACAAGAGAAAGCCCCATAAAATGGTACCCTCTCTTGAATAATTTTGCTAGTGCAGAGGAAGGCTGGA
Organism: Nitrospirales bacterium; assembly: GCA_021604145.1. Taxonomy (GTDB): domain Bacteria; phylum Nitrospirota; class Nitrospiria; order Nitrospirales; family UBA8639; genus JAGQKC01. Next base: position 2,631 of record BQIX01000524.1, read on the forward strand.
ACGGTAAGTCCCCTGTTTCAATGTCTCATAACGGATATGCCAGAAATTGTGTAACATTTTTGATAATTTCCAGACTCCACACGCAGCATGTGACTAAAAAGTCAGAAACGTAATTTGATCGATAAGTTTTTTGCCCACGCGTTATTGCTCATCACCAAATCGACGAGGAACTATGCAGAATGAAACCATAACACAAGCTGTCAGCGAACGGTACGCCAAGGCCGTGACAACTGGTGAAGAGATGTGCTGTCCAACCGGGTATGATCATGAAGAGTTGGGAAAATTCATCCCGGATGCTGTATTAAAAGTTTCATATGGCTGCGGAACTCCAGTGGGGCTCACCACCGTCAAGCCTGGAGAAACCGTGTTGGACATTGGCTCAGGCGGTGGAATTGATTGTTTTGACGCCTCAAGACGGGTTGGACCAGACGGACAAGTCATTGGCATTGATATGACCGATGAAATGCTGACCTTGGCTCGCAGTCAAGCGCCCATTGTCGCGTCGAACCTGGGACATCCCGCATCTAATGTCGATTTCCGAAAAGGGTTTGCCGATGCGATGCCGGTTGAAGATCAATGCATTGACCTCATTGTGTCTAACTGCGTCATTAACCTTGCCCCTGATAAATTGA
>BQIX01000525.1 GCA_021604145.1 Nitrospirales bacterium
CAACACAAATCGATGAAGGAGGTACCAAACAGCTGGATAGACGAGAACGGCTGTCATGGCTGCAAGAAGCAAGAGTGACCAATGGGTGGCCAAATTCTCTTGCCATGGGACAATTGCCATGTAGGAACTTGGGAAAAGTAAGATGATATAGGCGATGACGGCTGGATATTGAAAGTACGCAATCACGAGTTCGCGTAAGGTCATCTTGTCTAAGTGATGCGTGCGTTCACGCCAAAAACTTCCTGAAGCATTCATGGCTTATGCAACTTGGCCTATTCTGATGAATGTTGATAATGAATAACGATTATAGGCAGCAGAGAAAATGAACTCAAGCAGGCGCTGATGTTGGGACCTCGCGTGATAATTCCGAGTAGTATATTTATCGGCCTGGTAAAAGATGGTGAATTTTTTTCATAGAAGCTTGAAATGGTTGAGTGCATTTTCATACAACATCCCTATCGGTTAAACAGACGCTTCACTTATGCTTGCCGTATGTTTTGTTCGTGAGCGGATATCTAGGCCGATCGGCTCAGCTGCTCTACGGTAATTATCATCCTTTCTCATCATATGGTAATTTCATCTCGCTGTCCAAAGTCTGTAGGATAGAATTTCAAAAAATTAGGGAGAATGAGAGTAATGAATGAGACCTTGCAAAAATTCGGGGATCCAGAGACTCGATTGAAAATATTTAAGCAGTGGGTGGTGCTGTTACGTCCGCAACAGATAACCCTCGGTTCTTTGGTGATCGTTTGTAAAGAAGACGCTTCAGCCTTTTCTGAGCTTAGTGCCGAAGCCTTTGTTGAGTTACGTGAAGTCACGCAGTATGTTGAAGGCGTTCTCGCTCGTACTTTTTCTTACGAAAAGATTAATTACCTGATGTTGATGATGGTCGATCCAGATGTGCACTTTCATGTCATTCCAAGATATTCTGGACCCAAACTCTTTGCTGAGCAAGAATTTTTGGATCATGGCTGGCCGGGACCTCCTAACTTTAAGCAAGCAAATACGACAAGTCGCGAACTGAATCAATTGATTCTTTCTCACCTCAAATCTCATTAAATTCCTATTCGTAGTGTGTCTAAATGGACTCATTTTAGTTGCAGTTTAGCAACAGATTTTCAGTAAGGTAGTGAAAATAATAAAGAAAAAGGCTGTAATATGTGATAATTTCACGCTGTTGTTTTGGTATGTGTATTGCTTAGTAGAGTCTAGGTTCGGTTGTGCCTTCATGTGCTCAGTAAATTATTATGAGATTATATACTTAGATATTTTTATGTGTGAGTAGGTGGAGAATGTTGGAAATGGATGTTGAGAGAAACGTACTGTCGCGTACTTCATGGAAGTGGCAGATGAAGGGGCTGGATTAATGGAAAGTATTGTGACCCCAACTCAGAGTGGAATTCCTCTTCGACCGGGCAATTTTCAAAGCTTGTCGCATGCTCTTGAGTATGCAGCGCAAGGAACGACCGGATGTAATTTCTTTACAAGCCGAGGAAAGCTTTCAGTTGCCCTTTCTTATCGAGATCTCTATCAGCAGGCCGGCGCGCTTGCCAGGCGTTTGTTGTCTCTTCAGTTGCCACGTGGAGCTCGAGTGGCGTTAGTTGCAGATACAACCCCTGATTTCCTCCGATTTTTCTTTGCTTGTCAAATGGCTGGGTTTGTTCCTGTTCCCCTCCCAGTGTCTATGCATCTTGGTGGACATGATGCGTACGTCAAGCAATTGAATCGTTTGTTGATGACTTGCGGAGCTTCTGCTGCAGTGGCTCCGGAAGAAATTGTTCCGTACCTCGAGGAGGCTTCCCGAGGCCTTGATCTGGAGATTCAAGGTGGGGCCGATGTGTTTGCTGCCCTTCCCGAAGCTTCGAAAGAGCTCCGTCCACTTGGCCCATCAGAACTTGCGTACATACAGTTTACCTCTGGAAGTACTCGCTGGCCGCGTGGTGTGGAAATCACGCAAGAGGCCGTGTTGAGTAATTTGTCTGGGATCATTCGGCATGGACTTCAAGTCCGGTCCGGTGACCGATGCGTTTCCTGGTTGCCCTTCTATCACGATATGGGATTGGTGGGCTTTGTGCTGGGGCCGTTGGCTTCTCAATTGTCTGTGGATTATCTCAGTACTCGAGATTTTGCAATGCGACCACGGCAATGGTTGAATCTGATGACACAGAGTAAAGCCACGATATCGTTCAGTCCTTCATTTGGTTTTGAATTATGTCTACGGCGATTGGCCGAACGGGATCGAGATCAATTCGATCTGTCAAATTGGCGCATAGCCGGAGTGGGAGCCGAAACCGTTCGTGCTGAGTCCTTGTTGCAGTTTGCGAAAGCGCTGGAGCCCAGTGGCTTTAATAAAAAAGCATTTGTGGCATGTTATGGAATGGCTGAATGTTCTTTGGCTGTGAGTTTTGCTCCACTTGATCATGGTCTGATTGTTGATTATGTCGACGGGGATCATTTAGCTGAATATAAAGAAGCAATCCCCTTAGAGGATGACCTGCCAAGTTCAAATGCCAATGTTCGAGAAAGCAGCTATGTGAACTGTGGGAACCCAATTCCGGATTGTGAAGTTGAAATTCGTGATGAGTTCGGTGACATTCTGGCTGAGCGCTGTGCCGGGGTGATTTATGTGAAAGGGCCAGGACTGATGACCGGATACTTTGGTGATCCTGCCACCACCCAAGAAGTTCTTTCCTCTGATGGATGGTTAAATACCGGTGATATTGGGTATCGTATTGGTGAGAGTCTCGTAATCATTGGCCGTGAGAAAGATTTGATCATTATTAATGGGAAAAATATTTGGCCTCAAGATTTAGAGTATCTCGCAGAATGTCTTCCAGGTGTTCGACCTGGTGATGCGTCGGCATTTTCTGTCAAATCGTCCAGTGGAGGAGAATCTGCTGTGGTTGTCATCCAATGCCGTGAAGCAGACTCTGAAAAACGCGAACATTTAATTGAACAATTAAAGCCAATTATTTACAAAGAATTAGGAATTGATTGTTTCGTTGAGTTGATTCCTCCTCGGACTTTGCCTCGGACCTCTTCTGGAAAGTTGTCCAGATCTCGCGCTCGTGAAGATTTTTTAAAGCGAGGCAATTGGAACGAATCGCCAGCTCTTGCCTTATGTGCTGCTCCTTCTGAGAGTTTAGCTTCTCTCTAATCATTATTCGCCACACGTCATTGCCCTGACCATGTCCCGAATAGTTGCCTTAACAGGAGGTACGGGATTTATCGGTCAGGTGTTATGGCGGCGTCTTGAAGAG
>BQIX01000526.1 GCA_021604145.1 Nitrospirales bacterium
ACGCATGAACCTCCGAAGGTGGAACAACTCCTTCAACGAACGAAACCATTTGTGCTCCGTCGAACCAAATCGGAAACGCTCAAAGAACTTCCGCCTAAAATTGAAACCGATGTCTATCTCGATCTCACCGACCGGCAAAAATCGCTCTATCAGCACACCATTGCGCAGATTCGACCGACAATTGAAGATGCCTATCGGACAAAAACTGCAGCCCAAGCACGAATTATTGCCTTAACGGCTATCTTGAAACTTCGGCAAATCTGCTTGTCCCCTCGCCTGCTCAATCCGACAAGCACCGACTCTTCCCCAAAAATCACTTGTTTACTTGATCGATTATACGAACTACTGGATGAAGGTCATAGCGCATTAGTCTTTTCCCAGTTCACCTCATTCTTAGATCTCGTTGAACAGGAGTTTAAGACCCACCACCTCCCCTATAGCCGGCTCGACGGCTCCACGCCAACCAAAACCCGAAAGAAATTAGTACAAGAGTTTCAGGAACATGAACGTCCAGCAGTTTTCCTGCTCAGCCTCAAAGCTGGTGGGCAAGGACTGAATCTCACCAAAGCCTCCTATGTCTTTCACCTCGACCCCTGGTGGAACCCCGCGGTCGAAAATCAAGCCTCGGACCGCGCGCACCGAATCGGTCAGCAACAGAAAGTCTCCATCATGCGTTTTCTCATGCATCACACGATCGAAGAGAAAATGATGGATCTCAAAAAACACAAACTCGCCCTGTATGAAGCCGTGATGGAAGGCTCAACTCAACGAGGCGCCGGCACCGGTATCAGCAAATCGGACTTTGATTTTTTATTGGGGTAAAAGGAATGGGTACGTGGAAGGAAAAACTTCGCTTACTTTTGGTCGAATTTCTGTAGAGTTTCAAGAAAAGTATGCTTGAGAGTGCGAAAATCTTGAAGTCTTGTCGTAGCGATCCTATAGACAACAGCATCATCGATCCCGCCGTATTCATGGACCACAATATTCCGAAATCCCCTGATCGATCGCAGGAGTTCAGCCTGGTCTTTTGAGAGCACTACATTTTTTTCAAGTTTGTTAAATAGATCGTTGTCTTCATGAGGTAAGCCGAGCTGGAGGCCACTGACAAAGAGCCCACAAATATCTAACACAACTTCTACTAAAATTTGCAGCAATCGCTCACACGCACGGCGTTTTTCTATTGAAGCCACATACTGTGAGAATTTTCCAGGAACGATTTGCTCGAGTTCCTGCAAATATTCATCCAACGCTGAAATTTTTGATAAAATCCGGTCGCGATCAAGCATTGGCAACCTGATTCAGATACAACTGATAGCGTGGACGAAAGTCGCGATATTCGCGAATTGTTCGTAGGGCAATGTCGTAGAGTTGATCACTATTTCGGCAAAAGAGAACTTCCCCATCCTTTAGGACACGAGAACGAACAGGCAATGGCAAAGCTTGAAAGACATGAAGGTCGAGGTCAAAGGAAGACAGATAGTTCAGGCGAACATTGATCTGTTCATCGGGCACATCATAGTCTGGATCAAGCACTAGACAGACATCTGTATCCGATCGTGCATGGGCATCTCCCCTTGCTTGACTCCCATATAAAAGAATAGCCAAAACCCGTTCATCAGTTTTCACTTTTCCCACTAATTGTTTGAGAGCAAGACTCATAATATATCTCTATTAAATAGAATTCACACCCCTCATAGTCTATCGAGAGCCTCTCCTAAACACAATCTGTAAGCAGAAACTCACGTCTTTGAAACGCTGACACTTGGCGTGTAGTCGGGAAGCCCAAACACTTGGGCCTATGCCACGGCTAATGTACACAAGCCAATGGCATATCCAACAGCCATACCTACGTACTCTAAAAGTAATATAAACAGGTTTAACGTTACCTTGCCTGTATCATCGGAAACATCTTCTGCCAAGTTGCTTAGTTCCAATGGACTTTGTAACGTGATCACAAATAGATATTCAAGAAAAACAAAGGCTGCAATTAAACTCCCCAACCCTCCTACAGTCATTGCAAAATAACCGCATTGATCCCCCACCCCAAGTAAAGTAAGAATATTTTTCCGGTCAGATGATTAATACTCTGAAGACCAACTTTTAATCCTGCTTGAACACTCACCCCACGATCAGCAATAAACAGAATGCTGATTGAGCCACAAATAAGAAGCCCAAGGGCCAACACACCGAAAAAGCCGATGCTGAGTGCAGATAATAATTCTCAGATGACCTCTTCTTTCCCAGACAATTCTTTCTGAAATAACCCATGAAGCCAATCAAATACAAATCCGGCAAACGTGAGTATGAGTCCACAGAACAAAGGATTCTTGAATACTGTCCAATGCGGAACGCTGCTAGCAAAATTTCCAACCTGATCTTGTAAAATTTCCCATATCAGGAATGCGAGACAAACAGGAAGGAATGACCAGAAAATTGCTTCACCAATAAACCCATACATTGGGAACAATGTGGACCAGAGGTTTCTTAGTAGGAGTGCTGGAAAGCACAATAGAACGAATCTAAAATAATATTTCTTAAATACTCGACACCCTTCCTTAAACACCTCATCAAGGCAAAACGTCCGTTTCTCTCAAACGATTTGATCTATAGGGAGGGGAACTGAATATTCCATGTGAAGTCCTAGTTAGACGAGGTATGATCTAGAGAAAAATAGACGGAGGTACATGGTGGTCAAAACATGATCAACGTCGGGGCCTAAAACCGATAGCTGACACCAAACGTAGCCCCATGCCGGAAGGTACGGAATTCATTGAGATTGGCAGTGGAACCATTGCCGGAAGTCGGATAGTTTTCCCAATCACCATCCTGAACGGTGAGCCACCAATAACGATAGCCTCCGTGAATGAAGAATTGATCGAATATCCGAAGTCTTACCCCGCCTTCTAAGTTAAAACCATATCCGAGCCCGCTCATCTTAAAACTGGGATTGCCGCGAAGATCCGTTCGTAAATGATGAATATCTTCGTTCTTAAGCCATGCAAGCGGGAGTGCAATCGCCTCCCCTTCGAGCGTCAGACGATCCCAAAACGTTATTGACCCTTCACCACCGACCCGTAAGGACGTCCATTGAACGGTATTGGTAATGGCCTTGGTTCCCACAAATGATTCCGTTCCAGCCGCACGACAAAATGTTCCAACCGACGTACATTCAAGCTGTCTGACGCTCCGGGCCACATACTTTTCCCGCCAATATTGAAACCCCAGGACCGCGTTCAGTAAGCCTTTGTTGCCCGCAAAA
>BQIX01000527.1 GCA_021604145.1 Nitrospirales bacterium
GGCTCCAATTTCCTGGCCTGGCCCTTTCTGGGTATCTTCTCGAGAATGCACCGCTTGATCGCGTCGTTCTTCACGAATTTCGTCCCGTTCGCTCTTCGCGGCCACAAATGTGACTCGCTGTGAATTGGTCATCTCTCGTTCTAGGTCTGTGATAAACGTTTGGACATTGATATGGTCGTTGCTCTTGTTCAAAACTGAGCCAACAATGACGACAGGCTGACGTCCTTCGGCACGGCTGAAGTTCTCGAGCCATGGACGAGAAATCATTTCTTGGATCATAGTCTCGGCGACCATTCTGGAGTCCGTATCATTCCAACGTCCACTAAAATCCGTCACCAGTCCTGTATCAACGCGGGTCACTTTTTTTTCTGACCCACAGCCTACCAGAGACAGACACAACAGCAGCGTGAAGGCAAAAACCGCACGGAAAATGAGACGCCTCATCACTGATGTGTTGTCAGAAATCATCATAATTTTTTTCGCCAATCCTCAATTTCGAGGAAACACTAACGCTTGGCCTCTTCTTTCTCGAGTTTCTTAAAGAGGCGCTCAGCATTGTCCTTGACATATTCTTTCACTTCACGGCTTAACTCTTTGGCTTCCTGCAAGGCCTCTTGCATATCTTTAAATGAAAGTTTGGTCAAGACAAAATAGCTGTTAGACTCCTCATCTCTATAACGATCAATTGGACGAACGCCATTCATCGTGACCGTGGTTACGGTCTTAATCGCACGTTCGACATTTTGTTCTTCCGCCGTTTTCGTAAAATCACCGGCAGTCGTCGCCGCCGCATAATCTTCCATCAAATAGCCAGTGTAGGTTTCAAATGTTCTGGCAAGCTCAGCGCGAGATCGATTCTCAGCGGCCTCCCACGCCAGAGGCTCATTATTGACACCAACGATAGAACCAACACCATAAATAGACTTAGAGCCTTCTTTGTTAAAGGCCCCCGATCCCTCCTTGACCCAGGTAGGAGGCCCACCGCATGCGCTCATGCTTAGAGCAAGAAGACAATACCAGAATACCGACCGTAATCGTCGCGATCGCTGAAGAGATCTATTCATGGTGATCTTATCGCCAGTGATTAAATATGGACGCCTGACCAATTGTCCCGTGACAAAGTGATGTAAATTCGCGTCTCACTTAAGAAAAATGCTATCATCGAGTTCGAAACCTGTCAAGAAAACTATCCAGCGTGGTCTGTGTGAGAAGATCTTCAATCATTATGCCTCATATAGATGTTGCGAGTTCATAAAAGGAGACGATCTGTGGCCGATGTAAAAATAGAAGATGGCATGATCAAAATCACCGACCTGATAATTCAAGATCCCAATTCGGCGAAAGTCTTGGCTGAATACCCAGAAAATCGATGGACAGAAGTCACTCGTCGAGCCCTGAAAATTGGATTGGGATACATGAAAGGGGGCGCTGACGAGTAACACCGTTGACCAAGAAATTCTTCCTCCTTCATTGATTTAATTTTTTGTTGATGAACCTCGACAACTCTTACCCCTTTCCCTAAAATCATAGAGGCTTGCGGCTTTTGAACAATTCAAGAACACGACTACTCTCTCGTATCGTAATTGTCTTAGGACATCCGTACAATTTCTGATTTTTCACATGTTCACAATCACGAAAGCCGATCAAGAAGTTCTCAACGACAGAGGGATCACGGTTCAACAGATTCAGCGGCAGCTCGAAACCTTCCGTGAGGGCATTCCGTATATCACGCTTGATCGACCCTGTACGATTGGCGACGGCATCACACGGTTCAGCTCCGATACTCTTGATTCCTATGCGAACATTTTCCAAGAGGTGCTTTCGTCAGGACGCGTGACGAAATTTGTCCCGGCTTCAGGTGCTGCCAGCCGAATGTTCAAAACCCTACTCACAGCACTTGAAGACCACCAAGGGGAGAAGACATCGACAGCACTGGAAGACCTTGTTTTGCACAGTAAAGATTCAAAGGCCCTACAACTTTTCTTTCAACAATTAGAAACCTTTCCATTTTATGATGACCTCCAAGCCCAATTAACCGATCAAGGAATCGTGGCGAATGGTCAAAATTGGAAAACCGTCTTGCAAACCCTTCTACACGCTCCCGGATTAAATTACGCAAACCTTCCGAAAGGTCTATTGAAATTTCATCACTATCCCGATCATGCTCGTACGCCGATTGAAGAGCACCTTGCTGAAGGATGTGTCTATGCTCAAGATGCTTCTGGAACCGTACGAATTCATTTTACCGTTTCGCCAGATCATGAACAGCTCATTGATGAACATCTGAGACAGATTCGTCATCGAGTTGAAGGTCAACACGTCCAACTTGATGTGACATTGTCACATCAGTCGTCATCGACGGACACGATTGCCGTTGACACTGAAAACCGTCTCTTTCGAGACTCGACAGGATCACTCGTCTTTCGACCTGGGGGACATGGAGCACTCCTTCATAATCTTCATCTTCTTCAAGGAGATATTGTTTTCATCAAAAATATTGATAATGTCGTTCCGCAACAGCTCGTGGATCAACCAAACCGGTATAAGATGGCCTTGGGCGGGTACCTCGTGTCGATTCAACATCAATTGTTTCAACATCTGAACACGCTCTCTCAAGAGGTGAGCAATGAAAAACAGCTACAGGACATCGCAATTTTCGCTGAACATACATTCGGCATTTCGATAGGAGATAAGAAAAACCGGCAATCGGTGAGGACACGACAACAGCTACTGTTCGAACAACTCAATCGACCGATACGCGTGTGCGGAATGGTACCCAATACCGGTGAACCAGGCGGAGGTCCTTTTTGGGTGACGCATCATGATGGTTCACACTCGTTACAAATTGTCGAGTCATCGCAAGTCGATCCTCACTCAGAAGATCAACAAGCCATTTTGAAATCTTCGACGCACTTTAATCCGGTAGATTTGGTTTGTGGAGTGAGAAACTTTCAAGGACAACCATTCGACTTGCCCTGCTTTACTAACCCAGAGACAGGGTTTATTTCGATGAAATCCTATCAAGGACGAGACTTAAAGGCCCTTGAATTGCCAGGGCTTTGGAATGGCGCGATGGCCTTATGGAACACCCTATTTGTGGAAGTTCCCGCCAGCACCTTCAATCCTGTGAAAACCGTTTTTGATCTCCTTCGACCGGAGCATCAATCTGCCTAACCCTTGCGAAGGTGCTGGCAACCTCAGCATAATGCTTGGCGATAACAAAAACGTCACAGTATATTATCAATC
>BQIX01000528.1 GCA_021604145.1 Nitrospirales bacterium
TCCTCTCGAAGCGAACACACATAAACGGAACATCCCCAGTGACGCGCTATTTGAATGGTGATATGGGCGGACGCGCCAAATCCATACAGTCCCAGGCGTTGTCCTGGCTTGATTTGGCTGCGTCGAAGCGCTCGATAGCCAATAATGCCGGCACATAAGAGTGGCGCGGCTTCTTCAGCACTGAAAATAGACGGAATTGGATACGCAAAGTGTTCCGGAACCACTGCATATTCTGCGTATCCTCCATGAACGTGGTAGCCGGTAAATCTTGCGTGTCCGCAAAGATTCTCACGACCGTTTCGGCAAAATTCACAGTGTCCGCAAGTTTGTTGAAGCCAGGCAATCCCAACCCGATCTCCTTCTTTCAGATGATGAACCTGAGGCCCGATTTGGTCAATAATACCAATCGTTTCATGGCCTGGGATAATAGGCCTGGTTGAACGGGGTAATTCGCCTTCAATGATATGGAGATCAGTTCGACACACGCCACAGACCTGGACTTTGACTCGAATTTGTCCTGGGCCGGGTTGAGGATCGGGAAGATTCATGAGACGAAGAGGGTTTTTTGAGGCATCCCCTTCCTGTTCAAGGATCATGGCTTTCATGGCATTCGGTAAAATCCTAGCGAAAAGTTAACCGAGTATTGCTGAGCATGCCCCAACCGTTTGTAAACTGACAAGGATCTTTAGCTAAATTGATAATCGAGAGACTCGATGACTGAGGTCTTTTTATATTAAACAGGATTCAGGTTAGGGTCGTGACCTATCTGAAGCCTGAGACATTCTTTCGTCTGGGGCGAGTGTGCGTAGATTTTGATCAATGGGTTGAAGTTCCTCGATGTCCTTTTTACTGCCGGCTCCTAGTTGCTGGAATTTTCGCGCAGAGGGTAGCACACGGCTTTCGAGGGAGGCGACGGAAGCATTGTAGGCTTCGACGGCCTTACTCAGAGATCCGCCAACCTTGATGAAATGGTCTACTAACACACCCAGACGCTCCGAAAGTTCTTGTCCTAACGTACTAATGCGTTCGGCATCTGCGGTGATCTGTTCCTGTTTCCACCCATAGGCGATAGCTTTCAGTAAGGCAATAAACGTCGTGGGTGTCGCGATGACGATGTTTTGACTCATGGCTGATTCGATGAGTGACGGGTCACGTTCAGCAGCGGCGGCGAGAAAGGAATCATTAGGGATGAACAGCACCACAAACTCTGGAGAGGCTTGAAACTGATCCCAGTATTCTTTCGACGCGAGTTGATTGACATGCTGTTTCACTTGCGCAGCATGGCGTGACAGTGCGCGGTTACGTTCGTCATCGTTTGTGGCTTCGAGGGACTCTAAAAAGGCGCTAAACGGCACTTTGGAGTCGATCACGACTTCCCGTTGTGCTGGAAGTTTGACCACCATATCAGGACGAAGATGGCCTGTTGCGGTGGCCACATTTTTTTGTTCAACGAAATCGCAGTGAGCAGACATGCCGGCCAGTTCTGCTGTTTTCCGAAGGGCAATCTCCCCCCATCGGCCTCGGACTTGTGGCGAACGAAGGGCGTTGACGAGTTTCGCGGTTTCGGTTTGGAGAGTCGACTGAGTGAGCGCAACTTGTCGTAATTGCTCTCCGACAGTACTGAGCTCCCGAAGTCTCTTATTTTCCAGTTCTTTGGTTTCCTGCTGATAGGTAGAGAGCAGTCGTGTTAGAGGCTGTACGAGCGCGTCGATCGAAGACTTTTTCTGTTCCAGATCATTTGAACTTTCATCTCGTAACGCCTTAAACTTTTCTTCTGCTAAAGTCAAAAACCCCCTGTTATTACCTGCAAGGGCCTCGGCAGCGAGAGATCGGAAGGTATCTGAAAGTGTGGATTTTGTTTCCTCGAGGAGTGCATGCTGTTGAGAAAGATGATGAGTGGCTTCTTCATATTTGGTCTCGGCAGAAATTTTGGCCGCTTCGCTGTCCATGTAGTGTTCGCGAACCTGATGACATTCGGCTTGAATGGCGGTGAGCTGTTGCCGCAGTTCCTCGATTCGAGACTCTGCGGCTGCACGTTGCTGTTTTTCGTGCCCAAGAGCGGATGTCATAGTGGATTTCGTTCGTGTGCTCGCAATGAGCCAGGCCAGGCATGCCCCGGATATAAAGACTGCGACAAGAACGGTCCAATCAGGCATGAGCAGTGTCAATTAGTAACCTGGAAATCCTGGGATAAACGGGAGAAGGATGGATACCGTGATGAGAATAATAATAATCCATTCCAAGACCTCCATTCGACGGTTACCCGTTTGATCCGCCAGTTTTTCATACACACTGGCAATCGTTTCGAGTTTTCGATGAATGCCGGCATCCCATCCCTCTAAATGGAAACGCTGTGAGGTCAGGCGATAGACGCGAGCCAGATATTGATCGCCGAGCAATTTTAACGCATTGGTGACACGCTCAAACAGAATCGCACTATCAACTTGTAACTGTCCAATTCCACGAAGATCGGTATGAAAAGAGCCTGGCCAGCGAAAGTGTTGCCACTGATATTTGGTGAGCGATTCATAGACTTGATCCAATGCCTTATCCAATTGGTCGTCCAGATATCGTCGTTCAAGAAGTTCAACATTGGCGAATTCGAGAACGGCACAGACATCCTCCATCTCCTCTCCATAGACCAACGCGCCATTCCAATCAATGAAGGAAATGTCATTTTTCCCAAATGCAATATGGTAGGAGGTTGAGTCGTGCACTTCCTGGTCAGATAAGGGCTCGCGTTCGCAACGAAGAATTTGAGCGATCGCTGGACTCAATGTCGTAACAATATCGGTTGCGGTGAAGATCGGTTGGGTCGCTTCGATGTGAAAAATCAAGTAATCTTCGACAAAGGCGGCAATATTTGGTTTTTCAACGGCAGTGGCAATGGTCTTAACAAGAAGATTGACTCGTTGCCGAGATTCATCGAGCAGTAGCACATTTTCATAGAGTGCTTCACTGAGTGGGAGTAGCGCATCAAATGAACCCTGGAGAGGAATAGAGTAGATAACAGAAACGGCACCAAAGTCATACAACACGACATCGACAGAAGGTCGCGTGAAGGTGTCTCCAATTTTTAAGGATTCTACGTCTTCGCTGATGCGGAGTGGTGGAGGCCGATAATCAAAATACTGCGGGGCAGAACGTTGTCGTTTGAGTCGATCGCGTTTTTTTGTGGCCGTAATACGCTGGTCGGCTTGATCTAAGTCAATGGCGGTTCCGATATCATAGGCAAATATCGC
>BQIX01000529.1 GCA_021604145.1 Nitrospirales bacterium
GCATAGAGATCGTCAAGTTGCGTCATCAAGAGCGCTTGTTTCGCTTTGATCTTTCGTTCTTGACTTAAAAAATTCTCTGACAACAATTGTTCGCCAAAAATTGACGCGGTTTCCGCAAGAGGGAGCGATGAATGAAAGGTCAACACCGAATGTTGATGGGCAAGCATGCCATGCACGGCATGGCCAAGTTCATGTGCAAGGGTTGAGACGTCCCGTGGCTGGCCATTGAAATTCAATAAGACATAGGGGGTGAGGCGGGGCGTGACACTGTAACAAAATGCGCCCCCCATCTTTCCTGGACGAATTTGCGCATCAAGATGCCGTTCCTCAATGACGCGTGTTGCCAGTTGTGCGACGTCAGGAGAAAAATGTTGATACGACTCCTTAACCATCTTCCATGCTTGCGGAAACGAGTATTCTGTTGAAGACGTTTGAAGTGGTGCATACAGATCATATCGCGTGAACGTTTTTTTCTTAAGGAGTTTGCATTTGAGACGAAAATAGTGTTGAAAAATTCCAGCATTTTTTCTGCAGGTACTGAGAAGGGCCGTCACGGCTTGATCGGGAACATCGTTGGCCATATTTCGAACGGCGATTGGTGTCCGATGCTGACGAAGGGTGACGCCTTCATTTTTCCAATCCAACACCAGTGATTTATACATTTCCCCAAGCATGTCGCGATGATCCGAGTAGACACGGAACAATTCTTGATAGGCGGCCTGTCGACGTTGGGCTGAGGCGTGGCGGACATGGGTGGTTAATTCTTCACGTGTCAGAGTTAGAACTTTTCCATCAACTTTAAGGGAGAACTTGAATCCCGTCGTCAAGACGCCATACAACATTTCAATGGCACTTCGACCAGTACTGTCTTTCACCGTAATGACCTGTTCTTCGGCTTCGCTCAGCGTATGAGGTGTTAAACGAGTGAGCATGTCAAGGTAATACTGAAGGGAGCCTGCTTGACGAAGATGGGGTTTTGCGTGGCGAGGGGCGAGCCCCTGCCACCAAAGGTCTAAGAAGAGGATACGGTTGTCAAACTTCGTGAGCCGTTCACGAACCTTGGCTTGGAAGGCTCGTGATGATTGTTGTTGCGTATTCTCTGCAAACCAAAGAAAAGAAAAGGCATAGAGGGTTGCTGCAATTTCAGCAATGGATTCTTTCAACTGGTAGGCCTGTTTAAAGAGTGTGGAGGAGATATCCTGTTTCAATCGAGGCCGCAGACGTTCAAGTTGACGTACTTGGCGCTCCTGCTGACGGCATAGGTTTTCAAAGTCCTTGTCTGGGTGAGCAAGAAGGTCAGCCAATGTCCAGCGAGGAGCGGCCTGAGGTTTTGACGACGTTTTATTCATTCGTGCTCCTTATAACTCCGACGAGATACAGAGTGAATAAATAGTGAGCGCAATGGGGTTGGATTGATTCACCGTGAAATGTGAAGTGATGGCTTTCGAAAATATGCAGCGCAGAATGTTCAACTGGTAAGAGATTGTCAATCTTCAGTATGTGAGGAACCTTTCTCTTCATACCAGAATTGAGAGGAGGGTACAACTGCTTGAAATGTTATGAGCCTTTTGACAGTTAAAGGACGGTATACCTGAAATCTCGAGAGTCGTATCCGTCTACAGGGCGAAAGCAATGTAGGTCTCTCAACGGATGGTCCAAAATCTTGTATAATGCAGGATGGACAAGGCGGCCCTGATGTGGTGAGTTTCTTCGGCAACAGGTCTATTAATAAAAGGAATACATTCTATGAATAAATATACGTGTCATTGCAGTAATACTCTATTTTTTGAAAACACCCAATGTGTGGCATGCAATTCAGAAGTTGGCTGGTGTCCAGCATGTCAGCGATTGACAGGCTTGCTTCTCTCTCCAAACGGGACCTTGCAATGTGGGTTTACAGAATGCCAGGCCTCACTCGTTAAATGCCATAATTATGAAGTCGAACATGTATGCAATCGCTGTATTGTTGCGAACTCCAATGAAGTGTCGAGTTCAAGTTTGTGCGATTATTGTCGTTATAACGACACGATTCCCGATCTTTCTGTCGAGGGGAATCGAGAACGTTGGTATCGACTTGAAACAGCTAAAAGACGCCTCCTCTATTCATTGGATTCTTTGGGGCTGCCTTACGGAAAAACTGAAGACGGTATTCAGCCAGCTCTTTCATTTGACTTCAAGGCTGATACGAACTTTCCTGGCAATCAATGGAAACCCATGGGAGATCATGAGCAGGTCTACACCGGTCATGACCATGGTAAAATCACGATCAATCTTCAGGAAACCGAAGACGTAGAGCGGGAAAAATTACGTGTCTCCTTTGGGGAGGCCCATCGAACCATTGTTGGGCATTTTCGACATGAGATTGGTCATTATTACTGGGAAATGTTGATAGAAAACAAAGAAGAAGAGGCCTTTATTCGGGTATTCGGGGATTACCAAACCCCGACCTATTCGGAAGCGCTGGAACGATATTATCAGGACGGGCCTCCCAACAATTGGCAAGAGAACTTCATCAGTGCCTATGCCACGATGCACCCGTGGGAAGATTTTGCGGAAACGTTTGCGAAATATCTTGCCATGGTGAGTGTGCTAGACACAGCAAGGCACAATTTTTCTGAAGTCGGCATCGATCCAACTCAGGCTGAATTCATGACGATGATAAAATCTTATCAAAACTTGGGCACGATGCTGAACGAAATGAATCGTGCCATGGGTCTGATTGACCTGATGCCAGAAGTTCTTGTTCCACCCGTCATAGAAAAGTTGAAATTTATTCATCAGATTTTATCGGCTGCACGATCAGGAGCATCGTTGCAAACGAGCAATCATATTTAGGCAATCTTCTATTCATAAGTAATGAGATCGTTCTTTGTGAGTTGGCTTTGTGTGAGGCAATGAATATTGTGAGCCGTTTGGTCTGTTGTAGTTCGAATAAACTCTGATTCCACCTGTGTCTCAACTGCTCAAGCCTTAAACACGGAAAAATTTTCTCATCGAAGAAAAATAGGGGTGGCTAGAGAGATAGTAACCGTTGATGTTGCACATCAAATTTTAGGGGGGATGAAGGCAAGTCTACAGATGTAGGTAGGATCTTGACTCTAATATGGAGCTGGCGAGAGGAATTGAACCCCCGACCGGCGGTTTACAAAACCGCTGCTCTACCAACTGAGCTACGCCAGCTCTCAGTAGATTATACTTACCCTTTCATGAAGTGTCCACCGAATAACCTCACCGTGTAA